>JANLTU010000008.1:0-57518 GCA_031363085.1 Gammaproteobacteria bacterium
TATATTACGACAGTCTGGTGCACTAAACCGCTTCGGTCAATAATGGAGCCCTTAGCATCACAGCAGCCCTGTTTAGTACACCCCAATGACGGCGGAAACTACACCAAGTCAGCTCATTGAAAACTGGCGCGATCAAACGAGACGTGCCACTGACGAACAGCCGCGTAGTTGTGCATATCGTTCTCATCGGGTTTGGTGGCATCAAAAACCGAGTCCTGAAATTGAAATTTACGCCGATTTAAGAACAGAGGCGGGTCAGGCTTGCGTTGTTGCTGTTAAAACACACCACGCCTTACGGCAGCGATTTGAAAAAGCGCTCCGTGCGTGGCAGGTAATAACGTTCCGGGTCCAGCGACGCGACCACCGCGAGGGCACGTCCGACGATCTGAGCGCGTGGCACAAAACCGAAGTAACGTGAGTCGCGGCTGTTGTCGCGATTGTCACCCATCATGAAGTAGCTGCCTTGCGGCACAGTCACGCGGCCGAAGCTGCGCATGGCACGCAGCTCGGGCTGAATCTGCAACGTGCGCGGATGTTCGCCAAGTAGCTCGCGCGCATACACCGTTGCTGCGTCGCTGCCCGGCAGCGGCGCGTAGCTCAGCGCCACACCGTTAATGGTCATGCGCTCGTCGCGCAGTTCGAGCACGTCGCCCGGCAGACCGATGACGCGCTTCACCAAGCGCAGACCATCGTCGGGCGCGTAGAACACAACAATCTCGCCGCGTTGCGGATCGGCCCACTGCGCGAGGTGCGTGGTAGTGAAGGGAATTTTTAGATCGTAGGCCAGCTTGTTGATAAAAATGCGATCACCTTCGACGATGGTGGGATTCATCGACCCGGTGGGCACCACGTTCCAGTCGGCGATGGCGGAGCGAAACGGCAGCATCACGGCGGCCACTAACGCGACGGGCCGCAACCACTCGTGCCACAGGGTGTTGAGTATTTTACTATTGCTCATGGTGATCTCCTTGCTGTGATGCGAAGCCGCAGTAGATCTGACTGCGCATCCACGCAACGGTTCAATCGTGCCGGATGTCTTTGGCCACGCCTTTACCCGCGCCATTCACATAACCGCCCAGGGTCACTGGATTGGGCAAGGTTTGCGTCTGCGCGACGCTGTCGTTGGACAACGTAATTCCATTTCCAATTTAAAACGATACGTTGTTGCTCCGCCTTGCCGTGCAACTGCACTGTCTGCAGCGGGGCGCCTAGTTGCGTTTTAAATTGGAAATGGAATGAGGCACTTTGGAATCGCTGATGTTGGTGGCAACGGCGTTGTCAGCACTGACACGGTGGCCGACGCAGTTGCACCTGAAGCATCCGATGCGCGGCTACCGGCATTTTGCACACAACCCGCAGTCAACAAGCTGCATACCAACGATAAACGAGGCGAGGTAACGCGCATCATGACCGTGCTTCTCGGTGGCGTAACTTAGGCTCAGAGACTTAGCGGCACACCCGGTAAATCACATTAAGACGTTTGCGGAATAACCACCTCCACATGCGCAGATATGTCCGAAGCATTACAAAAAATAATTCAAAAGTTTTTTCACATCATGGCCGCCAATTCATGCGAAGTGCGCTATCGCGCTCAACCACAATTCAGGATCACCACGCCATGTCTCTACCAACTCCGTCCACGAAAAACCGTTCGCTACAGGTAGCCGCCACCGTGTTGATCTTGCTCGGCAGCCTTATGTCAGGCTGCGGCACCGATGAAAAAAAATCCTCGACTACTCCGGCAACGCCTGAAAATCCGGCGCCGGCAACCGACGACACCGTAATCAACGGTCGCGCTTAACCGATTAGCCGCAACACCATGAGCAATTAACATGCACACAATTAATAAAGTCGCGTCAAGGCTCCTGCTTGCTGTAGCAAGCCTGCTGATCATGAGCGCCAGCGCGTCCGCCTGGGCGGAGTCAAAAAAATTCGTCTACGTTTACGATGTCTCCGGCAAGTTGCTCAAACCCAGTAATGCTGCGGCAAACTGCGCCGATCCAGACGGTTCGAACAACGCCAGCACCGACTGCCGTGGCGTCGCCGTCGATGCTTCGGGCAACTACAGCGTGCGACTTGCAAAAAAAGATGTACCCAAGAACGCCAACATGATTTTGGTGTTGTGTGAGTTCGACTACCTGCCCGCAAACAGCGGCAACGCCGGCCGCGACAGTTACGCTCTGCTCAAACGTACACGCCGGGTCGACGCGATCAGCGCACAAACTGTCAACAACGGCAGCGACATCAATGCATTGTCCGAAGCTGTGGCCAAGGGCTTGGAAAAAATCCACAATTTACCGAATGACGACAAAGGTTTCGTAAGCACAAGCTTTGCCGCGCTCGCGGCGCAAGTGGACGCCGACGAGTTGAACCAGGCCATGGGCAATGGCAAACACGACAATGCACCGGACAGTTCACTAGCACAGCACGAGCGCGACCTGCTCGCCGCCAATCAAGACCGTTTCACGCGCGCCGACGAGGCACAACTTGCCGCGCTCGCCAGCGTGGTCGTGGACAACCACAGTGATTCCAACCTGAAAAATTACGTGCGCAAAAACGTATTGCAGAGTTTGTTCGCGCCGACATTGTTACCTGAATCCGCTGACCGTGTGTTCAGTCATGTGGCGCGGGTGCACGCTTCCGATAGCAACGCCGCGCTGATGATTTTGGATGCCGACAAATACCGCGTCAGCATAAATGAGACCGCAACACTGAGCACCGCACGCAGCGTCAATCCCGGACGCTTTTTCGCCTACACCTGGAACGGCGTCGATAGTGACCGCAGTTCAGCCGAGCTGAATAAACCAACCACCGGCAGCTACTTGGTGTGTGCCTCAGGCGAAATCAGCGGCGCTAGCGACAGCAGCACCGACTGCGTGCGCATTCTAGTGAAAGACCCGATCAATGCCGTGGCGCGCGCTGCCAGTTATCGCGTCGCGGTGAATAGCATCGTGCGCTTGTCCGGGGCCGCAAGTGTTGGCGCCACGCACTATATGTGGTCCGGCTCCGGTTTTTTCAGCGATGTCGCAGCGCAAGAAACCGCATGGAAAGCGCCCGCAGTGGTGGGAACTTATCCGCTTAAATTGACTGTGGACAGCGAAGACAGCGACATCATTTCAATCGAAGTTTACGACGTGTTGCCGATTGCGCTGGCCAAAAGTAGCGCCGACAACTTGGTATTGAGCGGCGGCAATGCCAGCTTCACACTCACTTCAATCAGCACCACTACCGACGGCTCGGCCGTCGATACACTGGCCTGGAGCATCATTTCGCAACCGGGTGGTGCCGCGCCGGGCATCGTGAATAGCAGCGCTGTCAGCGCTAATTTCAATACCAACAAAGCCGGCAACTACGTTGTGCAATTGAGCGCCAGCAAAGGCACCCACACCGACACCACCGAATTGACCTTGCAAGTACGCCAAGCGGGTGCCTTGTCCGCCAACGCCGGTGCGGATCAAACTACGTTCCGCAATGTTGCCGCGCTGCTCGACGGCAGCCGCAGCCGGACCCTCAGTGGCAAAAACCTGGCCTATTTGTGGACTAGCGAAAGCGGCACGCTGGGTAATGCTAACGCCGCCAAGGCAACCTTCACGGCTGGAATTGCCGGTAGCTATAGCGCGCGCCTGACGGTCTCGGACGGCGACTCGCAAGCCAGCGACGATGTCACCGTCGACGTGCGTAATCGCGCACCTGTGGCGAGCGACGACACCTTCAAAATGCGCCCGGGCAAAATCCTGACCGGGCAATTGCGCACGCGTGACGAGGACGGCGACCACGTCGATTACAGCTTGGTCAGTGAGCCTCGCAACGGCGGTGTCGCACTCGATCAACCGACAGGGCGCTTCGTTTACATACCCGGAGGTACCAAGGCGTGCCATTACCAGACAGATACTATCGATCTGGGTAGCTACAATGACGTACCCGTGCTCAAACTGTGCGCCGACCGTTACATCGTCGCGCCTGGCGATACCGTTAACCTCATGGTGTCGGCCAGCATCAACGCAGCAAAATTCAGCGGTTATTCCTGGAAGAACGCAACACCCGACCCCAGTGATATCCGCCACGCAAGCTTCGTCAGCACTAATGAAGGCACCTTCCAAGTGTGTGTCACCGGCAACGTCGGGCAGAGCAAGAACATCAGCACCGCGTGTATTGACATTATTGTCGGCGCCAATCCTGGAACCGGCCCGAATGACGGCAAAACCAGCTATACCGACCGCTTTAAATTCAAAGGCAACGACGGCAGCCATGACTCAAACATTGCCACTGCTACCATCGTCGTCACTTGGGAAAACCTGCCGCCCAATGCTCAAGCCCTGGCGCTTACTACACCGGAAGAAACCTCGGTGAACGGTGTATTCAGCGCGACCGACGAAGAAGGACAAGCGCTGAGCTACACGCTTGCACGCAACGGCAGCCGTGGCACGGCGGTCGTGACCAACGCCGCAACCGGCGCGTTCACTTACACACCGAACAAAGATGTTGTGGGCACCGACACCTTCACCTATGTCGCCAACGACGGCTATGTCGACTCCAATTCCGCCACCGTCACAGTCACCATAACCAATGTCAACGACGCGCCCGTGGCCCGCTTCTCCGGCAGCTTGAGTGTGATTGAAGATATCCCCAAGAGCGGCCAGCTCGCCGGCTCTGACATTGATGGTGATGCGCTCAGCTTCCATCTCATCGCACAAGCGACCTTGGGCGACGTCGTCATCACCAACGCAAATACCGGTGAGTTCGTGTACACCCCCAAGCCCAATGCGACTGGCAACGACAGTTTTTATTTTAGCAGCTACGACGGAGCGCTGGAGTCAACTCCGCTGAGGGTTCCAGTTGTCATCACTAACGTTAACGACACCCCAACCGCAAACGACATGGGACCACTGAGCCTCCATTCCGACGAGGCGAGCACCATTAAACTGGCCGGCCTCGATGTGGACGGCGATGCGCTGCTCTATAGCATTGTGACTCAGCCCAAGCGCGGCAAACTTACGCTTACTGCAAATACCGGCAATGTGGTTTACACACCCAACGGCGCCGCCGATCTGGGTGCTGACAACTTTACCTATCGAGTCAATGACGCCACCAGCACGTCAAATACCGCGTCAGTCAGCCTCACGGTGTTGGCGGTGAATCATGCCCCCATCGGCAATGCGCAAAGAATCAGCGTGTTCGAAGGTGTGGCTTACGGCGGTGTTCTTACCGGCAGCGACAGTGACGCGAATCCACTTACTTTCAGCATCGTCGCTAATGGCAAGCTTGGCACGGCGGAAATTTCAAATGCCAAAACCGGCGTATTTGTGTACACACCTAAATCCGGCGTGTCGGGTGATGATTACTTTACTTTTAAAGTCGGCGACGGCGACAAAGAGTCGGCGGCGATCACAGTCAATGCGACTATCACCGCGCTGGGCACGCTGTGCCTCGGCCCCAACAGCGGCAAAGATACCGACGCTGATGGCTGGGCTGACTTTGTCGAGATCGCGTTCGGCACCAACATCAACAGCGCTGCATCCACACCCTATGGCATGGACGGCAAGGCGCTGGGTATTGCGTTCAGCGACGATCACGACAGCGACGGCTACTCTGATCTAGTCGAACTGTGGCTGAAGAGCGACCCGCGCAGCGCCGGATCGGTGCCGACCGCATCCACGCTAAAGGGCCTGCCGGATTGTTTTAACTCGGGTCGCGACACTGCAACACCGCACTTGCAAGCCTTCCAAATCGTCACACCCACGGTCGACGCCAGCGCTGGCAGTGCGGTCGCGAAATTCGCACTGACCGTCATCGACAACGCAGCGGGCATCAACCAGGTCATCGTGCGTATCAAAAGCCCAACCGGCATTGAACACAAAGCCATGCTCAGCCCCAGCGACAAACCGCTGGTGCTGGCCGCGCAACTCTCCACTGCCACGTTCTCGCTCTACGCCGAAGCGGGCCTCTGGACCGTCACGGAATTGAAAATCACCGACGCATCGGGCCAGTCATTGACATTAACCACCGATGACTTGAAGGCGCGTGGCTTGCCGACTACGCTAACCGTCGGCAACAACAATGCCGATAGCTCGGCCCCCACGGCCAGTAACTTCGAAATTCTGACACCCACGCTCGACGTGAGCAGCGCCAGCGCGCCTGCAACCTTCCGCTTAACGCTGGCCGACAATCGCTCCGGCATCAAACGCGTTGCCGTCGCGTTGCGCAGCCCAAGCGGGGTGTTCCGCTGGGGTGAGGTGATTCGCAGCGACGACTTAACGTCAGTCACGCAAACGCTCAGTTCGCAACCATTGGAATCGTTTGTCGAGCCCGGCACCTGGACGATCAGCGAAGTGTCGGTGATCGACAGTGCTGGCAACCCGCTAAAATTTAATACCGCCGCTCTGAGTGCACGCGGTTGGCCAAGCACGCTGCAAGTCATCACCAGCAAACCCGATACCGCAGCACCAACAGCGACGAGCTTTTCTATTTTGACGACGAGCATTGACCCCACACCCGGCAACATCAGCGCCGTCTATAGCGTCGCACTCAGTGACAATGACTCCGGCATCAGCGATGTAGTGGTAGTACTTACCGGACCATCGAGCGAAATGCTGTTGGGTAACTATCACAGCAGCAACCCGATCAAGAGCTTGTCGACTTCAATCAGCTCCGAAGCGTTTAACAGCAAGGCGCAGGCCGGCGTCTGGACAATCTATGCGTTGATGGCGGCGGATGCCGCTGGAAATGTCACGTACTGGTCAACACAAGATTTAACAAGCCTGGGTTACGGGGTTACGCTCACGGTAAAAGCAGCAGGCGGTGGCAACACCGGCGGCAAACGCAACATTGCTCCGGTCGCTGTTTCGTCAAGCATCAGCACCAATGAAGATCAGACCGTGAGCGGCACCCTGCGCGGCAGCGATGCCGACGGTGATGCGTTGCTGTTCACGCTGGTCGCACAACCTGCGCACGGCCGTGTGAAACTCATCGATGCGGCGGCCGGTACCTTTAGCTATACGCCGAACACCGACTTCAATGGGACCGACAGCTACACTTTCATGGTCGACGACGGCAAAGTTACATCGAACATTGCAGCAGTGTCGGTGGAAGTAATCGCAGCCGCCGACCCCTCGCTGGTGGAGGACAGTACGATCACCGTCACCACCGGCCAATCCGTTATCGATTATTTGCACGCGACCGATGCAGACGGCGAAACGCTGGTCTACACCATCGCGAGCAACGGCGCCCAGGGCACGGCGACCTTGATTAATTCCACTGGCACCTTCCAGTACACACCGAAAGCCGGTGCGCTGGGCGGCGACCAATTTACCTTTACCGCTCACGACAGTAATTCCACCTCGCGGATCGGCACCGTCAGCGTACAAATTTTGCCGCTGATCGGGCTGGATAATTTCGAAGTGCGTACGCCAGTCGTCAGCGCAAACGACGCAAATGTGCTGCTCACGGCGGCGGTCACCTTGTCCAGACCAACCACCGACATCAGCGAAGTGCGCGTCACCCTCAAAGGGCCGTCGGGTCAATCCATCGGATTCGCCACCGCTGTTTCGGGCAGTGCGTATCCTATCTTTACGTCTAAATCCATCACGACCGCAACCACGCCACTTGAACCCGGGTTATGGACCTTCGTTGATCTGCTGGTCAAACGTAAGGCCGGCGGGGGGCTGAGCGAAGTGGTCGCCAGCAATATTGCCGCCATGGGCTTTGCCGCTAACGTTACGGTGCTGGCCAACACCTCACCCGTGGCTAATGGCGCAAATTATACAACCACCCTGGATATGTCAAAATCAGGCTCTTTGGCTGCTGTCGATGCCAATGGCGACGCACTGACTTATCGTATTTCGCGCCAGCCAAGCAAGGGCGAAGTTACACTTGGCAACGCTGCTACCGGCGCCTTCGTATACACGCCGCATGCCTTGGGCGCCGACAACTTCCAGTTTACCGTCAGCGATGGCAAAACCGACTCGCTCGCCGCGACGGTGAGCTTCACGGTCATCGCCAACAACGGCGTGCCGGTGGCTTACTCCGCTAGCGCTGCAGTCACCAAGAATATTGTCTACGCTGGCACTTTAATTACGGCCGACGCGAATGGCGACGCACTCACTTATTCCGTGGTCGGCGCACCCGCACTGGGCACCATGGTTTTGAGCAATGCCAGCACCGGTGCCTATGTGTATTACCCGAATGCTAATGCCACCGGTGTGGACACCTTTACATTTAAAGTCAACGATGGCACCGCCGACTCTAACATTGCCACGCTAAGCATCAGCATCAACGCATCGAATGTCGCACCGATTGCAGTGAATGATGACGTCACGGTGTTCAAGAATGTCAGTTTTAGCGGCACGCTGGTCGGTAACGATGCTGAAGGCTCAACACTGACTTACAGCGTGGTTGGACAACCGAACCTGGGCTCCGTGTCGGTCAATGCCGGCAGCGGTGCCTTTATTTACACACCTGCCGCGCATATCGTTGGCAACGATGCCTTCACATTTAAAGTCAATGACGGCACCTCGACCTCGAACACCGCAACCGTGAACGTGCACATCGTGAGCACGGAGCAAGCCTGCGGCAGCGGCGGATTGATCCTGGCCGACAGCGACGGCGACGGTTATGCGGATGATGTAGAACGCGCATTTGGCAGCGATCCGAATCTGGCGTCGTCGGTGCCCGCCGATATCAACAACACGGCGGCCAGCGTGCTATTCAAAGGCGACACCGACAACGACAGCGTGGAGGACCACATCGAATCGTGGCTGCATACCGACATGTTCGTCCGCACTTCGACACCCAAGACGCTGTTACGCGATTGCTTCGCCGCTGGCTCGGATGGTATCAAGCCGCGCTTGTTGGCCTTCAACCTGCCGACTGCAAATGTCGATATCGGCACCAACCAGATCACCGCCAGCTATGTAATGACGCTGGCCGACAATGCCTCGGGTGTGAAGCGTGTGCGTATCAGCTTGAGCAGTCCATCGGGACAATTTGTCACGCATGCGCACAGCTTCAGTGATCACCCGCTGCTGCGTTCGCTGCGCCTGGACGTGGCCGCCTTCAACGGCTATAGCGAAGCCGGGCTCTGGACGATCAGCGGAATCACGATTTTCGACGAAGCCGGCAATCGGCTCGATCTGACTAACGCCGACTTGGTGAGTGCGAACCTGCCCAACGCTATTACTGTGACGAACAGCAGCAGCGATGCTACCGCGCCTAGCCTGACATCGTTTGCCCTACGCACACCCAACGTCGATCCATCCAGTGGCACCGCCAAGTTCAGCACGCAAGTGACGCTGTCCGACAGCGGGTCCGGGGTTGCATCAGTACGAGTTGATTTCATCAGCGCCAGCGGTACGCTGGTGTCGGCAGTCAGTGCAATCAGCAACCATCCCGCGAGCGCCACAGTGCAAGTCGATACACCGATACTCAGTAGTTATCTGGAACAAGGCACATGGACAGTGTTCGGCGTACTGCTGGTCGACAACGCCGGCAACAGCACCCAGCTCGCAAGCCAACTTGTGACATTGGGCTACAGCAACACGCTGCTAGTCAGCAACGCCAGCAGCGATGCAATAGCGCCGATCTTGACTTCATTTGCGGTACTCACGCCCAACCTGTATGTCAGTGCCGGCGGCGCGCGCATGAGCATCGCCGTCAGCGCTGCGGATAACGCATCCGGTATTGAGAAAATTCGCGTCGACGTGCGTGGTCCATCGAACCAATTACTAACGCTGTGGGGCGACTACGCCGGACAACATCCTGTCAGTGTCAATGCACAAATCAACAGTGCGGTGCTCAGCACGCTGTCAGAGAGCGGTAACTGGAGTGTCGAGAACGTGGCGATATACGACAACGCCGGAAATTACAGCCTGTACTCGACTGATGACCTCAGTACGCGCGGGCTGGCCACGCGTATCGTCATCGCTCCGTAAATCCATATGACTATCTTCGCCATGTGCGAACTTAAGCTGGCGGTCTAATGCGCGTGTGAGCAAAGATTTTTTGTAGGGGCCGTGTACTTCGCGACGAGTACGCCGCCCTACAAGCAGACGGCACTGATGCGCTGGCTTTGCCTAGCTTTACCTTTATTGGCCTGCTTTACATTCCCGCCGCACCAAATTCTGAAACGCCTGCTGTACCTGCGTGTACACCGGACCTGGGCTTGACATCAACATGCGTCCATCCACTTCCCGCACCGGAATCAACTCGGCGCCGGTGCCGGTGAGAAAACATTCGTCGGCCGTGTAAAGATCGTAGGCGCCCAGCGAAACCTCCGCGCACGCGATACCCAATGCAGTCGCCAGCTCCATGACCAAGGCGCGCGTGATGCCTTGCAGCGCGCCGTCGCTGACCGGCGGCGTGCACAGCGCTCCGGCGCGCACGATGAACACGTTGTCGGCGGTGCCTTCGGTCACACGGCCTTGCGCGTTGAGCAAGATCGCTTCGTCGGCGCCGGCGTTGGCGGCTTCGATGCGCGCCAGGATGTGGTTGAGATAATTGAGCGACTTGATGCGCGGGTCCAGACCGTCCGGCGGTAACCGCCGCGTGGCGGAAATAATGACACGTGCACCCCGCGCGCGAACCGGCGCGCTGACCATGGCCAATTCGTCGGCGATGATAAACAGGTTGGGGCGTGCGCATGACTTCGGATCAAGGCCAAGCTTGCCCGTGCCACGGGTGACCACCACGCGCAGATAACCCTCTGGGCCACCGAAGGCCGCGATGGTTTTGACCACCGCCAGCGTCAGTGCGTGCGCGTCGCAGGGCAACGCCAAACACAACGCGCGCGCCGAACGCGACAACCGCTCAAGATGCTCCGCCAAACGCAGCGCGCGACCATGATAAAACCGGATGCCTTCGAACACGCCGTCGCCGTACAGCAAGCCGTGATCAGTGAGCGGGATGCAGGCTTGCGCTGCCGGCACAATTTGGCCGTTGAGCCAGTACGCGGGTGTTGTCATATTTAATCTCCTGAATAATTTACCGTCGTGGCGTATCGTGCGATAACACGCTGGGTGCACTCTCACACACTTTACCCGCGCCATCGCGCGCCTCACCGCCGCGCCAAAACTTCCCTGCCATCACCGCCGGGATATCACTGCGCGTGATGCCAATATCCTTGAGTCCACGCTCATCGAGCGCCGCCAACTCACGGTACAGTGCGTCACGCCGGTACCACGTGGCAATGCCGCGCCACAGTGCGCCAAGGCAATTCACTTGATCAGGTTCGGGCCGCATGCTCACCTCCTGTGCTGCATAACTATCGCAGCAGAGAAATTACGCGACGCCTTGTGAACAGTACAGATTCACGACATACTTATTTGAAGCGTTACAGTTTTATTTAAACTTAATCTGTGCCGGTGGTTGTTACGGTCATCTGTATCGGGGAATCCCAAGCATGAGTCATCTTTACGAGCGCGTTGCGCTGCAACTCAAAGAGCAGATTAGCAAGGGTGTGTACCGCCCGGACGAGCGCGTGCCGTCGGTGCGGCGCCTGAGCACGCAATTACGGGTGAGCCCATCGACGGTGATCGAGGCATACACGCGCCTAGAAAGCGAGGGCGTGCTGGAAGCCCGGCCGCAATCCGGCTACTACGTGCGTGCGCGCTTATGGGCGCCGCCGGCGCAGCCGCAAATGTCACGTCCCGCCACGACACCCACCAATGTGAGCGTTGGCGAGCTGGCGATGAAGGTGCTGAAGTCAACCACGCGGACCGACGTGGTGCAGTTCGGCGTCGCCGCACCGCATGCGCAGTTTTTGCCGATCCGCGCGTTGAACCGCGTGCTCGCAGGGTGGCTGCGTAATCACCCCGACAGCGGCGCGCACTATGACTTTCCGCCCGGCTGCCGCGAACTGCGCGTGCAGATTGCGCGGCGTGCGGCGGATGCCGGTTGTACGTTCGGGCCGGATGAAATTGTCACCACCAGCGGTTGTTTGGAAGCGGTCACGTTGTGCCTGCGCGCGGTTGCGCAACCCGGCGACACCATCGTGATCGACTCGCCGGCGTTTTACGGCACGCTGCAAGCCATCGAAACCCTGGGCATGAAGGCACTGGAAATTCCCACTCATCCGCGCGACGGCATCAGCCTCGACGCGCTGCGCCTGGCGCTGGAACGCTGGACAGTAAAAGCCTGTTTACTGGTTCCGACCTTTAATAATCCGCTCGGCGCGTGCATGCCGGAAACCCACAAACGCCAATTGGTGAAATTGCTCGCCGAGCATGACGTGCCGCTGATCGAAGATGACATTTACGGCGATTTGCCGTTTCGCGGCCCACGCCCCAAAACCGCAAAGGCGTTCGATCGCAAAGGCAACGTGCTGCTGTGCTCGTCGTTTTCAAAAACGCTCGCGCCGGGCTACCGCGTCGGCTGGGTCGCGCCGGGAAAATATCTGGCGCAGGTGGAACATTTAAAATACGTCAGCACCATGGCCACCGCGACGCTGCCGCAACAAGCCATCGCCGCGTTTCTCGCGCGCGGCGGCTACGACCGCTACCTGCGCAACGTGCGCGCGCAGTACGCCCGGCAAGTCGAGCGCACCATCCACGCCATTGCCAAATATTTTCCAGAAGGTACCCGGTCTACACATCCCGAAGGCGGGTTCGTATTGTGGGTGGAACTCCCCGAACCAGTCAGTGCACTGGAACTTCACACGCGTGCGTTAGAAAAAAACATCAGCGTCGCACCGGGCCCGTTGTTCTCCGCCCGCGGAAAATATCAAAACTGCATCCGTCTGAACTGCGCCCAACCGTGGGATGACAAACTGGAGTGGGCGTTGATGACGCTGGGGAGGTTGACGCATGGCTTGACGTAGCGACGCACTCGGGTGATTCGCCAAATAGTCCGCCATCTCGCTCGCCAAATTGGTTGTTTTTTCTTTCCTGGCAATCAGTTAGATTATCGCTTCGATCCGCCAATTTCGGTCTCATCCCCATGACAAGGGACAACCTCTCCAGCATTGAACCGTTGTTGCCGTCCGAGCCGGTGCCCGCCGAATTATCGGAGCTGGCGCACGCGGTGGTGAAAGCAAGCCTAGCCTGCTCCGGGCTTGCGCATCCGCAGGTTCTCATCGGCATTGCGCCATTGTTGCGCGCGATGAACAGCTACTACACCAACAAGATCGAAGGGCAACACACCTTGCCTGCCGATATCGAGCGCGCGTTGGCCAATGACTACGACGCCGATCCCGACCTCGCGCGGCGGCAACGCTTGGCGCTCGCACATATGCGCACCGAAGCGTGGGGTAAATCCACCTGGACCGGACGTCCCTGGCGCGAGTTATTTTCTGCGCATGAGCTTGGCGCAATTCACCAGCACTTGTACGCGCAGATATCCGAACCTGATCGCACCACGGCGGAGGGCGACGTGGTGATGCCGGGCGCGTTGCGCGCACGCAGCGTGCGCGTCGGCAACCACGTAGCACCCGCTCCGGCCGTGCTACCAGAGTTAATCGACCGCTGGGCGCTGGGCTATCACGCAGTGCCCGACGGCGAGCGCGCCTTGATCGCTGTGGCGGCGGCACATCATCGCCTGACCTGGATTCATCCGTTCCGCGACGGCAACGGACGTGCCGCACGTTTACATTCGTATCTAGTGTTGATCGCGATGGGACTCACTAACGGCGTCTGGTCACCGCTGCGCGGACTGGCACGCCGCCAAGCGGATTACTACGCCCACTTGGCTGAGGCCGACGCACCCCGCCGTGGCGATACCGACGGGCGCGGGAACTTAAGTCAAACGGCGTTGTGTGCGTGGATAAAATTCTGGCTGGAAATCTGTCTTGATCAGGCGACCTTCATGCGCGGCATCCTGGATTTGACGCAAATGAAGCAAAGAATCGAAGCCTGCGTTTATTTTCTCGCCGCGCAACCCGACTCGGGCTTACGCGCCGAAGCAGCCACCCCGCTGTACCACGTATTTCTGACCGGCGAAATCGAACGCGGCGAATGGAAACGCATGACCGGGCTAGCTGATCGCACGGCGGACCGGTTGCTGGCAGCGTGCTTGAAACAAGGCTTGCTGCGGTCCGCTTCAAGCAAGGGTAAGGTTGGATTCGGCGTGCCATTGAACGCACTGCGATTTTATTTTCCGCGCCTGTGGCCGGAAGCAGAGGCTGCGGCAGACCGATCAACATAGCTATCGCTAAATATTTTCTGGAAGGTACCCGGTCTACACAACATGGGTTAATCAATCCAACCTACTGTACTATCTATGCAGCGAAAAACTCATGGCCTAGAATCTGATGAACGAAAACCTGCTGTGTAACGAAAGCGAGCTTTCCTTCGCGAAAGAAGCTGCGAGAGACTTGTGCAGCAGCCTTGAAAAAATCCAAAAAGAGATCGCTACCCAGATGCCGAATAGCTGGGTACCAGACGATCTAAAATCTGCCTGTGGCCATTTGCATGCGCTCGATAGGCATCTCATCAATCAGACGAAAAATGGGAGCCCGCTACCTTGCGAAATTCCTACTCTAGCTCTCCCGTTTCTGCGGCTGGCCGTTGAGGAGCATATCGAGACAATTACGCTGCGGCAGGAAGAAACTGCCCGGCTATCACATCTTGAGGAACCACAACTTTTGCTTAAGGCGCAGTTAGATGCTGGACGAGCTGTGCTGAGTCGCCCACCACTGAATTTAGTGAAACCTATTCCAGCCTTTTCTTTATCACTTTACTTGAACCTTGAGACGATCACGCGCATTCAGGGTACCGCCTCGCTACTTGAACTGCGAGTCTTTGACGATAAATTTCACATTCTGATGAGCCAATCCCTCTTCATGAAAGACCTTCGGTACTTTCGAAAGCAATGCTTGCTCCGCAATCGTTCCGTAAGTGTTGGCTACATAGACATAGACAATTTCGGAAAATTTAATAAAGACCTTCCAGGAAAGGAAACGCAAGTCGACAGAGACATTCTTCCACGCTTTATGAGCGTCCTTGAGGGATTTGTTTTTGGGCGTGGTTTCGCTTACCGAGAGGGCGGCGATGAATACTTAGTTCTACTCCCGGGCGCGACTTACTCCGAAGCGGTACGTTTTTTCGATTCACTTCGAGAAGAGCTTAAAGGAATTACTTACCTAATCAACATCCCCGGTCCAATCAACATCCCCGGTCCAACTGTGTCGATCGGAGTCTGTACGGCTGACGCATCAGAGCGCCTCACTGCTCTTCAAATCCAGCAGTTCGCCAACAAGGCCAAGGCATTCGCGAAAAAGGAAGGTCGAGATCGTGTCGGTGTATACGCGCGCGGACAGCCGCACTCGGAAGAGACACTGACAATTCTCCCTTGCTCGGGCGTGTAATTTGCGTCAGTTATGTAGGTCGGATTAGCCCATCCGGGCATAACCCGACGTTGCATGGGTCGGTGCGAATGCGTCGGGTTACGCTGCGCTAACCCGACCTACGGTTTTTCGTCAAGGCGCTCTCAAGCAATCGTCCCCATCCGCCCTTCGCGATAATCGCGGATCGCCTGCTGGATTTCCACGCTCGTGTTCATCACAAACGGGCCGTGGCGTGCGACCGGCTCGTTGAGCGGCACGCCGGCGAGCACCAGCAGGTCGGTGTCGGTTTGCGCCGTGAGTTGCACGCAGGTGCCGGGGCCTAACAAGGCGGCTTGGCCTTCACGTACGTTGCGCGACGGCTCGCCCACGGCAACTTCTCCTCGGATAACGTACACCATCGCGTTGTAGTCGGCCGGGAGGTCTTGCTGGGCTTCGCCGCCGGCGCGCAGCGTGTAGTGCAGAAAAATAATCGGTGTGCGGACTTCGATCACGGCCTGTTTGCCCATGGCGCTGCCGGCGATCACGCGCACTTTTACTTTGCCGTCGGCGCTGGTGGCTTCCGGAATTTGCGCGGCGGGGATGTCTTGATAACGCGACGGCATCATTTTTTCTTTGGCGGGCAAATTTACCCACAGTTGAAAGCCATGCATCACCCCGCCGCTGCGTTGGAATTCGGGCGTGGGCATTTCGGAATGCACCACGCCGCGCCCGGCGGTCATCCACTGCACGTCGCCGGGACGCAAGGTGCCGCTGCGACCGACGGAATCTTTGTGCTGCATTTCGCCCGACAACAAGTAGGTGACGGTTTCAAAACCGCGATGCGGATGATCCGGCGCGCCGATGCCTTGACCTGGCCCCCAAGTGACAGGGCCGAGGTGGTCAAGCAACAGGAACGGATCAAACTGCGTCAGTTGCTCAACCGGAAACGGGCGGCGCACGGGAAAACCGCCGCCTTCCAGAGTTTGCACGGTGTCGATCACTTGGGCAACAGGGCGTCGTGTCATGACAGTAAGTCCTCGTCGAAGTTGGATAGGTCAGGCGCATTGGTTTGCGGCGTCGCCCGTCGGCTGTTCCGTCAGGCACTCCTTAAAAAATTGTGAGCTGCGCGAACAGCGCTCATCCTACAATAACGGGTGCACGCGGCGCACGCTACGGCAAGTCGAACAATAGCGCTTCGGCGTTGGTGCCGGCACCCAGGTGCAGCGTGGTTGCATGCTCGATGCGCGCGCCGTCACCGGCCACCAGCGACACCCCGTTGAGCTGCACGCTGCCGCGTGCCACGTGTAGGTAGGCACGGCGACCGGCAGGCACAACATGTGTCACGCCTTGCTCCCCGTTGAGACGCGTCGCGTAGATACAGGCGTCTTGTCGCAATGTTACGGCGCCGTCGCGGCCGTCGGGCGCGGCGATCAGGCGCAGTCGGCCGCTGAGTTCTGCGGGCGTAAAATGCTGTTGCTGGTAGCCGGGCGCGCCGCCCAGTTGGTTGGGTTGCAGCCAGATTTGTAAAAAATGCACCGGCTGTTCCGCCGAGGCGTTGAATTCGGAATGGCGCACGCCGCTGCCGGCACTCATGCGCTGCACGTCACCGGGGCGGATCACCGAGCCGGTGCCTAGGCTGTCTTTGTGTTGCAGCGCGCCATCGAGCACGTAGCTGATGATTTCCATGTCGCGATGCCCGTGGGTGGGAAAGCCTTCACCGGGTTGCACGCGATCTTCGTTGATCACGCGCAAGGCGCTGAAGCCCATCTGCTGCGGATCAAAATATTCCGCGAACGAAAACGTGTGGTAGCTGTTCAGCCAACCGTGATCGGCATGGCCACGTTCTGCACTCTTGCGAATTTGCAGCATACGTTGCTCCTTTTCGAGACTGCGATGTGAGCAACGATAGGGCGGCGACAGGCTGTTGCATAGCGAATGGTTTTGACGCGGAAATTCAGTCAGCTTGAATTCACTTTACTTTGCGATGATCTCACTTACCCGGTGAGTGACCGGGCGGCCGAGGGAGCGACCGACATCTTTCCAAGCGCACAGCGCTCGAAAGATGTAGTGAGGCTCGATCTCTTCGAGCCGAAACTCGCTGAAGAAGCCCGGGATGAGTTTCTTCAGCGCCTCTCTTCGCGTACCGGCGGCACCGCACAGCTTAGGCGCCCCACTATCGTCCAATCATGGAGGACTTTTACGCAATGGGTTTCATTGAACATTTGACCTTCTGGCAATGGTGGATGATCTCGGCCGTGTTGATCTTCATCGAATTTGCCGCCCCGGGCACCGCGTATTTTTTGTGGATGGGTGTCGCGGCGGGAGTCACCGGCTTGGTATTACTGCTGGCGCCGGCACTGACTTGGGAAGCACAAAGCCTGATCTTCTCGGTGTGCACGGTCGCAACCCTGATTACATGGCGCGCCTACGCAAAACGACATCCGGTGATTCATGACTAGTCGATGGCTGCCGGGAAACAGCACTGACTAATCTTTGAAGAATCTTGACAATTTATTTTGGCCTTGAAAAAACCCCTGCGGACTTTTTGCCGCAGGGTTACCGCACGCGTTACTTAACTTCAATAGTGATTTTCTTCGACGCCACCACCGGCTGATGCGGCATATGTGCGTGATCGCCGAACATCAATTGCAAGGTGTGTTTGCCTTTGGGTAATTCAACGGTGGCTTCGGTTTGCGCGGCGCCGAAATGCACGTGCTGCGCATCTTTGCCGATGGGTTGATCGGCTGCGGGCAGCTCTGCGTCGATGATCAAATGATGGTGGCCGGAATTCGCTTGTTCGGTACCGGCTTTCACCACCGTCATACCCTTCACACCGAAAACCACCTTCACCGGGCTGGACACCACCTCGCCGTCTTTGGGCGACACAATCGAAACTTCGGCCCCGGCTGGCGAGGTTGACGCCGCTTGCACCAAACCGGTCGCGGCGCTGATCATCAAACCCAAACTGAACGAGATTACTTGTTTGCTACTTATCATGGCTGCACTCCTGTTGAGATTTATTTTGTCCAAACGAAACCGTATTGACCCGACTGGATGGGCGCAATACATATAACCGATCTGCACGCGCGGATAAAGCACAAAGACGCGGGGTAATTGCCGGCACAATTTTGCGACCACAACGAGCACATCTGCAACGCGCAAACTTCAGTACAATACCGGCAAGATAACGCCACACCCCCCGGCCCCGCGCTGTTCACTCACGAGACGTCCGCATGAAATCGCTCAGCAAAATATTTCTGTCCGGCTTGGCCGCGATCCTGCCGATGGCGGTCACGATTTATATTTTGTTCTGGTTAGGCTCAGGCGCGGAAACCCGCTTGGGCGGGCTAATACAACTGATCATTCCGCCGCGCTATTATTGGACCGGCATGGGTTTGATCGCCGGTCTGTTTATCGTCTTTGCCGTCGGTCTGCTGTTGAATGCCCTGGTCATTCGCAACCTGTTTGTATGGGGCGAAGCATGGCTGGCCAAAGTGCCGCTGGTGAAAACCCTGTACGGCTCGATCCGCGATCTGATGAAGTTTGTCTCCAGCTCCAAGGGCAAGCAGATGGGCCAAGTCGTGACCGTTAAAATCGGCGAGCCCGACATCCTGGTGCTGGGGTTTCTGACCAACGAGAACGTCGGTTTTATCGACAAAACGCTGCGCCCCGATCTGGTCGCCGTGTATTTACCGTTGAGCTACCAGATCGGCGGGCACACGGTGCTGGTGCCGCGCTCGGCGGTTAAACTCGCCGAGCTGCCAATGAACGAAGCAATGCGCTTCGCCATCACCGCCGGCATGGTGACAGGTGAGCACAAAGACACGCCCAAACCGCCACCCACATAATTTACCGTGATTCATTCGCTGTCTGAACGCACGCTGATTTTAATCGTCGGCACCATCCAATTCATCAACATCATCGACTTCATGATGGTGATGCCGTTGGGGCCGGACTACGCGCGCGCGTTGGGCATCGCCACCTCCAACATCGGCATGCTCGGCGCCAGCTATTCGGCGGCGGCGGCCATCTCGGCCTTGCTGGTGGTCGGCTGGCTGGATCGCTTCGACCGGCGCACGGTCGTAACCGTTGCGATGCTGGGCCTAGCCGTCGGTACGGCGGCAGGCGCATTGGCCACCGACATGAACACGCTGCTCGCCGCACGCATCGTTGCCGGCATGTTCGGCGGGCCGGCAACCTCGCTGGCCATGACGTTGATCATCGACCAAGTTGCCGCCGAACGGCGTGGACGCGCACTGGGTGCGGTGATGGGCGCGTTTTCCGCCGCCTCGGTATTGGGCGTGCCTGCCGCGCTGGAATTGGCGCATTGGGGTGATTGGCGTACGCCGTTCATCAGTGTGTCAATATTTGGCGCTCTGGTCGCGGTCGCCGCACGGCTCTTACTGCCACCCATTCAAGGCCATGTGTTGGCGGCGCGGCAACGACCAGCCTGGGAATTCTTGACGTTGTTCACGCGCAGCACGCCGCTGCTTGCCTACAGCGCCACCGGCGCCGCAATGCTGGCCGGGTTCCTGATCATCCCCAACCTGTCGGCGTTTGTGCAGTTCAATCTGGACTACCCGCGCGAGCATTTGGGCATCCTGTACCTGGCCGGAGGTGTCGCCAGTTTTTTTACCATGCGCGCCACCGGACACTATGTCGATAAATATGGCAGCGTGCCGGTCGCGTGGGTGGGTACGGTGCTGTTGTTGATCTGTCTGTGGTTTGGCTTTGTCTGGCGCGTATGGCCGCTGCCGGTGCTGGCAATTTATATTCTGTTCATGGTCGCGATGTCGACGCGCAACATCGCCAGCACCACACTGCTGTCGCACGTGCCGCAAAATTACGAACGCGCCGGCTTTATGTCGGCCAACTCGGCGGTACAAAATCTAGCGGCCGCACTGGGTGCGGGTGTGTCGGCCTTACTACTGAACGCACAACCCAGCGGCGCACTGATCGGCATGAGCCAGGTCAGCCTGCTGGCGATGGCCTGCGCCACCACGGTGCCCTTGCTGCTGTGGAAAATACAGCGGCGCGTACGCAACGCGGCAGTAGCTCCCGAAGCTCGTCCATGAGTAGAATCACACCCACTTAACGATAACGACTAAGGACAGCAGGCGACGTGGACTCTTCCGGCGATGTGTTTAGTGCATTTATCCAAGAGCAGTTCGCGGTGCTCTCCTCACCTACCGTCGGCATGCAACTGGGCGTGCTGATTATCGCCGCCGCCGTGGCGTGGTTGACGCATCGGCGCGTGCACGACTACTTCAAGCAAGCCACGCCGCAAACGCGCACGCCCCTGCAACAGATGCTGGTGCGTGCCGCGCAGATTCTCGCCTTTCCGCTCGTGATGGTGGCCGGCGTGCTGATCGGCCGCAGCGTGCTGATGCACACGCACTGGAAAGTGGCGGTGCTTAACATGGCATTGCCGGTGCTGTTGTCGCTGGCGGCGATCCGCACGCTGGTGTATCTGCTGCAAATCGCATTCGGCCCCGGGCGTGGCCTGAAAACCTGGGAAAACGTTATCGGCACCGTGATCTGGGTGCTGGTGGCTTTGCACTTGGTCGGCTGGCTGCCAGAGCTGCTGACGTGGCTGGACGAGATCGCATTCACCGTCGGCCAAGCGCATGTGTCGGTGTTGACATTATTCAAGCTGGCAGTGTCGGTGGCAGTGTGGCTGCTGTTGGCGCTGTGGATCGCGCGACTCATTGAAGGCAAGCTGCAACAATCGCCGCATCTGGACGCCGGCACGCGCCTGGGTCTGGCCAAGTTCAGCAAAGTTCTGCTGCTGACACTCGCCGTGCTCATCGCGCTTAACTCGGTCGGCATCGATCTTACCGCGCTGACGATATTCGGCGGCGCCTTGGGCGTAGGTCTGGGCTTCGGTTTACAGCGCATCGCCAGCAATCTGATCAGCGGCTTTATCCTGGTATTCGAGCGCTCCATCCGCCTCGGTGATGTCATCACCGTCGGCAAAAGTTTTGGCCAAGTCAAAGAATTGCGCGCGCGTTACATCGTGGTACGCAGCCGCGACGGCGTGGAAATATTGATCCCCAACGAAAATCTGATCACCGCCGAAGTCACCAACTGGACTTACAGCGACCGCAACGTGTGCATCAAAGTGCCGGTGCAAATCAGCTACCACGACGACCCCACGCATGCCATGCGCATGATGCTCGACGTGGCCCATGCCAACCTGCGGGTGCTGGCCGAACCGGCGCCCGGTTGTCTGCTGACCGCCTTCGGCGAAAACGGCATTAACCTGGAACTTAACGTCTGGATCAACGACCCGGAAGACGGCATTGGCAATGTGCATTCAGAAATTCTGTTAGCCGTGTGGCAGTCCTTCAAACAACAGAACATCACCTTCCCGTTCCCGCAACGCGAAGTCGTCATCAAAGCGATGCCGTCACGCGAAGCCCTATTGTAGAGACCTGGAACTATGAATTCCCAACGCCGCCTGTTGTTCCTGATTTTTGCATTCTCGGGTTTTTCCGGGCTAATTTACGAGTCGATCTGGACACACTATCTGAAGCTGTTCCTGGGTCACGCCGCCTATGCGCAGACCCTGGTGCTGGCGATTTTCATGGGTGGCATGGCGCTGGGTTCGTGGTGGTGCGGCGCACGCTCGGCGCGTTGGAAAAATCTGCTGCGCAGCTATGCCTTGATCGAAGGCGTCATCGGCCTCGCGGCGCTGGTGTTTCACCCACTGTTCGACGCTTATGTGCAATTCGCCTACACCACGGCGCTGCCTGCCATCGGCGATCCGCTGTGGGTTACCGCGTTTAAATGGACTAGCGCGGCGTTGCTGATTCTGCCGCAATCGATCTTGCTGGGCATGACTTTTCCGCTGCTAAGCGGTGCCTTGATTCGCCGCTTTCCGGAGCATCCGGGCGCCACGGTGTCAATGCTTTACTTTACCAACAGCATCGGCGCCGCCATCGGCGTGCTGGTCAGCGGTTTCGTGTTGATCGAGCTCGTCGGCCTGCCCGGAACCATGATAGTTGCCGGCGTGCTGAACATCGTGTTAGCGCTGCTGGTGTGGCGGCTGGCACGGGGGCAAACCGCCGAACCGCAGTTCAGCTTGCCCACAGCGACGCAAACCTCTTACCGCGAACGGCGCTGGCTGATATTTTTCCTCGGCATCGCCGCGTTTACCGGCGCGGCCTCGTTCATTTACGAGATCGTGTGGATTCGCATGTTAGCCCTGGTGCTGGGCAGTTCGACGCATGCGTTTGAATTGATGCTGAGCGCCTTCATTCTCGGTTTGGCACTGGGCGGGCTGTGGATCAAGCGCCGCATCGATCACATCGCGCATCCGGTGCGATTTCTGGCCGGGGTACAAATTTTGATGGGTGTGCTGGCGGCGAGCACTTTGTTTATCTACAACCAGAGCTTTGATGTCATGGCCTGGCTGGTGAACAACCTGAGCAAAGATGACACCGGCTACCTGCTGTTCAATCTGTCCAGCCACGCCATCGCCGCCGTGATCATGGTGCCGACCACCTTCCTGGCCGGCATGACCTTACCGCTGCTCACCTACACCTTGCTACACCACGGGCACGGCGAAAAAAGCATCGGCAGCGTGTACGCCGCCAACACTTTTGGCGCCATCGTCGGGGTGTTCTTCGCAACCCATCTGGGCATGCCGCTACTGGGTTTGAAAGGCTTGCTGCTCACCGGCGCTACGCTCGATGTCGCGCTGGGCGTGCTGCTGATCTGGTGGTTTCGCGAGCAACTCGCACCGCAGTGGACAACCGCCGCCACTGCACTGGGTGCCGGGGCGCTCGCGTTCACGCTCGCTGCCGGGCCGATGGATTTATCACGCTTGGGCTCTGGCGTGTACCGCACCGGGAAATCATTCATCTCCGAACACGATAATTTATTCCACAAAGATGGCAAAACCGCCTCCATCGATCTGGTGCAGTCCAAAAACGTCGATTCCCGGCGCCATGTCAGCATCATTACCAACGGCAAACCCGACGCGATGGTTAATATGATCAGTTCCGGCCCACCGGCCCCAGACGAAAGTACGATGATTTTTGCCGGCGCTTTGCCACTGGCGTTACATCCTACTGCGACCCGCGCCGCCGTCATCGGCATGGGTTCAGGCTTGAGCACGCACACCCTGCTGTCGACCGAGCAATTGAGCAGTGTCGACACCATTGAAATCGAGCCGGCGGTGATCGAAGCGTCCAACGGCTTTCGTCCGCGCGTTGAACTCGCCTACAGCAGTCCGCAAAGCCATTTTCATATCGACGACGCCAAGAGCTTTTTTTCCACCTACAACCAGCGCTACGACATCATCATGTCCGAGCCTTCCAATCCCTGGGTGAGCGGCACGGCGGCCTTGTTTACCGAAGAGTTTTACAAACTGGCCAAACGCCATCTCGCACCGCAAGGCTTGCTGGTGCAGTGGCTGCAAACTTACGAAATCAACGAAGAGTTGGTCGCCTCGGTACTCAAAGCGCTGGCCCGCCAGTTCGATCACTACGTAATCTACGCGGCCAACTACAGCGATCTGATCATCGTGGCGCGTGCGGATGGACCGCTGCCCTTGCCGGCGGCCAATGTCTTTGAAAACCGTGGTACCCATGCCGCGCTGGCACGCATCGGTATTCGCGACACGCAGGGGCTGGAGTTACACCGCATTGGCGACGAACATGCACTGGCGCCGCTGTTTGCGTCGTACGCGATCAATGCGAATTCCGATTATTTTCCGGTGCTCGATCTGGGTGCCACGCGCACACGCTACCTGCGCTCCAACGCCGCCAACATAATCATGTTTCGCAATGCCGGCGTGCCGGCACTTGAAATGCTCAGCGCACCGGCGCCAAAAATAACGGCCAGCACGTCCAGCAACGATCTTTACTATGAGCGCAGCCTGTACACCCACACAGCGGTGCAACTGCTTGACTATTTCATACGCGACGGCGACGACAGCGCGCTGGCCTATGTCAGTAGCGACTTGGCAAATAATGCGCGCTTTGTGCAGGCGGCGTTTATCGAGTGTCGCATCAACCCGGCACCGGAAACTTGGTTACGCGAAGCGTCCGCTGTCGCCAATCTGATGATCCCGCAACTGACCCGCGAGGAGACCTCGCAAGTGTGGCAACGCGTCGGCGCGGCACCCTGCTTTGGAACATTAAGTCCACAACAACGCAACTGGATAGGCCTGTGGGCCGCCGTTACGCGTCGCGATGCCGCCGGCATGTTGCGACAATCCACTGCGTTACTACCCAATGCCCTGGCCACAGTCGGCCGAATTCACACCGAATACTTGCTGTTGTGCGCGCTACTGGGCGCGGTAATACAGAATGACCTCGCCACCGCACAACAACTCTGGACGAGCTACGCACCGGCTATTTATCAAACCTACAAACCGGCACTGATTGCCCGACTACTGGCGGCACACGCTTATGCCGGCGCACCGATTCCTTACCTGCGTTAACGCGTTGCTGGCGATTACACTTGTTTCGACTAGAGCGTTTTTGAACCAGCAACTGAATTAATGCCCGTCGCCCTCCCCCGCCTAAAGTTACCGCCGGTATTGAGCAACTACCACGGTAAGGCGAGACTACATATAAGAGCCTGTGCAAGATCGTCCTGGTGGACGCATTGCGGCGTTAAAATCGAACTCACGACTGCATGGATGCAGGAGGTAGCGCAACGCAGCAGCAGTTGCCGAAAATACTCACCTACGGCGTGTATGCTGCGTTTTTGAGTTCGATTTTGCCTTGCACTGCATCCCGCCAGGACGATCTTGAACAGGCTCTAAGCAATCTATTGCTGGAAATCTCAGCGACGGCGCAATGGCGTCAGTTGGTGACCGATGTGCAAAGTTCGGCGCGCCAGCGGCTGGATGAGGAGTGCTTAGCGGCGCGCTCGGCGGGTTACCGCGCAAACCAACGCGTCTAACCCTACTTCGATTGCGCGCCCGCAACGTTAAATTCCACACGGAATGAAGCTCTGCGCGCTCACGCGCTTTGCGCTAGAATTCCCGCCTCATTCCGCAACGTGACTCCCCGCCATGACACAACAACGCAAAGCGGTCGCTCTGATTTCCGGCGGTTTGGATTCAATGCTTGCCGCCCAAGTGATGCTTGAACAAGGCATTCATGTGGAAGGCATCAACTTCTACACCGGGTTTTGTGTCGAAGGCCACACGCACGCGATTCGCAAACAGAATTCCGCGCGCCCCAAGCGCAACAACGCGCTGTGGACGGCGGAACAGCTCGGCATCAAGCTGCACATCATTGAGGTGATCGAGGAATACAAGGACGTCGTGCTGAACCCGAAGCACGGCTACGGTGCGCACTTGAACCCCTGTCTTGACTGCAAAGGTTTCATGGTGCGCAAGGCACATGAGTGGATGCAGGCGCACGGTTTTGACTTCATCATCACCGGCGAAGTGGTCGGCCAACGACCGATGTCGCAGCGCCGTGACACCATGCCGGTAGTGGCGCGCGAGTCGGGCGCGAACGACTTACTGTTGCGCCCACTGTGCGCGAAGTTGTTGCCGGAAACCTTGCCGGAACGCGCAGGCTGGGTGCAGCGCGATAAACTCCTCGACTTCAACGGGCGTGGCCGCAAGCCGCAAATGGCACTGGCCGCGCATTATGGTTTTGTCGATTACGCGCAACCGGCGGGTGGCTGCTGCTTTCTGACCAACGAACAATATGCGCATAAATTGGCTGATTTATGGCAGTCGCGCGGCGAACGCACCTATGAGCTGGACGACATCATGCTGCTCAAGGTTGGGCGCCATTTGCGCCCGCGGCCAAATTTCAAACTGATCGTCGGGCGTGAAGAAGGCGAGAATAATTTTCTGGAAGGTTATCGCAAACAGTTCACCCACCTACGTACTGTCAGCCATCTTGGGCCACTGGCCTTGATCGACGGCGAGCTTCAGGGCGACGATCTGTTGTTAGCCGCGCAACTGGTCGCCCGCTATTCACAAGGGCGCGATGCCGACAGCGTGCGCGTGTCGATCACGCCCTTCGAGGGAGCAGGTATTGAAAGTAAAGAAATCGACGTGCGCCCCATCGCCGACAGCGCCATCCCCGGAGATTGGCACCTGTGAGCCACTACACTCTCGATGCGCGCCGACTATTGTGCCCAATGCCAGTGATCCGCACCCAGCAACGCGTCGAGACGCTTGCCAGCGGCGACACGCTTGACATTATCTGCACCGACCCGGGCGCACAAAACGATATCCCGGCGTGGTGTCGCATCCATGGTCACAAGCTGCTGGGTTGCCGCACGCAAGACCGTGAGCTGATCGTGTCGGTCGAGGTGGTCAAGTCGTGACCATCAAACAACCCATCGACGCCGACGTGCAGCGTTATCATGTGATCCGCAAAGTCACGTTGATCGGCGCCGCGTCCAATATTGTGCTGGCGGCAGCGCAATTCGCCTTTGGAGTGCTTGGCCACTCGCAAGCCTTGATCGCCGACGGCATTCATTCCTTGTCGGATCTGGTCACCGATATCTTGGGCGTGTTCGGCGCCAAACACGCCAGCCGCGCGGCCGATGCCGAGCACCCCTACGGGCACGGCCGCATCGAAGCGGTGGTGACGGTGGCGCTGGGCATGGTGCTGACCTTCGCGGCGGCATTCATCATGTTCGACGCCACCCGCCGCCTGTTCGAACCGCAACGCCTGTTGCAACCCGACTGGACCGTGCTGGCGGTGGCGCTGGTGTCGGTTGCGGTCAAAGAATCGATGTATCGCTACACGCTGCGCATCGCGCGCGCCATTCGTTCCGGCTTGTTACAAACCAATGCCTGGCACCATCGCAGCGACGCGCTGTCGTCCATCGTCGTGATCGTAGGCGTGGGCGGCACCATGGCGGGCCTGAATTACCTGGACGCCATCGCCGCCATCGGCGTCGCAGCCATGATCGCGCGCGTCGGCCTGACGCAGGCGTGGGCGGCGGTGCAAGAGTTGATCGATCAAGGCTTGGACGATGCTCACCTCGCCACGATTCGCGGCAAAATCATGTCCGAGCGCGGCGTACGTCAATTGCACTTGCTGCGCACGCGTCGCGTCGGCGGCAATGCATTTGTCGACGTGCATATTCAGGTTGATCCGCGCCTGAGCGTTTCTGAAGCACACCAAATCAGTGAAACCGTGCGCGTGCGTCTGATTAACGAAATCGAAGAAGTCTCGGACGTCACCATTCACATCGACCCCGAGGACGATCTGATCGCAAAGCCGGCGACCGGCTTGCCGCCCCGCGACGTGGTGCTGGCGACGCTCACCCAGCATTGGGCCACGATCCCGCAGACGGCGGAACTCCAGGACACCACCCTGCACTACCTCAATGGCAGGATTCACGTTGATCTGGCTCTGCCGCTGAGCGCGGCCGGATCAGTAGAAAATGCCCATGTGCTCGCGCAACAATTTGCGCAGCTCGCCAAAAAAGAAGACTATATTGCCGAAGTTAAGGTGGGGTTTGTCGGGTAGCACTGAAGCAGTGCGCGCTCTGCGGGGAGGCTTCATCGTAGTGCATGGCGGTGAATGCAAAGCGACAACAACTGCGTGTAAGCGGTTGAAGTGCATCACCCCCGACCCATGGCATAACTCCTGCTGATTATTCGCTTCGCGCCAGATTTTTTGTTTGTACTGTTCCCCGCCTGCAAAGCGGTTTCTGTAGAAAATTTTGGAGGGTAACGCATGTCCGTCGCAAACATTTTGAAAATGGTCAAAGACAACAACGTGAAGTTCGTGGACTTTCGCTTCACGGACACACGCGGTAAAGAGCAGCACGTCTCCTGTCCCACGCACACGCTGGACGAGAGCACGTTTAAAGACGGCAAGATGTTCGACGGCTCGTCGATCACCGGCTGGAAAGGCATCAACGAGTCCGACATGATTCTGATGCCCGACGAAACCACCGCCGTGATGGATCCGTTCTTCGACGAACCGACCATCATCATCCGCTGCGATATCATCGAGCCCTCCACCATGCAAGGTTACGAACGCGATCCGCGTTCGCTCGCCAAGCGCGGCGAAGCCTTTTTGAAATCCACCGGCATTGCCGACACCGCATTCTTCGGCCCCGAACCCGAATTCTTCATTTTCGACGATGTCCGCTGGGGCTCGGATATCAGCGGCTCGTTTTACAAAATCGATTCCAAAGAAGCCGGCTGGAACACGCAAGCCGTGTACGCCGACGGCAACATGGGCCACCGTCCCGGCATCAAAGGCGGTTACTTCCCGGTGCCACCGGTTGACTCGTTCCAGGACATTCGCTCGGCCATGTGCTTGGCGCTGGAAGAAATGGGCGTGATGGTCGAAGTGCATCACCACGAAGTCGCCACCGCCGGCCAGTGCGAAATCGGCGCGCGCTTCAACAGCCTAGTGAAGAAAGCCGACGAACTGCAAATCATGAAGTACGTGATTCATAACGTCGCGCACAGCTATGGCAAAACCGTGACCTTCATGCCCAAGCCCCTAGTCGGCGACAACGGCAGCGGCATGCACGTGCACCAATCGTTCGCCAAAGACGGCGTGAACCTGTTCACCGGCAACAAATACGGCGGCTTGTCTGACCTCGCGCTGTTCTACATCGGCGGCATCATCAAACACGCCAAGGCACTGAACGCGATCACCAACGCCAGCACCAACAGCTACAAACGTCTGGTGCCCGGCTTCGAAGCCCCGGTGATGTTGGCTTACTCGGCCCGCAACCGCTCTGCGTCGATCCGCATTCCGCACGTGCAGAATCCGAAAGGCCGTCGCATCGAAGTGCGCTTCCCCGACAATACGGCTAATCCGTATCTGGCCTTTACCGCGATGATGATGGCCGGCATCGACGGCATTCAAAACAAGATCCATCCGGGCGAAGCCATGGACAAGGACCTCTATGACCTGCCGCCCGAGGAAGAAAAAGACATTCCGAAAGTCTGCCACGCGCTCGACATGGCACTGGAACATCTGGACAAAGATCGCGCCTTCCTGAAAGCCGGCGGCGTGTTCACCGACGACGTGATCGATGCCTACATCGCCGTCAAAATGGACGAAGTCACGCGCTTCCGCATGACCGCCCATCCGGTCGAGTTCGACATGTATTACAGTTGTTAAGTCAGTTATACGTTGTGCTGTGAAACAGACCCCCGCAAGGGGGTTTGTTGTTTGTAGGGCGGGGATAACTTCAATGCGTCGCGTCAACCTTTTCAGGTCCTGAACTGGCCTTCATCACCGTAGTCGGGCAGCGCACCACTATCCACGAATCTGGAGCACCTCATACGCCACACGGCGATTCTGAAGGTCGACGATTAGGCAGTATGGTGCCATTTGCAAATGTTATACGTTTCTACTAACATTTTACTGTGATCAGGACATTCGGTAATGCATTGGCAGAGGACTTGTACCATGACAAGGTGTCGCGTGCAGTGCGGCATTTTCCGCCAGAGTTGCGATCCAATGCCAGGCGCAAGTTGCAAATGCTCGATGATGCCGAAACGCTGGATGTGTTGACCGCGTTACCGGGCAATCGATTCGAGAAATTGAAAGGTGATCGCAAGGGTTACTACTCGATTCGAATTAACGATCAGTGGCGCGTTGTGTTTCAGTGGCAGGAAGGCAGCGCGATGAACGTAACGATTGAGGACTATCATTGAGAGGTGCCCATTATGATGACGAATCCGTTTCATCCCGGCGAAATCCTGCTTGAAGAGTTTTTGAACCCGGCAGGTCTGACGCAAACCGCATTTGCAAAAAAGCTCGGTTGGGCGCGTCCTCGGCTGAACGCTTTCATTAAGGGAAAGTACAACGTAACCGCTGCTACAGCATTGGACTTGGCGGAAGCAACGCGCACCACCGCGAAATTCTGGATGAATCTACAAGCCACCTGGGACTTAGCGCACGTGATTAAAACTAGGAAGCGCAAAGCGGCTTAAAGCAAACACAGCGGCGCAGGAAAGAAGCGAATACACAGCATGCCATGATGTGGTCCAATCTCGGGCGGGTGTTATAGTTTTGAAAATCCTGAGGTTACCGCCATGCTCAACAAATCGACACTCCTACTTTTTCTTGGTTTTTTGTTTGCGGCGAGCGCGCACGCCGAGCTATACAAAAAAGTTGATGAACAAGGCAACATCACCTACAGCGACGTGCCCAGCGGCGCCGCAAAACCGGTGCAACCGCCGGGCTTGAGCACTTACGGCACACCCAACCAGCATAAACAACCCACGCGAAAACCCGCCGACTCCGCCAAGACGGCGGCCGTGATCAGCTACACGGCACTTGCCATTGCCAGCCCGGCGAACGACACAGCGCTGCGCGATGACAGCGGCGCAGTCACAGTAAAAATCAGTTTGGAGCCTAAGCTTGACACCAAGAGCGGGCATAAGCTGGTTGTGCTGCTCGACCAGAAACCCAGCGCCGAAGCGCAGAACGCCGAGATTGCGCTAAGCAATGTGGAGCGCGGTGCGCACGCCTTGAAGGTGCAAGTCACCGACGCGAACGGCCAGGTGCTGAAAGAATCTGCCGAAATCAATTTTCAACTCCATCGTGGCCCGGGCGTTGCGGCACGTAAAGCGGGCAAGTAGTCGTTGCGCCCGCGCACTGGCTTGGTGCGCAAGCGAAGTTTTCGCCTTGCGGTGAGCGGCACTGGTGCGAGTGGCGTGGTTGTCCTGTTTCCCTTGTGCTCGCATTCGCATGCATAAATGCCCTGTTTTTGCGTTCCGCGACGCGATTTGACGCACAATGCTGATGCCCGTCTTCGTTTGGATTGGTTTTTGCTAAACATCCGCATGCCACCACGCCACTCCCCACCCCCCGAACTGTACCGACACCTGCTCGAAAATCTCACGACGGTGGTGTTGTGGTTTGACGCGCAGTTAAATCTGCGCTTCATCAATCCGGCCGGCGAGATGTTATTCGCGGTCAGCGCACGCCGTTTGCACGGTATGCAGGCGCGCGAGCTGTTTGCCGGTGCGGATCATATTCTGAGCGGGCTGGCGCGCACTTTGACATCGGGGCAGGGCTTTACCGAACGTGAAGTGTCGATCACCTTTCACGGTGGCAAGGTCGGCACGCTCGACATGATCGTCACGCTGGTGAGCGAACCGCAACTGGGCAACGGCTTGCTGGTCGAGCTGATGCAACTGGATCGGCAACTGCGCATCACGCGCGAAGAAAATATCCTTGCGCAGCAAAGCGTGTCGCGTGCACTCACGCGCGGCCTTGCACATGAAATTAAAAATCCGCTCGGCGGCTTACGCGGCGCGGCGCAATTACTGGAACGTGAACTGGCCGACCCAATACTCAAGGAATACACCGACGTGATCATCAGCGAAGCGGACCGGTTGCAAAGCTTGGTCGACCGCATGCTGGGGCCGAACACGATTCCAAAAAAACGCGCCATCAGCATTCATCAAATTCTGGAGCGTGTACGACAACTGGTGGCGGCGGAAGTCCCCACCCACGTGCAACTGGTCCGCGACTATGACCCGAGCATTCCCGACTTGGTCGCCGACCCCGACCAGCTCATTCAGGCAGTGTTAAACATTGTGCGCAACGCTGCACAGGCGGTCGGTGAGCACGGCAAGATTCTGCTGCGCTCGCGCACGCTGCGGCAATACACGCTCGGGCAACAGCGCCACAAGCTGGTGATTAAAGTGGACGTTGTTGACAATGGCCCGGGCATTGCGCCGGACATGATGGAAAGCATGTTCTATCCGATGGTCACGAGCCGCCCCGACGGCACCGGTCTGGGTCTGTCAATTGCGCAAGCAATCATTAATCAACATGGCGGCTTGATCGAATGCGTCAGCGAACCGGGCAACACGCGCTTCACGCTGTTGTTGCCGTTACAACATTAGACAAGGAATGAACATGAACGGCAAAGAACACATCTGGATCATCGACGATGATCGCTCCATCCGCTGGGTACTGGAAAAAGCACTGCAACAAGCGGATATGGAAGTCACCGCATTTCCCAACGCGACCAACGTGATCGAGTCTATCGAGCGTAGCCCGCCCGACGCCATCGTCACCGACATCCGCATGCCCGGCACCGACGGCATCACCCTGCTCAAGAACATCGGCGCGCGCTATCCCGACCTGCCGGTCATTATCATGACCGCGCACTCCGATCTCGACAGCGCGGTGTCCGCCTATCAGGGTGGTGCCTTCGAATATTTGCCCAAACCCTTTGATATCGACGATGCCGTCGAACTGGTGCGGCGCGCGGTGCAGCACGCGCGCAATCGACAGACCGGCGAAGTCCAGCGCAGCCAGGCGGCGACGCCGGAAATCATCGGCGAAGCGCCGTCAATGCAGGAAGTGTTTCGCGCCATCGGCCGCTTGTCGCGCTCCAAAATCACCGTGCTCATCAACGGCGAATCCGGCACCGGCAAAGAATTGGTCGCGCAGGCGCTGCATCGCCACAGCCCGCGCACTGCGCAGCCCTTCATCGCACTCAACACGGCGGCGATTCCGCGTGATCTGCTGGAATCAGAATTGTTCGGCCACGAACGCGGCGCCTTCACCGGCGCACAAAACATGCGCCGCGGACGCTTTGAACAAGCCGACGGCGGCACCTTGTTTCTGGACGAAATCGGCGACATGCCCGCCGAGCTGCAAACGCGCTTGTTGCGGGTGCTGGCTGACGGCGAGTTTTACCGCGTCGGTGGACACTTGCCGATAAAAGTCGACGTGCGCATCATCGCCGCCACCCACCAGAATCTGGAACAGCGCGTCAAGGAAGGCCGGTTCCGCGAGGATTTATTTCACCGCCTCAACGTCATCCGCATTCACGTGCCGCCGATGCGCGAGCGCCGCGAAGATGTGCCGCTGCTGTTGCAGCATTTTCTCGCCGCCGCCGCCACCGAGTTAAATGTCGAGCCCAAGGTGATCTCGCCAGCCACCGAAAAATTTCTCGCGTCGCTGGACTGGCCCGGCAACGTGCGCCAATTGGAAAACACCTGTCGCTGGCTGACGGTGATGTCGCCCAGTAAAACCGTGCAAACCGAAGACCTGCCACCGGAACTGCTGACCGAAGCACCGGCCAACGGCAGCAGCGAAGACTGGGAAACCGCATTGCGCCGCTGGGCCGACCGTCGCTTGGCGAGCGGTGAAAAAGCACTGCTCAACGACGCAGTACCGCGCTTCGAACGCTTGATGATTGAATCCGCCCTGCAACACACCGGCGGCCGCCGCCAGGACGCAGCGATTTTACTGGGCTGGGGCCGCAACACCCTGACGCGCAAAATCAAAGAACTGGGAATGGGAGACGCGGACAGCGACGACGAAGAACCGGTGTAGGAGCGCTACTTAGTCGCGCACGGCACTTTCGATTTTTAAAGTGTGTTGTCATCAACATCGTAGCTCCAACAGGAGGAAAGTATGGCCGCAGATCGGGGAGTGATCAGCCTCCGCTAGTCATTCTACCTAGCCATTCAAACCTTGACATATTGCGTGAAAATCAACGCCACACCTACACACTAATGCACGCTAAATACGCCTGCTCCAAATTCGCAGCGGCAAATTGCGTACAGCATGCAAGCGGGCTGCCGACGAAGCGCACGTTGCCGCCATGCAAAATCGCGATGCGGTCGCACAATGCTTCCACATCGTGCAGCATGTGAGTGCTGAAAAATAATGTCTTGCCTTGCTTCTTTAGTTGTTGCAGGTAGGTTTTCAATAGCGCGCGCGCCTTCGGGTCCAGGCCGCTCATCGGCTCGTCGAGCACCAGTAAATCCTTGCCGCTCAGAAAACATGCGGCCAAACCGAGCTTCTGCGCCATGCCCTTGGAATAGTCGCGTACCGGCTTGGCCAGGGCCGACACTTCAAGATCCAGCGTGGCCAGCATCTGCGCCACCTGCGTGTCGTCCAGTGCGACGCGATGCAGGCGCGCCATGAACTGCAAAAAGTCACGACCCGTTAAATAATACGGTGGCAGAAACCGCTCCGGTAGATACGCCAGCCGCGCGCGCGCCTGCGCTTGTCGATGGTCGACGCCGAAAATTTCCACCGCGCCGCTCTCGATATCGCAAAAATCCAGCAGGCTTTTGATCAGCGTGGTCTTGCCCGCGCCGTTCACACCAACCAAGCCGAAAAACTCACCGGCGCGCACCGATAAATTCAAATTGCTCAGCGCGAGCTGGCGCGGGTAGCGCTTGGTGACATTGCGAAACTGCAAGGCGTCGGTCAACATGCACGCAAGCATAGCGGGTTTTTTCAGGGCGTAATACGGCCTGACCGCAGCAAAAAAAAGCCCGCCGGACGGCGGGCTTTTTTTATTCAGAGCGAATGCTACTTCGTTAGATTTGCTGACAAACAGTTACACCTACGGTTGGCGTCGCGATTGCATATGGAGCACCTGCGGCTGCTGTTGGTATCACGCCAGCAGCACCGGCTCGAAAGGTCCCAGTTGTCGCCGTACCGTCGTCTAGTTGAATGTCCATAGCTTGAGCCATGTTCATGGGAACATTGCTGGCGCATGCAACCGCACCAGAGATGCCGTAAGCAGCATCTTCGATTCCTACGAAACCACCCACGCTGCTCGTAGGCGGCAATGCCGCCCCTGCCGTCGCGATACCTGACATGAAGCCTGCCATACGCGTATGTTGCCAAAAGCTATTGCTCTCGTTCGCAGGTCCGGGGGCCAATTGAGCATTGAACACATTTGAAATCACTCCATTACCCGACCCGCTAACTGCTCCGGTGAAGCGTGTGGCGGCTGCGGCATCGTCGCCCGGGATTGCACGATAACGATCCTGATAGGTATAGAAGGCAATGGACACCGCCTTCATATCACCGATCACACTCTTAATTTTGCCATTATTAATCATCTCCTGTCCTTTAAGTATCCCTCCCAGTAACAGTCCGATGATCACTAACACGATGGCGATTTCTACCAGGGTAAATCCTGCTTGCTGCTGCTTCATACTGTATTTTCTCCTGCTACATCTGTCGTCGAAATAGGTTGTTACTTGGCCGGGTCTAACTCGTGGTTGCGCCGCTGTTGCAAGCGCTTTAAACGCTCGCTTAAAAAACGCAGTTCATTTGCATCCGTGATGGTGCCGCTCTCCAACAACCCCCCGAGCAGAATACTGGCACTGTCCACTTCACCCAGATCTTCACGCAGGAAGATGTGCATCTGTCGTGCCCACGCTGGAACTGTGTTGTTGGTGTTATCGGCTAGCGCTTGCGCAAACTTTAGCGCCAGCGGCAAATCGTTGAGACTGTGTTTGGCGATCACCGCAGCCTGCGCCAGCCAGCGCCAACGCAGCGTCGGAGCCTCAAGAAATTTGCGATATACGAAGTCCAGCATCTGGCGCTGACGTGCTGCGTCGGAGACTTCGGCATACAGACGCGTCGCTGTTAGCAGCGGGTATTGACTATTTTTATCCAACGCCAGTGCGGTATCCAACCAGCCAGTGACATGCGCATAGTCGAGACTGCGAAACGGAATGGTGACGGCGCCGTTGTCGAAACATTGCAGCCATAACATCAGCGCCCGGGACAGCGGAATCGGATCACCCAAACTGGCGACGCGCCATAGTTCGACATTAAGCGGCGCAGGCAACGCTTCAGCCGTGGCGGTGACGCGTGGCGGCCATGCGCTCCACGCGATTTGCAACGCCAAACCAAGCGCCACGATGAGCTGCACGGGAATCGGCACGGCCTTGATGGAACGCTCACGCATGCGAGAGTGCGCCGTCACAGATTCTTGCGGTACAAATCAAACAGCCCGGCGCCTGTCAGCAATACCAAGTAAATCAGGCTTTGGCCGGCAATCGGCAGCAGGGACATCGGCAACCCGCTGTGGTACACCAACCAGTCGGTGGCGGTGAAGCGCTCCAGATTGGGCAAGATCAAGGCGACGGCGTCGACAATAAATTGCACCGCCTGCTGTGACCACGACGCTGTGTCAACCAGCGGCCCCTGCCCCATCAATTGAATCGAACTGATCGAGCGCGCCAACAAATAAAATGCGGCCACCACGGCGAAGGCCGGCAAGGTTTGATTCAAGGTCAACATGCACAGCAGACTGAGTGCGCACACCAGCAGCAACTCGCACGCCAGCGACACACCCCACAGCGCGGCCTGATCGGGCGGCACCACCAGCAACAGCGGTACGCTCATGCACACGGCGACCAGCATCGCTACCGCCGCATAGCCGGCCAGCTTGCCGAAAAAATATCCGGCGCGCGGCAACGGTAACGACAGCACCAGCTCAAAACCCTTGTCGTTGAACTCGCGCACCATGCCGGTGATTACCGCCAAACTGACGATGAACACCGCCGCCCAGCGCAGTAACGCGCCAAGAAATGCCGCCTGAATTTGCTGTACTTCGGTGATGGCGACTTGCCCGAGAAATCCGGCCAAGCCGACGGCGGCTAAAATTGTCAACACCACGAGCCATAGCAAATGGTTGCGGCGCGCTTCCAGCAACGTGTAGCGCGCGATGGCGCGGACTTGATCAAAATACATCGGGGCAGAAAGACGTGACATGGCCGTCCGGGGTCAGGGAATTGGCGTTACCCGCACTGCTGCAAAGCGCGCGCCATGCATCCACCGTAGCGGCGTGATTCATCACACCCGCAGGTACGTACAGTGGGCGCGATAAAGCGCCCTCCTACTTGGGTTCTAATTCCAGGGATTCGAGCTCGAAGGTGTTTTCCGGCGTTGTCGGCGCCGCCTTGGTGGTGCTGCGCGGCGCCAACGACAGGCTGGTATCTTCGGGGGCTTTACCTTCAGCCAGGCTGATGCGCAAGCGCAGATTGTTTTGTGAGTCGGCATTGCGCAACGCCTCTTCCAGCGATACCACGCCGGCTTTGTAGAGTTTGAACAGTGCGCTGTCGAAAGTTTGCATGCCGATATTTTCCGAGCGGTCCATCACTTCCTTGATCTTGTGCACTTCGCCTTTCAGGATCAGGTCGCACACCAGCGGCGTGCCCAGCAGCACTTCAATCGCCACTGCGCGTTTGTCGTCGACGGTGCGCACCAGCCGCTGCGAAATGAACGAGCGCACGTTCAACGACAAATCCATCAGCAATTGCGAGCGACGATCTTCGGGGAAGAAGTTGATGATGCGGTCGAGCGCCTGATTAGAGCTGTTGGCGTGCAGCGTGGATATACACAAGTGCCCCGTCTCGGCAAATGCGATGGCGTGCTCCATGGTTTCACGGTCGCGAATTTCGCCGATTAAAATGACATCCGGCGCCTGCCGCAAGGTATTCTTCAGCGCGTCTTCGTACGAGTTGGTGTCAACGCCCACCTCGCGTTGATTGACAATGGATTTCTTGTGCGAGTGCACGTATTCAATTGGGTCTTCAATAGTGATGATATGGCCGCTGGTGGTCGCGTTGCGGTAGTCGATCAGCGACGCCAGCGAGGTCGACTTGCCCGAACCGGTGCCGCCGATGAACAAAATCAAACCGCGCTTTTGCAGCACCAGCTTTTTCAAAATCGGCGGCAAGCCCAGCGATTCCGGACTGGGAATTTCAGTTTTGATCAAGCGCACGACCATGCCGATTTCGTTGCGCTGCTTAAAAATATTCACACGAAAGCGCCCCACGCCACCCAAACCGACGGCGAGATTCATTTCCGGTTTTAGTTCGAATTCGGCCGCCTGGGTTTCATTCATGACCTCCAGCGCAATTTGTTTAACGCGCCCGCCGGCCAGGGTCGCTTGCTCCACCGGCTTGATAATTCCGTACACTTTCATGCTCGGGTACGCGCCGGTCGTCAGGTACAAATCAGAGGCGTCGTACGTGGACATTAACTTGAGGTAATCTTTAAATTCCATAGCGCGATCAACTCTGGGCAGGCTGACCTCAATATCGGGAATACCCCCGCTTTTCTTTAAACTGGGAATGCAACGCTGCGATGACCGACCTAAGCCCCTCCGACGCGCTGCGTGAAGCGGCGCTGCGGCAACTCCAGCAATTTCGCGAGCACTGCGGCGCACGCGACCTCATCGCCGAACTTGGCGCGGAGCCGGTGGCACGCGCGTTCATTTGCAGCGAATTCATCGCGCACAACTGCATACGCGAGCCGCGCCTGATGGCGGAACTGCTTGACAGTGGTGACCTGCGCGCGACCTACGACGCATCAACGCCGGCGGCGCGCTTGACTAAGTTACTTGCCGGCGTTGCCAACGAAGCCTCGTTAGCCCTGCACCTGCGCCAGTTTCGCCGCCGTGAAATGCTGCGCATCGCCTGGCGCGACGTGCTCGGCTGGGCGGACCTTGGCGAAACCATGCGCGACTTAAGCAGCCTCGCCGATGCCTGCATCGACCTGGCACTGATGCAGCTCGAACGCTTCGCCGTCGCCGTCTGGGGTACGCCCAGCAACGCACACGGCGAGCCGCAACGCTTGATAGTCATTGCGATGGGCAAGCTTGGCGCCAGCGAGCTTAATTTTTCGTCCGACGTGGATTTAATTTTTGCTTACCCGGAAGACGGCGAGACGCGCGGCGGTCCACGCGCCACCAGCAACGGTGAATTTTTCACGCGGCTGGGCCAGCAACTGGTCAATGCCTTGAGCCAAACCACCGCCGACGGCTGGGTGTTTCGCGTCGACTTACGCTTGCGCCCGTTCGGCGACAGCGGCGCACTGGCGCTGAGTTTCGACGCCACCGAGCAGTACTACCAAGAACACGGCCGCGAATGGGAACGCTATGCGCTGATCAAGGCGCGCGCCTGTGCCGGCGATGTGGCGGCCGGCACACAATTGCTGCACACGCTGACGCCGTTTGTGTATCGCCGTTATCTGGACTTCGGCGCATTCGAGTCGTTGCGCGACATGCAGCGCATGATCGCGCAGGAAGTGACGCGCAAGGGCTGGTCTGAAAATATCAAGCTTGGTTCCGGTGGCATCCGTGAAATTGAATTCATCGGCCAGGCGTTTCAGTTAATTCGCGGCGGACGCCAGCCGGCGTTGCGCGAACGCCGCATTCAACTGGTGTTGGATCAGTTGCGCGACGCACATTATTTACCCGCTTACGTGGTGCGCGAGCTGCAAGAGGCTTACGTTTTTTTGCGTAACAGCGAGCACCGTTTACAGGAGTACGCTGACCAGCAAACGCATCTCCTGCCCAGCGACGCTCTGGGCCGCGCCCGCCTCGCCTATGCATTGGGCTATGCGGATTGGAGCACTTACGCAGCGATCTTGCGCAAGCACATGCAGCACGTCCACGATCATTTTGAGCAAGTATTCGCGGCGCCGCAGGCGCAGTCTGGCGCCGGCGCTGCTGCGCTGGAATTGGCCGGCGTGTGGAACGGCACCTTGCCCAATGAGGTGCTCAGTCCCGTGCTACTGCGTCTGGGCTATGCCGTGCCCGACGCTGCACTGGAATCGTTGTCGCAACTTCGCCGCAGCAGCGCGTTTCGCGCGCTGAGCAGCACCGGACAACAGCGTCTGGACCAACTGGTGCCACTGATCCTGGGCGCGGCCGGCAACAGCAGCAACGCGGCGGAAACGCTGCAACGGATTTTACGCCTGATCGAAGTCGTGGCACGGCGCACCGCGTATCTGGCACTGCTGGTCGAAAACCCCATGGCTTTATCGCAATTAGTCAAGCTTTGCTCCGCCAGTGCCTGGATCGCCGAATTGTTGAGCCGCCATCCGGTGTTGCTCGACGAGCTGCTCGATCCACGCTCGCTGTACACCCCACCCGATGCGCAGGCGCTGCGTGCGGAGCTGGCGCAACACTTGGCGAGCATCGCGCCCGACGATTTGGAGCAACAGATGGAAGCGTTGCGCCAGTTCAAACAAGCCAACGTGTTACGCGTCGCTGCCGCCGACATCGCCGACGCGCTGCCCTTGATGATCGTCAGCGACCATCTGAGCTGGATCGCAGAAGCCGTGATCGCCGCCGCACTGGAGCTGGCATGGCGTGAACTGAACGCCCGCCATGGCGCACCCCGCGAGCATGGTTTCGCCGTCATCGCCTACGGTAAGCTAGGCGGACTTGAGCTGGGTTACGGGTCCGATCTTGACTTGGTGTTTTTATATTCGGCGACCGACCCGGAGCAACTGACCAGCGGAGACAAACCGATTACCAGCGCGGTGTTTTTTACGCGCTTGGCGCAACGCATCGTGCATATTTTTACCGCCCACACACCCTCAGGCGTATTGTACGACGTCGATCTGCGGCTGCGCCCAAGCGGCGCATCAGGATTGCTGGTCAGTACGCTCGCCGCCTACGCCGAGTACCAAACGTCGGCGGCCTGGACCTGGGAACACCAAGCCTTGGTGCGCGCACGCCCGGTCGCCGGCGACGCTGCGACGGCGCAACGCTTCACCGCCCTGCGCCGCGAAGTACTCGCCCAATCGCGCAATCGTGATCAATTGCGCCACGAGGTCCACACCATGCGGGAGAAAATGCGCGCCACGTTTGCGCGCCCCGACCCCGGCAAATTCGATTTAAAACAAGGCTACGGCGGCATTGTCGACATCGAGTTCCTGGTGCAATTCGGCGTGCTGGCCTGGGCGCAGCAACACGCCGCGCTGCTCGAATTCGCCGACAACATCCGGCTGCTCGAAGCATTGGGCAGCGCAGATAAACTTGGCGCCAACGACGTGCAGATGCTGTGCGACGCGTATCGCAGCTACCGCGCACGGCAACATAAATTGGCCTTGCAAAGCACACCGGCGGTGGTGAATGAAAGCGAATATGTCGAGTCCCGCGCCGGGGTGCGGCGGATTTGGAACATGTTATTGGCGGTGTAGGTTTGGGCGGATGACGCCTGGCTGTTTTGTTCATCTTGTTGGGCATCACCCGGACGCTCGTCCTGCGCTCCGATTTAACATTTCTTGAACTCGGCGCGGTGCGCCACAACCGGCGGCTTGGTAGCATGGCGGCCCACCCAAACGACGATCGACACCATGTCCAGCAACCGCCAGAAAATCCAGTTTTTCCGCGCCCGCATTCCTACTTTTGAATGTGTTCCCGGCTGCCACGATTGCTGTGGCCCGGTCACCACCTCAAGCGACGAGATGGCCCGGCTTCCGGTCAAGAGTGCGGCCGAACATGATGCGGCACTGGCAAATTTGAGCTGCCCGCATCTGGGCGTGAACGGCTGTCAGGTGTATGCGGAACGCCCGCTGATCTGTCGCTTGTTCGGTACCACACCGCAACTGGCCTGCCCGCGCGGTCGTCGTCCGCAGCAGATGATCGATGTGCGTCTTGAACGGAAAATCTTTCGCTTCTTCGCCAGCACGCGTCAGGTGTTGGTGTAGCGGGTCGGACTACAAATCCCCTTTCGCGCCCGCGTTCATGATTTCCAGCAACGCGTCGCGCACGCGTGTGGCTTCCTGCTTAAAGCGCGCGTCGAACTTGGGGTGCTTGATGAACATGTCCAGATTCATGGTCATCAACCACACTTGACCGGCTTCGTCTTCCACCAGCGTGATGCGGCAAGGCAGATAGGCCGCGAAACTCAGGTTGTATTCCACCATGCGCTTGGCGGTGAGCGCGTCGCAGAATTGATAAATCTCGATGCGACGCGAACTCTCGCCCATCGCCTTGATTTGTTTTGACAGTGGCAGCTCGGCCACCAATTTGATATTGAGAATGTTGGCGCGCAACTTCATCGACTCGATGGCGTCGTCGGCACTGATGCCCTTGACCAGGGCCACCTTCACCACGGTTTGCTCAATGTCGAGAATCGGCACGCTTGCCGATTCTGCGCGCGCATTAAACACGCTCGTGACCAACGACAGCGCTAAGACCAACGCAAGAACGTTTTTCATAGGTGCTCCGCAGCAACAGGTGGAAGGGTGGTGCAGAAGTATAGACAAGGGATCGGGGCGCTGCTTGCCGCGCCCGTCGGAGAAGGTTTTAAAACGGCAGCAGCATGCCCGGACTGATGCGCAACATGCGGCTACGAAATTCATCCTGGATGCGTTGCAATGCGCGGGTATTCACCGCTTCAAAGCGGATCACCAGCGACGGCGTGGTATTGGACGCACGCACCAAGCCGAAGCCGTCGTCGAAGTCCACACGCAAGCCGTCGATGGTGGTCACCAGGGCTTTTTCGAAGTGCGCTTGCTGCACCAGCAACTGCACAAAGGCATGATGCTCGCCTTCCTGCATATGCACATTGAGTTCGGGCGTGTTCACCGAATCCGGCAGGCTATTGAAAATAGCATCTACGTCGCGCTCATCTTTCGACAGAATTTCCAACAGGCGCGCGGCGGTATAAATGCCATCGTCGAAGCCGTACCAGCGGTCCTTGAAAAAAATATGGCCGCTCATCTCGCCCGCCAGCGGTGCACCGGTTTCGCGCAACTTGGCCTTGATCAACGAATGCCCGGTGCGCCACATCAGCGGCTCACCGCCGTGCTGTTTGATCCAGCGCGCCAGATGCGTGGTGCATTTGATGTCGTAAATAATCGTCGCGCCCGGATTGCGCGACAACACGTCTTGTGCGTACAGCATCATTTGGCGGTCGGGCCAGATGACGTTACCCGTCGGCGTGACCACGCCGAGGCGATCACCGTCGCCGTCGAAGGCGAGACCGATGTCGGCTTGTGTGTCTTTGACCGCTTGAATTAAATCAGCCAGATTTTCCGGCTTGGACGGATCCGGATGGTGGTTAGGAAAGTTGCCGTCGACCTCGCAAAACAGTGGGTGCACCTCGCAGCCCAATTGCCCGAGCAACTCCGGAGCGAGGTGGCCGGCTGCGCCGTTACCGCAGTCGACCACCACACGCAGCTTGCGCGCAAGCTTGACGTCACTGACGATGCGGGCAAGGTAGGCTAGCGTGACATCCTGACTGCGCAAGCTGCCGCTGCCGGAAATAAAATCGTTATTCTCAATGCGGCGGCGCAGATTCTGAATCGTGTCGCCGGCCAGCGTGTCGCCGGCCAGCACCATTTTCAGGCCGTTGTATTTGGGCGGGTTGTGACTGCCGGTCACCGCCATGCCCGAACCGGTGCCGATGTGTTGCGCGGCGAAATACACCACCGGGGTCGGCACCATGCCGACGTCGATTACGTCGCGGCCGCTGGCACGCAGACCTTTGATCAAGGCGCCGGCAATCGCCGGCCCGGATAACCGCCCGTCGCGCCCGACCACGACAACTTTTTGCCCGCGCGCTTCCGCCTCGCTGCCTAAGGCGCGGCCGATCAATTCGACCAGCGCCGGCGTGAGGGTTTCATCAACGATGCCGCGAATATCGTAGGCTTTGAAAATTTCTGCTGGAATGTTAAGCACTGGCCCCCCGTGGCTTTAATAAATTGTAGGAGCAAACCTTCGCCGCGATGGTAAAGACAAAGCGCAACCATCGCAGCGAAGGCTTGCTCCTACGGTTAATGTCTGCCCGAACTGCCAAAGCCGCCTTCGCCGCGCTGTGACATATTGAACTCCTTGACCAGGTCGAACTGCGCCTGCACTACCGGCACGAAGATCATTTGCGCGATGCGCTCGCCAATATTGACAACAAACGGCGCCTGCCCGCGATTCCAGCACGACACCATCAACTGCCCCTGGTAGTCGGAGTCGATCAAGCCGACCAGATTCCCCAGCACGATGCCGTGTTTATGCCCCAGGCCCGAACGCGGCAAAATCACCGCCGTCAGCGACGGATCGCCGATATGAATCGCCACGCCGGTCGGCAGCAATTGCGTCTCGCCCGGCTTGATCGGAAGCGGCGCATGCAAACACGCGCGCAGGTCGATGCCCGCCGAACCCTGCGTCGCGTAGCTTGGCAGCGGAAACTCCGTGCCGATGCGCGCGTCCATAATTTTAAGTTGGATTTTTTGCATGCGTGTGACGCCCCAGCAGTTCAATGATCAAGAGCCGACAATTCTACTGGAGCGCGTGACTTGTTCCATAGGAAAATCCCGCGCCAAAACTTCAACCAGAAAATAACTGGCCGGCGATCTTGCCGCCATCAGTACTTTCAGCATCGGTATGGCGCTTCTGCTCCGCCATGACCAGCAGTGACAATTCCTTTTTCAGTGCGTTGAATTGCGCTGCACTGGAGTCGCGTGGATGCGGCATTGCAATACTGATGTCCTTCTTGATCTGGCCGGGACGATAAGTCATCACGAGCGTGCGGTCGGCGAGGTACACCGACTCTTCGATGCTGTGCGTCACGAAAATAATCGTCTTCTTGAACTCCGCCCAAATCCGCAGCAACTCGTCTTGCAGGTTGCGCCGGGTTAACGCGTCCAGTGCACCAAACGGTTCGTCCATCAGCATGATGGGTGAGTCCAGCGCCAGCACGCGCGCAATCGCCACCCGCTGGCGCATGCCGCCGGAAAGGTCTTTGGGAAAACGGTCATGAAAATCGTGCAGACGCAGCGTGTGGAGCAGCAGCTTGACTTTTTCGCGGATGATGGCTTTGGGGATTTTTTTTATTTCCATGCCAAAGGCGATATTTTTCTCAACCGTCATCCACGGAAACAAGGCGTATTCCTGAAACACCATGCCGCGTTCCGGCCCCGGCCCCGCCACCGGTTTGCCGTCGATGAGGATGCTGCCTGCGGTGGGCGGGGAAAACCCGGCAATGGCGTTGAGCAACGTAGACTTGCCACATCCGGACGGCCCCAGCAAACAGACAAACTCGCTGCGCCGGATATCCAGATTGATCTCCTGCAACGCCACGATGTCGCGGGCCTCGGCGCGGAACACCTTGCTGACATTTCTGATTTGAATGTGCGGCTGCACGAGGATTCCGGTTAATGGGCGATGCCGCGATGCCATTTGAGCAGATGGCGGTTGAGCCGGTTCATGCCGCTATCGATGGCGAAGCCAAGCAGGCCGATGCTGATCATGCCGGCGATGATTTTGTCCGACCAGAAAAATTCGCGCGCCTCAAGAATCCGGTAACCCAGCCCGCTGTTCACCGCGATCATCTCCGACACGATCACCACGATAAATGCCGTGCCGATGCCGATGCGCATCCCGGCCAGAATATACGGCATGGCGGCCGGCAGCAGCACGCGCAAGAATAGCGTCCACTGGCTGGCACCCAGACTCTGCGCGGCGCGGATGTAGATGCCGTCCACCTGGCGCACCCCGGCGATGGTGTTCATCAGCACTGGGAAAAAAGCGCCAATGATGATGAGGAAAATCGCCGGCGGATTACCCAGGCCGAACCACAATATGGACAGCGGAATAAACGCAATCGGCGGAATCGGGCGCAGCACCTGGAACAGCGGATTGAACAGCCGGTAGATCGCATCATTGGCACCCATCAACAGGCCAAACGGCAACGCCAGCACACTACCGATGATGAACCCCGCGCCCACCCGGGACAGGCTGGCCACTGCGTCACCGATCAATTCACCGGAAAACAACCACGCCAGATAACCCGACTTCGCCGCATCGAACGACTCGCCGGGCAGAAGATATTCCAGCCATTTGACCAGCACCGCGAGCGGGGACGGCAGAATTTTTGGATCGACGATGCCATAGCCGGAAAGCGCTTGCCAGAGCCCCAGCAGTACGACTGGAACCAGTGCGCCGTAGAGCAGGTCGCCCATCTGTTTAAGTATGGATTTTTGCATCAACGGCACGTACCTGGGCGTGGATCAGTTCGGGTATGGGCTACTGCACCTTGAGCTCTTGTTTCGCCTTCTCCAGCAAGTCCAAACGCACCCAGTCCTGTGCGACCGGCGGGTTAGCCATTTTGCCGATGCCGTATTTTTTCATCAGCTCGGTCGTAATCTGCACGTGCTCCAGCGTAATGTCGTAGGTGAACGCCGCATTGCTCATGGCGTCTTGATAGTCTTCGGCGCTGAGCTGATTTTTGAACATGGTCTCGCGCACGTATTTTTCGGCCAGCGTGGGATTCTCGATGAAGGTTTTGGTGGCTTCGACAAACAGCTTCAATACACGCTCGGCGACCTCGCGTTTTTGGCTGTACATCTGCTGGGTCATCACCAGCGCCCGCACCGGCTCACCCATGGGGGTATCGTAGGGCTTGAGTAACTCCACACCAAAACCCCGATTGATGGCCTGCGCCGATTGCGGCTCGGACTGGGACATGGCATCGATATTTTTTTGCATCAGCGCCTGATTCAAATCGGCAAACGCCATGAAAAAAATCTGCACGTCTTTCCCCGGCTGGTCCGACCACGTCAGGTTAAATTTGGCGAGCTCAGCGGCCAGCAGCAGCTCCGGTGCCCCGCCGCGCGCCACACCAACACGTTTGCCTTTCAGGTCAGCGATGGATTTAATGTTGAGATCGGGACGAACCACGATGCGCACACCGCCTTTGGCGAAACCGGCCACCACGTAGGCCGGCACGCCGCTGGCCCGGCCGGCGACTGCTGCATCCAGCGCGCTTGCCGCGATATCAATTTCACCGGCGACGATGGCCGGCGGAATGTCCAACCCCTTGGCGAACATGTGCTCTTCAAGCTTCAGATTATATTTGGGCGCAAGTTCCTTCATATAGGCGACCGCCCCATAATGCACGAATTTGAGATTGCCCAGCCGAACCACATCCGGGGCAGCGGTCGCGCCAAAAGTAACCGTGCTGGCCAGCAGCGCCAGAAAAAACTTTAGAAGTGGCATGTGATCCCCCTAAATTAAAAGTCCGCTACCCGCCCCCCGCACGAACCTCTTCTAGCGCAACGCTGCTATCCCTGCTTGCCCACAATCACCGTCACCATCTTGCCCGGTTCGATGCGGCGTTTAAATGCGTCTTTCACTTGTTGCAGGGTCACGGCGTTCATGCGCGCGATGAAGGTGTCGAGATAATCGAGCGGCAGATTATAAAAGCCGATCAGCGCCAGATAATCGGCGATTTTCTTGTTGCTGTCGACGCGCAGCGCGAAGCCGCCGGTGATATTTTTCTTCGACGCGTCCAGCTCCTTAGCGGTGGGCCCGTCCTTGACAAATTTTTCCAGCGTGTCGCGCAGCACCTCAATGGCCTCGTCGGTTTTTTCGGTGCGGGTTTGCAGGCCAAGAATATAGGGCCCGCGCTCGCGCATCGGCATGAAGTAGCTGTAAGCAGAATACGACAAGCCGCGCTTCTCGCGAATTTCGTCATTGATGCGCGACACCAAACCATTGCCGCCCAAAATGTGGTTGCCCAGATAGAGCGCGAAGTAATCCGGATCGGCGCGCCGCAAGCCGGGCTGACCAAGCAGCACATGCGTTTGCGTCGACGGGTGGCTGAGCTTGACTACGCTCGCATCGACCAGTGCGGCGACCTCCGGCAGCTTCGCCGCCGCCGCACCTTCGGGTAACCCACCCACCAAGGTGTTAGCCAGTTTCTCCGCCCCGGCGCGGTCCACTGCACCGACGATGGCGACCACCGCGTTGCGCGCGACATAATACTGTGTGTAAAACGCCTTGAGATCGTCAACCGTCAGCGCCTTCACGCTGGCTTCGGTGCCGCTCGGGTCACCGGCGTACGGGTGCGCGCCGTACACCGCTTTGAAAAACGCTTCGCTGGCGATTGCCTCCGGCGATTGTTTCTGCGCTTGCAGGCCGACCAGCGCGTTGCTTTGCACGCGTGCAAAGGCGTCTTGCGGAAAGCTCGGCTGCTTGAGGATCAAGGCCAGTAAGTCGGCGGCCGGGACCAGCTTGGCGGGGTCCGTCAGTGAGCGCAGCGAGAAGGTCGCCATGTCGCGCTCGGCGCTGTTGCCTTGGCGTGCGCCCAATGAGGCGAATTGCTCGGCGATGGCATCGGCGTTTTTGTCGCCCGCGCCTTCGTTGAGCATGCCATTGGTTAAAACGGCGACGCCGGGCTTGGCGAGGTCGCGCGCGGAACCGGCATCGAACACCACCTGCGCGTCGACCATCGGAATCTCCGGCGCCGGCACAAAAAAGACGCGCGCGCCGTTGGCGGTTTGCCATTGCTGAATCTGCGGTGCGGCGAACGTGCTGCTGCACAGTAACGCGGCGGCGAGGAAGGTCAATGATTTAGCGAACATGGCTGCTGCCTCCCATCGGCATCTGATTTACCGGTTTGGTCAGCGGCAACGGGTCCAGCACCGCCACGGTGAGGGTGTCGTCGAGCAAGTATTTTTGCGCCACCTGCCGCACCTGCTCGGGCGTCACCGCCTTGATGCGGTCGAGATATTCGTCGGCCAGCGTCCACGGCAGGCCGACGGTTTCGAGCATGCCGATCTGCATCGCCTGATAAAAATTGGAGTCACGCTCGTACACTTTGGCGGCGATCACTTGTGCCTTCACGCGCTCCAGCTCGTCGACGCTCACCAGCTCCTCGCGCACTTTTTTTACTTGCTCGCGCAACGCGCTTTCCAGCTCCAGCATGGTGTGCCCCTGCGCCGGCGTGCCGTCGAGGGTGAACAACTGATCGAGACGCGAAAAGGCGTCGTAACCGGCGCCGGCATTGGCCGCGACCTGGCTGCCGCGCACTAAATTTTTGGCGAAGCGTGCGCTGTCGCCGCCGTCCAGAATGCCGGCCAGCATGTCGAGCGCATAAATTTCCCACAGGTCTTTGGTGCTGCGCGCGCCCGGTGTTTTGTAACCCATCACCAGATACGGCAATTCGGCCGGGGCTTTGACGGTGATACGACGCGGGCCGGTTTGTTCGATTTCCTGCTGCGGCTTGACGACCGGCACCGGATTGGATTTAAGCACCCCGAAATATTTTTTGGCCAAGTCGAAAGTCTGCTGCGCGTCGACATCACCGACCACCACCAGCGTGGCGTTATTGGGCGTGTACCATGTTTGATACCAGTGACGCAGGTCTTGCACGGTCATGCTTTCCAGGTCGTTCATCCAGCCGATCACCGGGTGATGGTACGGGCTGTTCACGAAGGCGGCGGCATTGAACTGCTCGTGCGTCAGCGCGGTGGGATTGTCGTCGGTGCGCATGCGGCGCTCTTCCATGATCACTTTAATTTCTTTGGCGAACTCTTCCGGCGGCAGCACGATGTTGCGCATGCGGTCGGCCTCCAGCTCAAACGAGATGGCCAGGCGGCTCTTTTCGAGTTGTTGAAAATAAGTGGTGTAATCCTCGCCGGTGAAGGCGTTTTCCTTGCCGCCGTTTTCGGAAATGATGCGCGAAAATTCGTTGGGTGGATGCTTCTTGGTGCCCTTGAACATCATGTGTTCCAGCGCGTGCGACAGGCCGGTGGTGCCGCCGTGCTCGTAGCTTGAGCCGACTTTGTACCAGACCTGCGACACCACCACCGGCGCGCGATGATCTTCTTTCACGATCACCTTCATGCCGTTGTCGAGTTTGAATTCATGGGTGGTTGCAGCGGCAACCGACAGGGCGGGAACAACGCCGCAGACTGCTGCGGCAAGCAAGATGCGTCTCATGGTCGATGGTTTCCTTCAGACGTTTTTGAAATTAGTTAGCGTACGCAGCGGATGATAGGATAGCGCAACTTTACACAGCCACGTTACTTCACTACGACAGCGGTCCAGCATGTTTGGTTTCGGAAAAAATAAATCGGGCGACGCCGTCGCCGAACCACACGCACCCGCCAACGCAGACGGCATGTTCGCGCGTCTCAAAAACGTACTGACGCGCACCCGCAGCAGCCTCACCGAGGGACTGGCGAATCTGGTGCTGGGCAAAAAAGCAATCGACGCGCAGGTTTTGGAAGAACTCGAAACGCAATTGCTGCTCGCCGACGTGGGCGTGGACGCGACGCGCAGCATCGTAGCCGACTTGACCGCGCGTGCGCAGCGCAAACAATTGGGCGATGTCGATGCGCTGTTCGCCGCGCTGCGCGAAGACATGCAGGCGTTGCTGCAACCGTGTGTAAAACCCTTGCTTATCGACCGCGCGCGCGCGCCGTTTGTGATTTTAATGGTCGGCGTCAATGGCGTGGGCAAGACCACCACCATCGGCAAGCTGGCGTGGCGCTTTCAGCAGCAGGGCTTGAAAGTGATGTTAGCAGCGGGCGACACCTTCCGCGCGGCTGCCGTGGAACAGTTGCAGGAATGGGGTCGGCGCAATGAGATTCCGGTGATCGCGCAGCAAGCCGGCGCCGATTCCGCATCGGTGATCTTCGATGCTATCCAGGCGGCGAAAGCGCGCGGTATTGACGTTTTAATCGCCGACACCGCCGGCCGCTTGCACACGCAGACCAACCTGATGGAAGAGCTCAAAAAAGTAAAGCGCGTGATCGCCAAGCTCGACGCGAGCGCGCCGCACGAAACGCTGCTGGTGGTCGACGCAGGCACCGGCCAGAACGCGCTGCAACAAGTCGCGCAATTTCATCAGGCCGTCAACCTCACCGGCCTTGCGCTCAGCAAACTGGACGGCACCGCCAAGGGTGGCATCATTTTCGCCATCGCCAAAAAAACCGGCTTGCCGATCCGCTTCATCGGCGTCGGCGAAGGCATCGAAGATTTGCGCGAGTTTGACGCGGCCGAGTTTGTCGAGGCGCTGCTGGATCGCGGCGAAGGCGCAGCTCCGACATGATTCAATTTAGTAACGTCACGCTGCGCTTCCCCACCGGCCACGACGCGCTCAGCGACGTGTCGTTTACCTTGCACAAAGGTGAGCTGGCATTTTTGACTGGCCACTCCGGCGCCGGGAAAAGCACGCTGTTGAAGCTGGTCGCGGCGATTGAGCGCAGCACCGCCGGACAGGTGGTGGTGAACGGTGAAAATCTCAACCGCATCCGACGCGGCCGGGTTCCGACCTTTCGGCGCAACCTGGGCATCGTGTTCCAGGATCACAATCTGTTGCACGACCGCAGCGTGTTCGACAACGTCGCGCTGCCGCTGGTGATCGAAGGCTTTCGCAGTGAAGAGATCGCGCGGCGGGTACGCGCGGCGCTGGACAAAGTCGGCCTGTTGGGCAAGGAAGCGTTTTTTCCGGTCACTTTGTCGACCGGCGAACAACAACGCGTTGGCATCGCACGCGCGGTGGTCAACCGCCCGGCGTTGCTGCTGGCCGACGAACCGACCGGCAATCTCGACCCGGAGCTGGCGCGTGAAGTGATGCGTCTGTTCGAGGAATTCAATCAAGTCGGCACCACGGTGCTGGTCGCGACTCACGACATCGAACTGATTGCGCGCAAGCGGCATCGGCGGCTGATACTCAAGCAAGGACGCTTGGACGCAGAAACGAGTCACTAACATTTATGCCGTCCGATCTGCCCCGCAAACCCCGACCGCGCTCCGGCGCGCGCGACGTCAATCCCAGCAAACCGCTGGACCTCGGCACGCCCGAAATTCGCAGCAACGTAAATTCAACACGTGGCACCACGCTGCGCGCGCAATGGCGCAGCTACACGGCGGCGCATCGCTGGGCGGTGCTCGGCACCGTCGCGCAATTTCGCCGCATGCCCTACACCACCGCGCTGACCTGCGTTGCATTAGGCATTGCGCTGGCCTTCCCGGCGGTGCTGTTTGTGCTGCTGCAAAATGTGCAGCAAGTGACTACGCGCTGGGACGGCGCAGCGCAAATTTCGCTGTATCTGAAGACCAGCACCAGCGAAGTGCAGGCGATGAAATTCGCCGATCAATTGCGCACGCAACCCGACATCGGCAAGGTGGAATACATTTCCAAAGCGCGTGCGCTGGAAGATTTCCAACGCTACTCCGGCTTGGGCGACGCGCTCGCCTTGCTCGGTGAAAACCCATTGCCGCCGGTGTTGGTGATCCACCCCAAAGACGGCCAAGTCAAACCCGATGCGGTGCAACGCTTGGTGCAGACGCTGCAAACCAACCCGGTGGTGGATGTCGCGCAATGGGACATGCAGTGGCTGCAACGCCTGCATGGGCTGATCGCCGTCGGCCAGCGCGCGATTCTGGTGATCGGCGCATTGCTGCTGGTCGCCGCCTTGGTGGTGGTCGGCAATACCATTCGTCTAGCGGTGCAAAATCGCACCCAGGAAATCAAAGTCACCAAACTCATCGGTGCATCGGACGGCTTTGTGCGCCGCCCTTTTTTGTACAGCGGATTTTGTTATGGACTGATCGGCGGCCTGTTCGCCATCGCCGTCGTCAACGCGGTGTTGTGGGCCTTGCACGACCCGGTACGCGCCGTGGCCATTTCCTACAGCAGCAACTTCGAGCTGCACGGACTTGGCTTCAAACTCTCCGCATTACTGCTCGCCGCCGGCATCGGGCTCGGCTTGATCGGTTCGTGGTTGTCGGTCAGCCGCCATCTGCATGCGATTGAGCCGGGGGGTTAATGACTATTATTGGCGTCTAAGAGCCTGCTCAAGATCTTCTGATACCCTGCCTACTTCCCCGCAATTCAACTTTTGATAATTCCGCAGTGTCACTGCAAAATGCCCAACCATTGCCATTCATTGTCGGTTGCCGAGCTGGAGCGTTAGAGCGGAAAGACCGCTGAAGGCGCGCAGTTGCTCGACTGGATTGTGCACGGCGGTTATCCGGAGTTGCAGGTCAACTCGGGGAGAAAAACGTGCTATCAAGAAGCGTAGTCACCCCCATGCGCGGCTATCGCACGCTCAAAAATCTTGCAATGGACGACAGCGTTGAGCTGCGCAGCCTTGCGAATTAAACGTGATCAGGTGGTGTGATATTGCGGCGCAAGACCTGACCCTTGGCTTCTGCCTTGGAGTGGTCAACTGCCGTTTCTAGGTTTATCTGCCAACCTGATCTACTCAGCGAATAGCCTGGATGCAGTGCACTGCGGAATCCGGGTGTCCATGTTCCATCGATCTAAGTTCCATCGATCTAACGACTATTTCATTCCATCCAGGCTACGTGCTGCGCTTCTTGCCGTATCTCAATATGAGATGGCGTGCCTGCTGTAACGACACTCATCGCACTGTTTTGATAACAGTGGGAGAAATGCTTTCTGACCCGCATTTCTTCGTTTCAGTGACGAATTAGCGTGAATAATTTAGAGGACATTGCTTTCTGGCGCGGTTTTTTTTCATGCAAGTTCATTCCTTCACTAAAGTAACGATAACTTCCTCGCGCATACGCTTACTTAGTGCGCTGCCTGAACCACGTTTTTCGGGGGGAGGCAGATAGCGGCGATTTTCTGGCAACGCTCGTTTGCATGTTGAAAGGACGGAGAAACCAACATCATTTGCAAGTGAAGTTATGCACTTCGAATTCTCAACGAACGTGTCACGCAAGTTGCTGTTGCCGACCACATACACGGCTTTGCAGCCCGAGCGAAGCACTCGGTAGTTCTCTTGCAAGACTTCGCGCAGGTCCCTCACGTAGCGCCGAAGCATACCTTTGCTGCGCCCACTCAGTTCGTCGCCTTTACACATCCTTTGCATAATGGTCTCCGTGGTTTTGTCCTCGTCGATAGCACTGGCGGAAACTTCCGTGCCGACGTTTGTTGAGCGAAGTTTGCGCAGTTCCCCAATATCGTGCCCCATCCACACGAGCGAAAACTTGTGGCCGCGAAGATAATCAATCGCGTTCAAATACGGGGGCGAAGTTATCACAATGTCCACGCTGTCAGCCGGGAGCGGCACCTTGCGGGCGTCGGCATTTCCAACAGTCGCTTGTGGACGGTTCGGTTCGACACGACTGAACGGCGCGACCCTAGTGATTTGCCTTACCGCACGCTCGAAACGGTCAAACGTTTTGATCGGCGCAGTGGTGTAAGACTTGTGTGGCCGGCTGTGGGAGATGTCCATCGCCAGCGACACACCGGATTGCTTGGTAATAATCAGACGCGAGAAAGCGCACCATAACAGACACTTGGTTTGCTCGTCGCGCAAGTGCGAAATGGTTTCAGCCAGAGCCGCAAGTTGAATTCTATTCGTGACGTCAAACCAATAACGGACAAATTCTTTCGTCTCGTTGCTCGCACCACGCGGATACGCTTCGCCCTGTTTGATTTCTCGGGCGCGATCTTTAGCCCTCGTCAATACCTGCGCCGCCTTCCTCTCCACTACCTCTGCGTTCAGATCTGAAACCCACGCGCTTGCAATGAGGACCGCCAAGGGGTCTCGATCAAATCCAATCGCCTCGTGACCACGCATTCGGGCGACAACTAGGGTTGTGCCAGAGCCAGCCATCGAGTCGAGCACGCGGAGACCGCCACCCGACGGTAACGTGCGCCACACAACTTCAGGTGCCATGCGTGCCGGAAATGGATGGATCGGGCGGAGGCGTTTCATATTTCTTGTTATTCAGGTAGCGTGGGTTTTTTCGCAGGATTTCATTTTACAACAAAAGCGGAGCTGCAATACTTATTTGCATTTGATAGCACTTAGCCACAAGAGAGGCGCCTACTCCCATGTCCACATTCAACTTGAGTGACCTAAAAAAAGAAACGGGCAATGACAACCGATTTGAACGGCGATTGGAAAAACTTGTGTCGCTGGATCAGGACGTCGATTGCATCAGGCACGTTATTGAAAATGCCACGCAGAATATACAAAGTGGGCAGCGGTCTTTTGTCATCTATGGGGAACCACAGAGTGGTAAAACCGAGATGATGATCGCCCTAACAGCAAAGCTCCTAGACATTGGCTTCAAGTTGGTCATCGTATTGCTCAACGATAGCGTTCAGCTACTGAGCCAGAATCTGGACCGATTTCAGCGGTCAGGTCTAGCCCCTGCGCCAAAGAAATTCAGCGAAGTGTTGCCTCCGGAAATCACTATTGGAGAACATCAATGGGTGATTTTCTGCAAAAAGAATTCCAATGACTTGAAGAAACTATTAGAGAAAATTGAGGGCCAGCCTAACCGTGTTGTCATTGATGACGAAGCCGACTATGCCACGCCGAATTCCAAAGTTAACCAGCATGAAAAGAGCAAGATTAACAACTTGACTGGCGAATTGATTGGTGAGGAGGGGACATACATCGGAGTTACAGCTACTCCTGCCCGCCTTGATTTGAACAGGACTCACCAAAATCAGAACGAGCATTGGATAGACTTTCCACCGCACTCCAACTACACAGGACAGGATGTTTTCTTCCCGGTTTCGACTGAAAGGCTTCCCTACCGGCTAACGTTCCTACCCGATGGTGGCGATGACCCGAAATATTTGCGAGAGGCTCTTTTTAGCTTCATGGTAAACGCCGCGTATTTGAACGAAATCATCAACGATGCAGAGAACAACTACTCGATGCTGATTCACACAAGTGGGAAAAAGGCAGACCATTCGGTTGACTACAAAAACATCGTCAAAATCTTTGAGGCGCTGAAGGATAACAAGAACTCAAACCACGATAGTTATTTCAAACGAATATGGGAAATTGCCTCCGAGCGTTACCCCGATCATGCGAACGATCTGACCAAGTACGTCATTACCAATCGAGACCGTAACAACATAGTTGTGATGAATAGTGACAAGGAAGTCAACGCCGCCGACAATCGAACTGCAACCGACCCGACCGCCCCATTTACGGTCGTGATAGGTGGCAACATTGTGTCGCGCGGAGTGACGTTCAACAATCTGACTTCTATGTTCTTCACGCGTGACGTAAAGCACAAGCTGCAGCAGGATACTTACATCCAACGCGCGAGAATGTTTGGCTCGCGGGGGAACTACCTGAACTATTTCGAGCTAACAATTCCCAGAAGCCTCTACCTTGATTGGCAGCGGTGCTTCATTTTTCATCGGCTTTCTCTTGAATCCCGGAAACAGAACAAACACTCCCCCGTTTGGCTAGACGGAGAACGAATCGCCGCCGTCGCAAGTACGAGCATAGACAACACACACGTCCTAGTTGATAAGGGCGAAATGAGTTTCGCTATTTTCGTTTTGGACGCGCCAGCAATTGAGGAGATTATCAATTTAGGCACCAAGCCCCTCCAGAAGTTAAAAGCTCTTGCCAAACTTTTGGGAAGGGACTGCCTACCGGAGTACTTAATAAACTACATTGAAAGTTTTTGTCCGGCAGGAGATAAATCCATCGCGGTTCACCACCCGATGTCAGTTGGCGGATACACCGACAAGGATGGAGAGGTAGACAAAGCGACGATCACACGTACAAAGGGTTTCATCGGTAAGAGCCAGAGAGAAGTGACGAAATATCCCGATGCTATTCACCATATCAACATAATCTACAACGATACAGGCAAAGCCCGCGTCTTCTACAAGTACGAAGGAAGTGTCAGATTCTTAAAGACGGGTAAAAAATGATTCGGGACTTTGAGTTCTATCATGGCCTCGTGTTTGCCCGGATACTCCACGGCACTCAGCGCCCACTCTCCATTCGTCCCTTCCAATCAATCTCTAACGCTTCCTACATCCTGAACGATGCCGTCTGCATCTACATTAAGTATTCCTCGAAACGAATGACCCCTTGGCGTTTTACATTCATGGCGGAACATCAACAAGAAATCGATTTGTTGCAATCAACATTGCCCAAAGTCTTCCTCCTGCTGGTATGTAATGATGACGGCGTGGTGTGTTTGAGCTACGCAGAACTGAAACAACTACTCAACAACCAACACGACCCGATCGAATGGATCAGTGCAACGCGGCACAAACGAGAGATGTACTCAGTTAAAGGCTCGAACGGCGGGTTGGATTTCAAAATTGGCAAAAACGACTTTCCAAAAAAGTTATTCATCTGAGGTCATTCCATCATTTCCCAATCACCACCCCTTTACCCGCCCCCCACTTCGGCAGCTACACTTTGCCTAATCGGCCAAAGATTTCGCGCTCGTTGCCGCTTTCGCGCGCAAAAGCGGTTAACTATTCAGCATCGGATCGAGGCGTCATGCCGCCCCAACCAACACACCTGGTAAACTCGGCGTTAAATGAAATTCACTCAATACTTTCAGGTCGTGCGAACGAGACCTGACTGTGCGTCGATCCAGCTTGAATGGATACAACGCGTCATCGATCATCCTGCAAAGGAGACTGTTCAAGCGGATGGAAGGGTGCGACGCTGGGCGCCGATACAGGAAATGGAAAATCGCTATTTGCGGGTGGTGTTGTTAGCGGATGGAGAGACCGTGCATAACACATTTTTTGACCGGAGTTTTACGCCATGAAGATTAAATATTTTCAAGATACCGATACGCTGTATATTGAGTTCCGTGTCGCCGCTGTGGCGGAATCCAAAGACCTCGACGAAAACACGCTGCTCGACTTGAACGAGAAAGGCAACATTTGCAGTATCACAATTGAGCACGCCAAAGAGCGCGCCGACATTCCGCATTTTCTCTACGAACAAGTAACTGCGTAGCGGCGCCAGTTCATCAAACCAGCCTACTGGTATTGTCAAACGGGAACGGCTTTCCAGTTGCAACTGGAAAGCCGCTTTCACCCGAGTTCTGTCAGAGACAGGAACAAACCTCGCCGCCGATTGCGCCGCCGTGCTCGGTATACATTTTTGGGACATCCAAGTCCCAAAACGCCTGCGCTCGGCGGCGGGTATGCCTGCGGCGGCCCGAGCCGTCCTGCGTCCGTCACGACACGCCACACAGCGGCGCGCCATGACTG
>JANLTU010000098.1:0-31516 GCA_031363085.1 Gammaproteobacteria bacterium
ACTCATTACGTTTTCTAATCTTCTTTTTGCATCGACTTTCGACCGCCTCCCCGACAAGCGGATACTATTAACTCTGACGGATGCCCACGCAAAAATCATCGCAATTCATTCGGGCCCGGCAGTGATCCGCGCCTCGGCAGACAAGGGCGTGTGCTTGGGGGCTTCGGTTGGGGAAGGCAGCATTGGCACGAACGCGGTTTCTCTGGCCCTGCATGATCTAGAGTCGGCGATTCTCCGCGGGGAACAGCACTATTGCCACATGTTGCAGAACTGGTATTGCGTTGCGATTCCGCTTATCGACACCCATGAATCGGCGATGGGGTGTTTGGTTATTTCAATGGACCACGAAACCGCCTTGGGCGAAAAGTTCGCGCTTGCGAGTTCTCTCGCGAAGGAATTGAGTTCCTTTGCTATCAGACATCAGCGTCCAGCGTTCAAGCCTCGTGATCTTATAAATGTGGACCGCAATGAAACAGAAATCCGCCTTACTGAACGCCAGCGACAGGTGCTGGAACTTTATTCCCAAGGGCTAACCTACAAACAAATCGCACGCCATCTGCAGTTGCAGTCTGCGAAAACCGTGCAAGAACATCTGGACGTGGTGCGCGCAAAACTCGGCGCCACAAGCCGCCGCGATTCCATCCGCAAGGCCGTTGAGCAAGGTTTTCTGAGCAATTGATTGTTCCGCCCGCCCCATCCATATGGCGGGCATCCATGCATGGTACCCCTCCTTTTGGCGGTCTGTGATTTTCCTCTTTCTGGATTTAGGATTTCTGCATCAGCACTCAACAAAGCGAGGGGTTGAACGGATGCGCGACCTTCGTCGTGCGCCGCAACGGTTAACGGTATTTAACGGCCTTAAGGAGCATGACGAATGAAAAATACTACACGCGCAACGCGAGGTTGTTTTCGAAATGTTACAGCGCACAGTGCGGCGGTACGACGTGCCGCACTGTGTGTTGCCCTGTTGGGGCTTACGCTATCACCAGTGGCAAACGCAGACCTCACGGCGTTCAGTCGGGCAAATTGCGTCAACAACGAATCCATTTCGTGGCATGCGTTCGCACCGGAGCATCTGTGGACCAGTTCGAATCACTATTATTTTGGGCTGTGGCAGCATTGCCTCGATAGCCAAGGACGCAATTGTGTAAGCGGATCTAATTTCGCTGCTTCGCTTACTTGGCGTGCGGCGGCGGTGCATTGGCTTGAAGGACCACCGGGCGCCACAGTGTGGTTTGTAACGGGTAAGCACTGGCGATACGATCCGCTGGGGCGTTGGTATGTCTGGAGGAGCACGTCGGCGACGGGCTGTAACCCAACGCATATTTAATTTTTGTAAAGGAGCAAGTCATGAAAAATTCTCTGGGTACGGTTCTGATTCTCATCGGCAGTTTTGTTTTAATTAACTATTATTCAGGCTCATACGCTACAAGTGCAAACGCAGCAACCGGGAACGCAGCAAGCGAATTCGAAACTGCAGAAATCATTGTGTATCCTGATCCGCAGGAGGCTCCGGATAGCACTGCGGGACCAGGGATGCTTGCAGAGCCAGGTGCGCCGCCCGGGGCGGGCCTTGAGCTGCGTTCAGGAATTGTTTTCCTAAATGAAGCGGACTTGAATCCCACGACTGCCGCAATCAATGTAAAAGCACGAGAGCAGGAAAAGCGGTTGGGGTTTACACGCATCAAAGACGATGGCCATGTCTCGGAGCTTGACATGGCGCGCGACGACCATGACGATCCGGTGAGCCCTTTGCGGGAGCGCAGGCTGAAGGACATGAACAATGTAGCTGCTGCACTGGAATTCAGTCCGGCGCGAATCGACGGCACATTGCTTGCGCGTGCGAAGCTGGTTGGTGGCACGCCTAATGGTTCGAATAACGGCGCGGGGTGGAACACCTTGGACCGCATATTCGACACGCCGGAATTTGGACTTGTACGGCTGATCGAAGACGATTACATCGACGGCGGCGGCACCGTGTTGTTCGTGCGTGAAGACATCAATCGTGACATTAACGGAACACCAGCGCAGTTCAAGGTGAGGTGTAAAACCACTGCAAGATGTGAGAGCGAATTGCGCTGGGCTACGTCGAAGATGAGCTATACACTCACCTCGAACCGAGCGCTGACAGTCACCAAGTTAATCGAATCGTTCATAAACATCGCGCGCGGCTTGCGTTAGTTAGCGTGGTTCTACAATTCCACTTGTAGCATTTACGGGCGCAGCGGCGCCCTTCTTATTTTCTTCGCCAAGCGCCAGCACCCGCTGGCCTGCTTCTCAATGAGGGCCCCAAGTTTTGGGTCCGCGCTCCAATGTGATTGTGGCAACGCTAGGTTTCGTCTGGCTATGTTTGCAGATTGTGCATTTCATGATTTCTTCCTCAATGTAAAGATTGGATCCCCCTGTGCTGGATCGGGCCGGACTCGTACCCGGTGATGATGATTTGCTCTCCGTCAGTCGCGTTATCCGCCACAACTACGGATAACTATCTCGCACCTATGTAACCAACAACCTGCTCGTGCAAGGCGTGTCGTCGGGGTAATCCTCCACAACGAGCTTTGCATTGGCTAATGCGGAGTTCACGTCCTCTACGGAAATGCGTCGCTCGAAGATGTGCAGATCGCGTGCTAACGGAACATCAACTTCATGTGGCCACCTCGGTTCGAAGTCAAACTTATCCTGGTGAAAATCTACCTTTACACCTGCTACGCTACGGGTGGTATCTGCCTGCGGGAACGCGGGTAGAGGGTATAAGCGCGTGGGTGGAACAAAGGGAAGGCTAACCTCAGCAAACATCATCGTGATAACACCCATGCTGGATTAATAAACCTACCGCGTCAATGCGACGATGCACACATCCATCAGCGCACCGGGAAACAAACCCAGCGCGAGTACCGCAAGACCGTTGACGCTCAACACCATGCGCAGGTCGAGGTTGACCCGCAACGGCGCCGTGTCAGTGGGTTTGTCGAAGTACATCAGCTTGATGATGCGCAGGTAATAGAACGCGCCGATGATCGAGAACACCACCGCCATGACCGCAAGCCAGGTGAGGTTCACGTCGACCACCGCCTGCAACACCGACAGCTTGGCGTAAAAACCCAGCGTTGGCGGCACCCCGGCCATCGAGAACATCAGGATCAACATCATGAAGGCGTACCATGGGCTGCGCACGCTCAGACCTTTGAAATCTTCCAGACGATCCGCTTCGAAACCGGCGCGGCTGAGCATGACGATCATGCCGAAACCACCGACGCTCATCAGCGCGTACACCAGCACATAGAACATCGACGACGCGTAACCGTTCGCGGTGCCCGACAGAATGCCCAGCAGTAAAAAACCGACATGCGAAATGGTTGAGTAGGCAAGCATGCGTTTAATATTGGTTTGCGCGATGGCGATGATGTTGCCTAGGCCCATCGACAATACCGCCAGCACGATCAAGATGCCCTGCCAGTGGCCGTGCAATTCGCCCAAGCCTTCCACCAGCAAGCGCATGACCATCGCGAACGCGGCGATTTTCGGTGCGGTGCCGATGTACATGGTGACCGGCGTCGGCGCGCCGTGGTACACGTCGGGAATCCACATGTGAAACGGCACGGCACCGAGCTTGAACGCTAATCCGACAATGACGAACACCACCGCGAACGCGAGCACCAATTCATTCTGGCCGCCGCCCTGCGCGATGCGCTCGGCAACTTGCCCGACGTCGAGCGTGCCGGTGACGCCGTAAATAATCGACATGCCGTACAGCAACATGCCCGAGGCCAACGCGCCGAGCACGAAATATTTCATCGCCGCTTCGGTGGCGTCGGCCGAATCACGGCGCAGCGCGACCATCGCGTACAGCGACAGCGACAGTAATTCCAAGCCAAGATAAAGCGTCAGGAAGCTGTGCGCGGAAATCATGATCATCATGCCCAGCACGCCGAACAGGCCCAGCACGAAGAACTCGCCTTGATACAACTGACGTTCGCGCAGATGGTCGCGCGAATACACAAACACTGCCGCAGTGATTAGATACACGCACACCTTGAGCACCGTGCCCATCGCGTCGCTGATGTACGAATTGTTGAATATCAGCGAGCGTTCGCCGGTATAAAATGTCACGGTCAGCACCGCCGCCGTCGCCAGCGTGATTTGCGTCAGGATATAAGCCGCGTTGCGATCAGTGCCGCGACTATACACATCCACCAGCAGCACCAGGCAGGCCATCGACAGCACCCAGATTTCGGGCGTGGCGAGAATAAAGTTGGGTATTTGAAAATTCATCGTCGGGACCGTAGTGGGTATCTTTGAGAAGTATCTTTACAATTTCGATGCATGCAGTTGCTCCACCAAATGCCCTACCGTGCTGTGCATCACGTCCAGCAACGGCGCCGGCCACACGCCGAACAGCAACACTGCAACCGCCAAGCTGCCCAACACCACGAACTCACGTCGATTGATGTCGGTCAGTTCGGCAACATGCTTATTTGCGGTGTCACCGAAGATCACGCGCTTCACCATCCATAAGGTGTAGGCCGCGCCGAACACCAGCGTGGTGGCCGCGATGGCCGCAATCCAGAAACCGGCCTTGAAGGAACTCAGGATCACCATGAACTCGCCGACGAAGCCCGAGGTGCCGGGCAAGCCGGCGTTGGCCATCGCGAAAAAAACCATCAGTGCGGCGAATGTCGGCATGGTGTTGACCACGCCGCCGTAGTCGTTGATCTGTCGACTGTGCATGCGGTCGTAGAGCACGCCCACGCACAGGAATAAGGCGCCCGATACAAAGCCGTGCGAAATCATCTGCACCATCGCGCCTTCGATGCCCATCGCGGCACCCTGCACGCTGGTGGTGTTGTGCAAAATCTCGAAGCCCATGAAGAAGCCGAGCGTGACAAATCCCATGTGCGAGATCGACGAATACGCGATCAGCTTTTTCATGTCTTGCTGCACCAGCGCGACCAAGGCGATGTACAACACGGCAATCAACGACAGCGAAATCATCAACCAGTCGAGTTGCGCACTGGCATCCGGAGTGATCGGCAACGAGAAACGCAGAAATCCGTAGGCGCCCATTTTCAACATGATCGCCGCCAGAATCACCGAACCGCCGGTCGGCGCCTCCACGTGCGCATCCGGCAACCAAGTGTGCACCGGCCACATCGGCACCTTGACCGCGAACGCCAGCAGGAAGGCGATGAAAATCAGAATCTGCGGCGTGAGCCCGAGCTTGAGTTGGTGAAAATCGAGAATGCTGAAACTGCCGGACTGGATGTACATGTAGATCAGTGCGACCAACATGAACACCGAGCCCAGAAAGGTGTAGAGAAAAAACTTGATGGTCGCGTACACGCGCCGCTCGCCGCCCCAGATGCCAATGATCAGGAACATCGGGATCAACATGCCTTCCCACATGACATAGAACAGCATCGAATCAAGCGCGGCGAACACGCCGTTCATCAAGCCTTCCATGATCAAAAACGCCGCCATGTATTGCGCGACCTTGAACGTGATGACCTGCCAACCGGCCAGCACCACCAGCACCGTGGTGAAACTGGTCAGCAATATGAGCGGCATGGAAATGCCGTCGATGCCCAAGTGGTAATTAACGTTAAACGCCGCGATCCACACATGCTGTTCAACAAACTGCATCTGAAATGTCGACACGTCGAACTGGGTGTAGAGCGGAATAGTGATGATAAATGTCATGATCGCAACCACCAGCGCGATCATCTTGGCCAGGTTCGCCTGACGTTCCTGGCTCGCAGTCAAAACCAAGACGCCACCTAGAATCGGCACCCACACCGCAAGACTCAATAATGGCAAACCGGAAAACATAATTGCGCGAACCTTGTTTACGTTGAACCCGTGTTACTGCGCCACCGCGCCTAGCGGGGCGCAGCATTCTTCTCTAAACCAGCACCACCCAGCCCAAGATCACGCACAGGCCGAAAATCATTGCGAACGCGTAGTGATACATATAGCCGGATTGCATCCGGCGCATCACGCCCGACAGTTTTCCAATCACGTGCGCGCTGCCGTTGACCAAGCCGCCGTCGATGATTTTCACGTCGCCATAGCGCCATAACAGTCCGCCGATGCCGCGTGCACCGTCGCCGAAAACTTTTTGGTTGAAGTCGTCGCAATAATATTTGCGGTCCAACAGGCGGTAGAGGAACGCAAAATTTTTCTGCACGCTGTCGGCGATCTGTGGTTGCTTCAGGTAGATGAACCAGGCGGCGAACACACCGCCTGCCGCCAGCCACAATGGCGCGGCGGAAAACGCGTGCACGATCATGTTTGCCCAACCGTGAAACTCTTCGGACAAATGTTTCAGCACATCGTGTTGCGGCAGCACGAAAATCGCATCGCCGAAGAATTGGCCGAAGGCGATGTCGCCGACGTAAATGGCACCGATCACCACCGACGGAATCGCCAGCAAGATCAGGGGCCAGGTCACGACCGGTGGCGATTCATGCAGATGTTCCTGCGTGTGGTGATCCATGCGTTCCTTGCCGTGGAACACCAGGAAGAACATGCGGAAGCTGTAAAACGCGGTCACGAACACCCCGGCCAGCAAGAACCAATAAGCAGACTCCGCGCCCAAAATATGCGACGCGCCGACCGCTTCAATGATGCTGTCTTTCGAGTAGAACCCGGCAAAACCGGGCGCACCGATCAAGGCCAACGAACCGATCAGCGAGCACCAATAGGTGATCGGCAGGTATTTCCTCAAGCCGCCCATTTTGCGGATGTCCTGCTCGTGATGCATCGCGATGATCACCGAGCCCGCCGCCAGGAACAGCAGGGCCTTGAAAAACGCGTGTGTCATTAAATGGAAAATACCGGCGGCATAGGCGGAGGCGCCGAGCGCGGCGGTCATGTAGCCCAGTTGCGACAACGTTGAATACGCCACCACGCGCTTGATGTCGTTCTGCACGATGCCCAGCAAACCCATCGAAAACGCCGTGATGGTGCCGATGATCAACACCACGCTCAAAGCGGTCTCGGAGAGTTCAAACAACGGCGACATGCGCGCGACCATGAAGATGCCGGCGGTCACCATGGTGGCGGCGTGAATCAAAGCCGAGATCGGCGTCGGGCCTTCCATTGAATCCGGCAGCCACACGTGCAGCGGCACCTGCGCCGACTTCCCCATCGCGCCGATGAACAGCAGGATGCAAATCACCGTCATCAACGACCACGGCACCCCCGGCCACACTTCGATGGTGAGACTGCTGAGCATCGGCGCGGAGCGAAATACGTCCATGTAGTCGAGGCTGTTGAAGTGCATCAGGATCGCCGCGATGCCAAGCAGAAACCCGAAATCGCCGACGCGGTTGACCAGGAACGCCTTCATGTTGGCGTAGATCGCAGTGGGTTTTTTGAACCAGAAGCCGATCAACAAATACGACACCAGACCGACCGCTTCCCAACCGAAAAATAACTGCATGAAATTGTTGGCCATCACCAACATCAACATCGAGAAGGTGAACAGCGCGATGTAGCTAAAGAAGCGCTGGTAACCGGGATCGTCGTGCATGTAGCCGATGGTGTAGATGTGTACCATCAGCGAAACAAACGTCACGACCACCAACATCAGCGCGGTGAGTTTGTCGACCAGAAAACCGACTTCGAAACGAATGCCGTCGCTGACCGCCCAGGTGTACACCGACGCGTTGTAGGTCGCGGCGCCGTCAATGACCATATGCTTGAACACCAGCAGCGCCAGTAGCAGTGAAACCGCCACGCCGGCAATCGTCACGCTGTGCGCGCCGACGCGCCCCACCTGTTTGCCGAACAAGCCGGCGATCACCGCACCGAATAACGGCGCGAGCACGATCAACAAATACACGGTGGGCATCATCGCTTCCATATGGAATTAACCTTTTAGAGAATCGAGATGGTCAACGTTGATGGTGTGTTTGTTGCGGAACACCACCACCAGAATGGCCAAACCAATCGCCGCTTCGGCAGCGGCCACAGTAAGAATAAAAAACACAAACACTTGCCCGGCGCTGTCGCCCAGGTAGTGCGAGAACGCGACGAAATTCATATTCACCGCGAGCAACATCAACTCAATCGACATCAGCAAAATGATGACGTTTTTGCGATTGAGCACAATGCCCGCCATGCTCAGGCAAAACAGAATGCCGGCCAGAATTAAATAATGCGATAACGAAATCACGCCCGCTCCCCTTCTTGATATTTAGCAAAGCCGGCTCAGCACATTGTGCCGAACTGGCCAAAATCATTCCTCTTTTTCCGCCGCCATTTTGACCATGCGAATCCGGTCGGCGCGTTTCACGGCCACCTGTTGTTCCGGCGCAATGTATTTGGTCTGGCGGCGCGTGCGTAATGTCAACGCAATCGCCGCGATGATGGCGACCAGCAAAATCGCCGATGCGATTTCAAACGGATAAACATATGCCGTGTACAACACCCGACCCAGTTCACGCGTGTTGCTGTAATCGGCCGCATGCGCAACCGGACTTGCGATCTGTTCCAAGCCGAAATGGTCTTTGCCAAGAACCAGGTACATTTCAAAAATAATCAGCGCGGCGACCGCGATACCGACCGGCAGATATTTGGAGAAGCCTTCCTGCAGCGGTGCCAGATTAATATCAAGCATCATCACCACGAACAGGAACAGCACCATCACCGCGCCCACGTACACCAGCACCAGGGTGATGGCCAGGAACTCGGCTTCCAGCAGCAGCCACAATCCCGCGCTGGTAAAAAATGCCAACACCAGGAACAACGCGGCGAATACCGGGTTGCGCACCGTGATCACCATGACGCCGGCGAATACCAGCACCGCAGCAAAAAACCAGAAAACAAATTGCTCAAATCCCATGGGGTTCTCGTTGGTCTGTTAGCGAAATGCCGCGTCTTGTTGGCGGGCTTGAGCGATTTGTTTTTCGTATTTGTCGCCGATGGCCAGCAGTTTGTCTTTGGTCATCAGCAAGTCGCCGCGTTGCTCGCCGTGGTATTCAAAAATGTGCGTTTCGACAATTGAATCCACCGGACAGGACTCCTCGCAAAAGCCGCAATAAATGCACTTGGTCAGATCAATGTCATAGCGCGTGGTGCGACGCGTGCCGTCGCTGCGCTGCTCGGATTCGATGGTGATCGCCAGTGCCGGGCACACCGCCTCGCACAGCTTGCAGGCGATGCAGCGCTCTTCGCCGTTGGGGTAACGTCGCAACGCGTGCAGACCGCGAAAGCGTGCTGACATCGGTGTCTTCTCGTCGGGGTACTGCACGGTGATTTTGCGCGCGAACAAGTATTTGCCGGTCAACGCCAGACCACGGAAGAGCTCCAGCAGCAGCAGACTCTTGAAATAATTGACGACGCTGTTCATGTCATTGGGCTCCTTTATTACTTAAGCAAACCACGGTCCGACGTGGCCCAAGACCATGCCAGCGACCACCAGCAACCAGACGATGGTGATGGGGATAAAAACCTTCCAGCCTAAACGCATGATCTGGTCATAACGGTAACGCGGGAAAGTCGCACGAAACCACAGGAACAGAAACAGGAAAAAGGCGGTCTTCAGTAACAACCAATGCGCGCCATCGTTAAGCAATCCGCCCAGCACCGGAATTGTCAACACCGACTCCGCTACGCCATTAAACGGCGACAGCCAGCCACCCAGGAACATCAAACTCGCCAGCGCCGATACCAGAATCATGTTGGCGTATTCCGCCAGCATGAACACCAGGAAAGTCATGCCGGAATATTCGACATGAAACCCGGCGACGATTTCCGACTCGCCTTCGGCAACGTCGAACGGTGCGCGATTGGTTTCAGCGACACCGGCGATGAAGTACACCACGAACAAAGGCAACAACGGAATAAAATACCAGTGCCAAAACGGTCCCTGCTGCGCATACACGATCTGCGACAGATTCAATGAACCGGCGGCGAGCAACACACCCACCAGCGCAAAGCCCATGGCGATTTCGTACGACACCATTTGTGCAGCGGAACGCAGCGCACCCAGAAACGCATATTTGGAATTGGACGCCCAGCCCGCAATGATGATGCCATACACGCTCATTGAGGAAATCGCCAGAATGTACAACAAGCCCGCATCAATGTTGCTGAGCACAACACCGTCGGCGAACGGGACCACCGCCCACGCCGCCAACGAGGGCGCCAAACACAGAATCGGTGCCAGCACGAACAAAAACAGGTTAGCGCTGGACGGTAAAATAATTTCTTTGGTCAGCAATTTGATGGCGTCGGCAATCGGCTGCAACCAGCCGCGCGGGCCGACGCGATTGGGACCGATGCGCACTTGCACATAGCCGATCACTTTGCGCTCGGCCAAGGTGATGTACGCGACCGACAACGCCAGCGGAACCACAATCGCCACAATCTTCACGACGATGAGCGCGACGATTTGCACCGCCTCCGGCAAAGTCGCCCATAATGTCAACAACGAATCCGGCATGAACTCTTTTCCCCCTCACGCGCGCCTTCTCATCACCAGTTTGAGAAGGGCGTGTGATTGTTATGTTTTAATTAAATCTAACTAAATTCGTTGTAGCGACACCGCCGCGTCGGGATCCAACAGCGCCGCGCCGGGCTGGCCAGCGTACACCAAAACACAGGTGTCCGGAACTCGCTCGTCCAGCGCCACTGGCAGGGTCAATTGTTCCCCGCCCTGGGTGATGCCAAGAGTCTGTCCGGCGCGCACACCAAGCTGCTCCGCGTGCCGGGTACTGATATAAATTGCCGCCGTTGGTGCGTCCTTGGTTTTTTGCAATGCTCCGGCACGTCGCACCGTGGCATCCACTGCGTACAAAGGCACATCGGCAATGCGTGCTACGCCTTGCACCTGCGCTGCGGAGCGTGTCGGGCCGCGTCCGGTGGCTTTGTTGTCGGCACGCGCGTTGCCCACCTGCGCGCTGAGTTCATCACGGACTTCCTCGGAAGTCACATAATCGAAGCCCGGCAATTGCAGCAGGTTGCCCAACACGCGCAGCACTTTCCACGCCGGACGCGCATCGGCAAGCGGCGCAATCGCGCCGGTAAAACTTTGCCAACGCCCTTCGGCGTTCACAAAGGTGCCGGAGGTTTCCGTAAACGGTGCAATCGGCAACAGCACCTGCGCAGTCTGTTCGAGCGTGGCGTTGCGGAACGGCGACATCACCACGGTAAACTGCGCCGCGCGCAGCTCGGCCAGGGCATTGCGCGCGTAGGCGAAATCCATTTCCGGCTCCACACCCAACAGCACAAAACCTTTCAAGCCCGCTTTGCACATTGCCGCCGCGTGTTGACCGCTGGCATCGAGCTTGCCACCCGCCGGGCCACGGTGCGGCACCATGCCGGCCAGCCACGCACCCGCCGCGTTGGCACCGTCGGATAGAATTCCAAGTTTGGCATCGGTCAGTTGGGCGATCAGGCTGGCCAGCGTACGCAACGCTGAAAACTCGGCATGCGCACACGCACCCAAACCGAGCAGCACAGTCGCATTACGTGCGCCTTTTAAATGCTGCGCGATGGCCTGATGCGCGGGCGTCACCGCCACGGATTTAAACAAATCGCCTAAGCCGGCCGGCGCCTTTACACCGACAAGCTGCGTCAAGGCTTTGGCCACGGCGCCCAACTCCGACACCATGCGGCGCGGATCAGTAATAATTTTCTGTGCGACGTTAAAACGGAAATCGTAATCCAGCGGGTTGATGAACATGATGTGTGCACCCGCCAGCGCGGCCTTGCGCAAGCGATGTCCGGCCAGCGGCTGGTCTTTGCGCACGTTGGAGCCGATCAACAAGGCGGCATCAACCTGCTCCAGATGTTCAATGCTCTGTCCCAGCCACGGATACAGTGGTGCCTGGTCTTGATCCGAAAAATCCAGTTGCCGCAAACGGTGGTCGAGGTTCGAGCTGCCCAGCGCACGCAACGCTTTTTGCAGCAGATACATTTCTTCTAACGTGGACGACGGCGAACACAAGGCGCCCAGTTGCTGCGCGCCGTGCTGGGCAAGCACTTTCTGTAAGCCTGCAACGGTGAAATCCAGCGCGGTGGGCCAGTCGACTTCGCGCCACTGCCCGTCCTGCTTGATCATCGGCGTGCGCAGACGGTCGGCGCCATTTAAGCCTTCGTAGCTGTAACGATCACGGTCGGAGATCCAGGTTTCGTTCACCGCTTCGTTGTCGCGCGGCGCCACACGCAGCACTTTATTCTTGGCCACGTGCACGAAAATATTCGAGCCGATGCAGTCGTGCGGCGCAATCGTCGCATGCTGACGCATTTCCCAGGCGCGTGCGGAAAATCGGAACGGTTTGGAGGTCAGCGCACCGACCGGACACAGGTCGATGACGTTGCCCGACAATTCCGAGCTGACCGCGCTTTCGATATAGGTGCCGATCTCCATGTGTTCGCCGCGCCCGGTCGCGCCCAGCTCGCGCACGCCGGCAATTTCATCGCCGAAGCGCACGCAGCGGGTGCAATGTATGCAACGCGTCATGTCGGTGGCGATCAGCGGGCCGAGATTTTTATCGGGCACCACACGTTTATTTTCACCGTAACGTGAAATGTCACGGCCGTAGCCCATCGCGACATCTTGCAATTCGCACTCGCCGCCTTGATCGCAGATCGGGCAATCCAGCGGATGATTGATCAGCAAAAATTCCATCACCGCTTTCTGCGCTTCCAGCGCCTTGCGCGACTGCGTGAAAATGCGCATGCCTTCCGTCACCGGCGTGGCGCAGGCGGGCAAGGGTTTGGCAGCCTTCTCGACTTCGACCAAGCACATGCGGCAATTGGCCGCGATCGACAACTTCTTGTGATAACAGAAGCGCGGGATCTTGATGCCCAGTTCGTCGGCGGCCTCAATCACCATCGCGCCGCTGCGCGCCTGGACCTTCTTGCCGTCGATTTCAAGTGTGATCATTGTTTGACTCATAAATGTTCCAGTTCCATGTTGCATTCAAACGAAGACAAGGCGGGGGACCGCAGACAGTACATGTGTACGGCAAGGGCCACTGATTCCCACCGCGCTGGCTCTGCGTGGGGAGGGGGCAACGCTGGATTCGTTTGAATGCAACATGGAATCAGTGTCCAACCATGCACTTTTTGTGTTCGATGTGGTATTCGAACTCGGCGCGGAAATGTTTCACGAAGCTGGTCACCGGCATGGCGGCGGCATCGCCTAAACCACAGATGGTGCGGCCCTCGATTTTCTTGGCTACGTCTTCCAGCAATTTGATATCTTCCGGGCGTCCCTGGCCATGTTCGATACGGTGCATCATGCGCGCAAGCCAACCGGTGCCTTCACGGCACGGCGTGCACTGACCGCAGGATTCCTCGTAATAAAAATGCGACAGGCGCGCCAGCGCACGCACCATGCAGGTGGTTTCGTCCATCACGATCACCGAGCCTGCACCCAGCATGGAGCCCGCTTTTGACAAGCCGTCGTAATCCATCGTGCACTTCATGATGATCTCGGCGGGCATCACCGGCGTGGACGAGCCGCCGGGAATCACTGCCTTGAGCTGGTGCCCGTGACGCACGCCGCCGGCCATCTCCAGTAATTCCGCAAACGGCATGCCCATCGACACTTCATAGTTGCCGGGTTTGTTCACATGCCCGGTGACCGAAAATAATTTGGTGCCGCCATTGTTGGGCTTGCCCAATTCCAGAAACCACTTGCCGCCCTTCTTCAAAATCATCGGGATCGAGGCGAAGGTTTCGGTGTTGTTAATGGTGGTCGGACGGCCAAACAAACCATAACTGGCCGGAAACGGCGGCTTGAAGCGCGGCTGGCCTTTTTTTCCTTCCAGCGATTCCAGCAGCGCGGTTTCTTCGCCGCAAATGTAAGCGCCCGCGCCCTGATGGTTGTGCATATCGAAGTCAACACCCGACCCCAAAATGTTCTTGCCCAACAGACCGGCCTTGCGTGCGTCGGCGATGGCGGCTTCCATGCGCTCGAACGGTTCCCAGAATTCGCCGCGAATATAGTTGTAGCCGACGCTCGCACCCAGGGTGTAGCCGGCGATGGCCATGCCTTCAACCAGCTCATGCGGATTAAAGCGCATGATGTCGCGGTCTTTGCAGGTGCCCGGCTCGCCTTCGTCGGAATTGCATACGACGTATTTCTGCCCCGGTGCGGTGCGCGGCATGAAGCTCCACTTCAGGCCGGTCGGAAACCCGGCGCCGCCACGGCCGCGCAAGGCCGACACTTTCAACTGATTGATGATTTCATCCGCCGGCGTTTTCTCGCGCAGGATTTTTTTCCACACTTCATAGCCGCCGTTGCCCTGGTAAGCAGCGAGCGTCCACGGGCGATCAAGATGGTTATTGCGAAAACAGACTTCGTTGGTCATGGCTCAATCCAACCTGTTAATCCAGCTTCGACAAAATCTCATCCACCTTGGCGGGCGTGAGATATTCATAATAGGTACGGCCAATTTGCAGCATCGGCGCGCCTGCGCAGGCGCCCAAACATTCGACTTCTTTCAGCGTAAAGCGCTTGTCGGGCGTAGTCTCGCCCAGCGTGATGCCAAGCTTTTTTTGCAAATGCTCAACGATATCGTCGGAGCCGCACAACATGCACGAGATGTTGGTGCACACGCAAATCTTGTGGCGCCCAACCGGCTCCAATTCGTACATCGAGTAAAAAGTCGCGACCTCGTACACCGAAATGCTGGGCATACGCAGATATTCTGCGATGGCGTCCATCAGCGCGTTGGTCAGCCAGCCGCCGTTTTGATCTTGCACGATACGCAACGCCGCCATCACCGCCGACTGCCGCTGCTCGGGCGGATATTTCGCGATCCAGGTGTCGATCTCCGCCAGCGACGCGGCGTCGATCAACGGTAATTTGCTCGCTGCTTTCATTTGCGCACTCATTGCAGGTTACCTGAAATCATCGGTCGACCTCGCCGAAGACAATATCTTGCGTGCCGATAATCGCCACCACGTCGGCCAGCATGTGGCCACGCGCCATTTCGTCCAGCGCCGCCATGTGTGCGAAGCCGGGTGCACGAATTTTCAGGCGATACGGTTTGTTGGCACCGTCGGAAATCAGATACACACCGAACTCGCCCTTGGGATGTTCTACCGCCGCATAGGCTTCGCCGGCCGGAAGGGTGTAGCCCTCGGTAAACAATTTGAAATGGTGAATCAGCGATTCCATATCGCGCTTCATGGTGGCGCGATCCGGTGGAACAATTTTGTGATCGTCGACCATCACCGGGCCGGGATTGTTGCGCAACCAGTCGATGCACTGCTTGATGATGCGGTTGGACTGACGCATTTCTTCCACACGCACTAAATAGCGGTCGTAGCAGTCGCCGTTGACGCCAACCGGAATATCAAAATCCATATCGGCGTAAACTTCGTAGGGCTGCTTCTTGCGTAAATCCCAGGCAAATCCAGAACCGCGCAGCATCGGACCGGTGAAGCCAAGCTGCAAGGCGCGCTCCGGCGTGACCACGCCGATGCCCACAGTGCGTTGCTTCCAGATGCGATTGTCGGTGAGCAGGGTTTCGTATTCGTCGACATATTTCGGGAAGCGCTTGGTGAAGTCTTCGATAAAGTCGAGCAGAGACCCCTGACGATTACTGTTCAGGCGCTTGACGTCGGCGGTGTTATGCCACTTGGAAGTTTCGTAGTGCGGCATGCGCTCCGGTAAGTCACGATACACACCGCCGGGCCGGTAATAGGTGGCATGCATGCGCGCGCCCGACACCGCTTCGTAACAGTCGAGCAAATCTTCGCGCTCGCGGAATGCGTACAAAAACACCGTCATTGCGCCGATATCGAGCGCGTGCGCGCCCAACCACAGCAGGTGATTCAAAATGCGCGTGATCTCGTCGAACATCACGCGGATGTATTGCGCGCGAATCGGCGGCGTGACTTCGAGCAGTTTTTCCAGCGCCAGCACATAGCCATGTTCGTTGCACATCATCGACACGTAGTCGAGCCGGTCCATGTAGCCGATACTTTGGTTATAGGGTTTGCTCTCGGCCAGTTTCTCGGTGCCGCGATGCAGCAGACCGATGTGCGGATCGGCGCGTTCAATGGTCTCGCCGTCCATCTCCAGCACCAGCCGCAGCACGCCGTGCGCGGACGGATGTTGCGGGCCGAAATTCAAGGTGTAATTGCGAATCTCAGCCATGTTATTTCGCCCTCTCGACGCGGGGTGGCGGCGGCGCTTCCACGTAACGGTGGTCGTCGCGAATCACGCGCGGCACCAAGGTGCGCGGTTCGATGCTGACCGGCTCATACACCACGCGCCCTTTCTTCGCGTCGTAGCGCATCTCGACATAACCGGACAGCGGGAAATCTTTGCGAAACGGGTGACCAATAAAACCGTAGTCAGTGAGCAACCGGCGTAAATCCGGATGTCCTTCGAAAATAATGCCGAACAGATCGAAAGCCTCGCGCTCGTACCAGTTGGCCGACGCCCAAATGCCGGTCATGGAATCCAGCACCGGCGGTTCGTCGTCGCAGAAACATTTCACGCGCAGACGCTGGTTATTTTTGACCGACAACAAGTGGTAGACCACCGCAAAGCGCGCACCCGACCACGTGCTGGGGCGATGCGCGCCGTCAGCAGTAAGCTCCGCGCCGCGACTAAAACCGGTGCCGGTAGCGCTTTCGGTTTCCCACTCCGCCACGCCATAGGCTGAGTAATCCACACCGCACAAATCGATCAGTTCTTCGAAGGCGAATTCCGCATTGTCGCGCAGCGTTTCACACACGCGCAGCAGATTGGCGCGCGTCACGACCACGGTGATTTCGCCGTGCGCGAGCGTGCAGGAGTGTAGATCCGACTGAAACTTTTCTTGGACGCGCTGCGCCAACACCGCAATTTTTGTCATGACACGGGTCTCGATTACTACCGGGCGATGGTGTTGGTACGTTTGATTTTGTTTTGCAACTGAATGATGCCGTACAACAAGGCTTCAGCAGTCGGTGGGCAACCGGGCACGTAAATATCGACCGGCACGATGCGGTCACAGCCGCGCACCACAGCATACGAATAATGATAATACCCGCCCCCGTTGGCGCAGGAACCCATCGAAATCACCCAGCGCGGCTCGGGCATCTGGTCGTAGACCTTGCGCAAGGCCGGCGCCATTTTATTTACCAGCGTGCCGGCCACGATCATCACGTCCGACTGGCGCGGGCTGGGGCGGAAAATGACGCCGAAGCGGTCCAGGTCATAGCGCGACGCGCCTGCATGCATCATTTCCACCGCGCAACAGGCCAGCCCGAACGTCATCATATGCAATGAACCGGTGCGCGCCCAGTTGATGAGCAGGTCCGCCGAGGTGGTGACAAAGCCTTTTTCCAGTACGCCTTCTATTCCCATTCGAGGGCCCCCTTCTTCCACTCGTACATAAATCCGATCACCAGGATCGCGAGGAAAATCACCATCGCCATGAAGCCGAACATGCCGATCTCGTTCAGTGCCACCGCCCACGGAAACAGAAACGCAATTTCCAGATCGAAGATGATGAACAAAATTGCGACCAGATAAAAACGCACGTCGAACTTCATGCGTGAATCTTCAAACGCTTCGAAGCCGCACTCGTACGGGGAATTTTTTGCAGGATCGGGGCGGCTGGTCGCCAGCAGCCGGCCGGCCGCAATCGGTACTATCCCAAAAATAACGCCGATAATAATAAACAACAAAATCGGCAGATAATTCGCCAACATATTCCCTTACCTCCCGGCCTCGCGCTTTTTGCGCAATGTATTTTTTCGTGCACAATTTAATGCAGCGAAGGGAACCGATTAAGCCCGCAAACTTAAAAGCTGTCAAGGCTACGTGGAAGCGCTACGCGCGGCGCCTATGACGCCGCAACTATTAGGCTTTAAAATACCGTCATTACGAACAGTCCAACCCTGATGGCATTTAGATTCGCAGACAGCGTTGAAGCTATCTTGGCGCCGATAGTTGGGCTCCTAATCGTGGGTAGCAAGACGAGACATTTAGCACATTGCGGAAGAGGACGCGCCATGCTCCGTACCATGACTTAAGGTGTAGGCTATAACCAGCAAACATTTCAACGGACAAGCGGATGAAAGTTGTTTACTGCGGATACGATTTTTTCTGGAACGTGCTTCAGGAAGTCCTGAACGGCCACCATCAGTTGCTTGCACTTTATACTTTTTGCACGGACGACCAGTATGATTTTAACCAAAAAGTAACGGCGCTGGCACACGGGGTGACGGCACCCATTCACTTAACTCCAATCGCGCCACCCAGCCTTGCGCACCTCCCGCGCGAAGATCGAAATCTTCTGCTTTGCGCAGCGTATCCGCACAAGGTGCCGCTTGAAGTGATCGCGTCGTTCGACTACGCCGTTAACCTGCATCCTTCACTGCTGCCGGACGGGCGCGGCCCGTGGCCGTTACCGTGGTCGATTTTGCACGACGATGTCAAGACCGGCGTAACGCTGCATAAATTAGATCGCAATTGGGATACCGGAGATATCCTGCTCCAAGATGAAATTGAAATCAGCAGGGATGAAAATTTAGAAAGCCTGTCAGTGAAAATACAATTGCGTGCCGCGCCGCTGCTGGGAAAATTCTTGGCCAATCCCCGCGAAATTTGGCGAAACGCACGCCCCCAGTCCAAAGGCAACTATCAAAACCGGCCGCGTGAATCGGATCGCACCCTCGTGTGGGATACGGACGTTGCGAGCATCGACCGCGTGATTCGCGCATTTGGAAAATTTGAATCGTACGCGTGGATACAGGGCCGCAGCTATTTGGTGCGTGACGCCACCGTGTGGCAGCAACAACATGCGTACACCCCGGGCACGGTGGTCCACATGACGAATCGGGAATTGGTGGTTGCGGCGCGCGATGGTTTAGTGTGTATGCGGCATTTCGAACCGGCCGCATATGTTTAAGAAGCGCATGGATTCGGCCCATAGTCATCAAATCGTGGAGTTTAAGCCGCTCTGATTTCCGCCAACAGGTCGGGATGGCGGTCGAGTACCTTCAGCAGCTTTACCAGCGCCAAGGGCGGCTTAGTTTTGCCGTTCTCATAGCGCGAGAATGCATTCACCCCGCCGCCGAAAATCTCAGCGGCTTCGCGCTGGTCAAGGTTGAGCTTTTTCCGCACGCTCGCGATGAAATCCGCGATCAACGATAGCCGCGTTCACTTGTTTGCTGAACTCGCGCATCGACGCACTGGTGCGGCGTACTTTTATCCATGAAATGGATTAACCTAGTTGGTTAAAATTGGCAAGCCCGTATTCCGTCTATCACTGACCATCACACACTTGATCCTTCGACAAAAACGTCTCCACTGGCGCTAGTTCATAACCTGACCCCAATGGCATTGCGCGTCCTCGCCGCAGGGATGCCGGAAACTCAAACTCTCATCGCGCGCTTTGATTTCGATCAAAGCATCGCGAGCATCATGTCCGGCCGAATCTCAGCGAGCACGTGCTCCTGCATGCGCGGCTGGCATTGGTTTCGGGGTTGTAGCGGTAGATCAGGAATTTCATTTAAGAGTCCGTTGGTGTCTGACCCCATTTTTCGTATCCCGATTTACGCGGCGACAATTTCCAAGCCGTTTTTCTGCACCAGATGCAGCAGCTTAAGGGCGGTGCCGGTGGGCCGCTTTTGACCGATCTCCCACTTCTGTACCGTCGAAACGCTGGTATTCAGCAGTGCGGCAAAAACCGCCTGGCTGACGTGGTAAGTCTGGCGAATTTTTTTAATTTCTGCAGGCTTCAGCGGCTCGACTGGAGGCAAACTCAACCGATCAAATTCCCGTAACGTGATCTGATCCATCACGCCTGCGTCAAACAGGCCCTTAGCCGTTTCGTGCACCGCCTCAAGAATTGCTGATTTCTTTTTACGCATCGCAACAGACCTCTATCAGTTCGTCGGCACGCTGAGCTTTGTCTAAAGCTGATGGCGTCAGCGACAGCAAATGTGCGGCAAGTTTCTTCAATGCATCGGCTTCATCCTTGTCGATGTTACTGCGTTCGTTTTTCGGGAATCCATAAATGAAAATCCATCGGTTACCTTTATTGGTCGCCACCAGAGTGCGAAACCCACCGCTTTTTCCCTGACCAGGTCTGGCAACCCGTTTCTTCACGAGCCCGCCGCCCAAATCGGCATCGTAGAGACCCTCCGCCATTTCACGCACCGCCACGCAGAGAGTGGGTGTGCTAAGTCCATGCTTTCTGGCCCAGCGATCAAACCACCGGGTTTTGTAGATCGACATTCTTACCCCCTTCCTGCCCCCATCATCAATGTAGCACTTAGTGCTATAAGGATGCAAGTCGATGCCGGTTGATATTCATGTAGTGGCGTTAATTGGAGTCTGACCCTAATAGTGAAGCAGCGCACTCCTCCCCCCGGCATCATGCTGCCGAGCGTTCCCATTTTTTGGCACGGGTAATCAATTCTTGTTCGTAGCGTGGCCAGTCATGCAACGTCTCCGGATCAAAATCGGCGCCGTTGGGCCACACCAGCGTGTGGATTTCCGGATCGATACTGACCTGATTAAACAACTGCAAATCACGCAACGGCCCATACAGCTCGCCCGCGAGCACAGGTTCAAAAAAAATGACACGCTCGTTGTCATCGTCAAACCAGATGCGAAGGGTATACGGTCCGTCAACCTGGAAAGAGCGGACACGATAGATCAGATGTGTAGTCATGGTGCGCACCTCATTTCAAAGGCAGGATGGGAGTGGGTTTGCGCCCATCTTGCAACAACTGCCAATCGCAGACGAGCTCCGCTTGATGCAGTTCTGCCCATGCTTCCACAAGCCGGTGTTGACGTTTTGGCAGAAGGGAACGACCCGACGGAATCGGGCAATCTACTTGGCCGTGGCGACCCGAGCCAAAACCCGGTTCTGGCTTTCGGAGGCTTTTTCCAGCACGCGCTTGTAGATGCGTTTCTTCTCAGCAGAAGACGCATTGCGGATGAACTCCGAGAACGGAGTCGAAGCGACGGCTTTAGGTTTACTCTTGAAAATCATGGCTGGAAACTCTGTCAGAAACTTCGTCTATTGAAATCATTGTAAACCAAGAATGCGTCGAACGTCGCTAACGCTGTAGTTCTCCGGAATATGGTTGTCGATCTGGTCAACCCCGGCCCGGTAGAACTGCTGCGAGCCATCATTGTTTTTCATCAGCAAATCCACATAGATCTCCTTGCCGAACTTGGCTTTCAGACTATTGACTGCGTCGCGGGCAGCGAAATACTGACGGGCAAAATCTTCCGGCTGAATCCGGCGGCCATCGGCCGCTTCCCGGGCCTGCACGAATTTCCAGGCCTGTTCGGGCTCCTGATACACATACAGTATCTGCACCGTCCTGCGCCTCTTTAACGACCGCTCGATATTCTTTTCCGCCACGCTGTAACTGGATAGCGTCCCATCGAGCAAAAAACTTTGTTGTTGGTCAAGCGCAAGATCGTGAATCCGTTCGACGATGGGGGTCACCGCGCGCTGAAACAACCACGCGTTATTGCCGGTGTAGCCGGGCAGTTCCGCGCGCAGCTTGTCCGGGTCGATGCGCAGTATCTTGGCACCGTCTGCACCCTTGAGATTCAGTAGTTCAATCGAAGCTTCCGTCTTGCCCGCGCCCGGCGAACCCGCCATGAATACCGACACCGGATTGGCTTCGGGGACGAAAATCTCGGGATTGGTCAACCGCCGGGCGATCACGGTCCGATGTTTCTTCGCGTAATCCCACGCCACCTGCGCGATGCGTTCTTCATCCAGAGTCATTTCCACGGGGAGGTTTCGGATGTGGCTTTTTTCATGGCGGCGAGCTTGCGTGCGGGTAGAGGGCGACTTGGTTTTGCCCTTCCCATCGCGTGAGCTTTAAAGGATTCGAAGTGTAGCGTCACCTTTTCCCATCCCCTTTTCCCAATTCTTCTTCGAGTCGAAGTTGAGTTACAGCAGCGCTGTTAAGCACTCTTGAATCTCACCTTCATCTTTAACAATTTTTCCGTTTCGATACACCACGACATACCCGCTCGACCGTTGCACACGATCACGCGCACGCAGCGCCGCACGACGTAATGCAACCTCCGAATTGATTATAGTGGGATCGGGCTTTGCGTTTTTCTCGTTACGTGCCACACCTCTCATGCGTTGCGCCCTTCGTCAATTAATGCTGGATTTACTGCTGAATTATCTCTATTGGTGTCTGACCCCATTTGCCCTCAATTGATTCTCGTGTGAAGCCGTCATGGCTTGCCTTCGAGCGTGTACTTGCTCGGATTCGCTGCAAGCTCTGCAGACAGCTTCTCAAACGAGCTAATGTTCTCTGAAAATGCGATTGTTTTTTCGGTCACTGAGTGACTCTTCAACACGCCCAGAAGAACCTTCCCGTATTCTGTTGATGAGGCGCGTAGAACATAGCTGTACTGCTGCGCTATATACGCTGGCGGCGATACAGGCGTGCCTATAGTTGAAGAGTACTTCGACAACACCTTGAGCGAAAGCGCGTTGGGATCGACGTCGTAGATTGCGCCGTTCGCCAGCCACATTGCCTCTTTGTCCGTCGGGCCTTTCGCGGGAATTAGATAGGTGCTGTGCGTCTTCGTTGTTGTGTCAAGAACCTGAATCCCGGTGACCCATCGACCTTTATCTGTTTTCACAGGAGCCATGACCAAAACGGCAGCGGTGACAGGCTTAGAGAGCTCATCCTTGGCGATGCGAACTCCCACGTCAGGAAGGGCCGTTGCTATCCGATCAATACGATTAGCGTGCTCGCTGAATTTCGCGTCAACCTTTGCTTCAAGGCTTCCGAGGTTGCGATTCATTCCATACGTTTGGTTTATTAACCAACCGCCGCCGCCAACAATAACTACACCGATTACGATCTCGGGGATTTTGTCCTGCCAAGCCATAGCCTAACCTCCATCAAACGCACCATGAGTAGCCCTATTTAGGTTCCAACAACTCGGGGCAGGACGCATCCACCACCCCCAATTCAATACACCCGCTCCTTCGGTATAAACGGCTCGACCGTCAGCGGTTTGAGCCGCACCGGTTTGAAGTCGAGCTTGCGGCCCTCCTTGGAATACAAGGTGTGTTTGAGCCATTTCCGGTCGTCGCGTTTGGGGAAGTCGACGCGCGAGTGGGCGCCGCGGCTTTCTTCGCGGGCGAGTGCGGAGCAGACGGTGGCGAGTGCGACGTCGACCAGGTTTTCCAGTTCCAGTGCTTCGATGCGTGCGGTGTTGAATATTTTGCTGTGGTCTTGCAAGCGCACGTCTTGCAGGCGGCGCTCGATGGCGGCGACTTTGTCCACGCCTTGCTGCAACACATCCTGCACGCGGAACACGCCGCAGTGGTCTTCCATCGCCTTGGTCAATTCATTGCGCAAGCCGTCCACCGACTCGCCGTCGCCGGTTTGTTCCCAGCGTGTCAGGCGGCTCATCGCGCGTTCGACGCTGTCGGGTTTCATCAGGCGGTGATACTTGTTCTCGTGCAAAAATTCGATCATGTGATTCGCGGCGGCGCGGCCGAACACGATAATGTCAAGCAGCGAGTTGCCGCCCAGGCGATTGGCGCCGTGCACCGACACGCAGGCACATTCTCCGACTGCGTATAAGCCGGGAATCGCTTCTTCCGGTCCGTGCGCGACCGGCACCACTACTTGGCCGTTGCGGTTGGTCGGGATGCCGCCCATGGTGTAGTGCGCGGTCGGGAACACCGGAATCGGGCTGTTGATCGGATCGAGATGTGAAAACGTCAAGCACAGGTCCCGGATGCCGGGCAGGCGCTTTTTGATCAGGTCGGCGCCGAGGTGATCCATCTTCAGCAGGATGTGATCTTTGTTCGGCCCGCAGCCGCGCCCTTCGCGAATTTCAACGGCAATGGCGCGGCTGACTACATCGCGGCTCGCCAAGTCTTTGGCCTTGGGCGCGTACTTTTCCATGAAGCGTTCGCCCAAGCCGTTGATCAGGTAGCCGCCTTCGCCGCGCGTGCCTTCCGAGATCAGCATGCCCTTGCCGGCGATGCCAGTTGGGTGGAATTGAAAGAACTCCATGTCTTGCAGCGGAATGCCGGCGCGCAATGCCATCGCCATGCCGTCGCCGGTGTTGATGCGCGCGTTGGTGTTGGTGCGGAAAATCCGCCCCGCGCCGCCGGTGGCGATGAGCGTGGTCTTGGCTTCAATCAGCAGCGGCTCGCCGGTTTCGATTTCCAGTGTCAGCGCACCGAGGATGTAACCCTCGTCGTCGCGGATTAAATCAAGCACAAAATATTCGTCGAAGAAATGCGTGCGCGCCTGAATGTTCTGTTGATAGAGCGTGTGCAGCAAGGCATGCCCGGTGCGATCCGCCGCCGCGCAGGTGCGCGTGGCCTGATCGCCACCGAAGTTTTGCGACTGGCCGCCGAACGGACGTTGGTAAATCCTGCCGTCCGGCAAGCGCGAAAACGGCAGGCCCGCATGCTCCAGCTCAATGACAATACTTGACGCCGCGCGGCACATGTATTCGATGGCGTCCTGATCACCCAGGTAATCACTGCCCTTGACGGTGTCGTACATGTGCCAGTGCCAGTTGTCGGGCGTGACGTTAGCGAGCGCCGCGTTGATGCCGCCTTGCGCGGCGACGGTGTGCGAGCGTGTGGGAAAAACTTTGGACACCACGGCGACATGCAAATCCGCCTTGGCCAATTGCAACGCGGCGCGCAAGCCGCCGCCGCCCGCGCCGATCACCAAGGTGTCGAATTTTCTGCGGGCAAGAGTCATGACTGGGGTACCAATAATAAAATACGCAGCGCCCACACCAGCATCGCAAGCAAGCTCGCGGCGACGCTGAGCAGCAGAACAAAACGCGTGGCGGTCGCATGCACGTAGTCGATGACCACATCGCGCACCCCGACCCAGGCATGCAGCACCAGCGCGATGAAAAACAGCACACACGCGACATTCACCGCCGGGTGCGCAATCCATGCGCGCCACATGCCGTAGCTCAGCGGGCGCTGCGTGAGCCACACGAGCAAGGCACTGACAAAAAACCACGCCAGATAAATCGCGCTAACACGCTGAACGATCCAGGCACGCAAGCCGCCGGCGTCTTGCCCGCTCATAACAGCAACCCCGCAATCACCACGAACGCGAACGCTTCGGCGCCGAACACCGCCCAGGCACCGACACGCGCGGCAGTGCGCGTCAGGCCGATGTGGATATCCAGCAACAGATAACGTAGGCCGGCAAACAAGTGATGTAGCAGCGCCCACACCAAGCCCAGCACACACAGTTTGCCGAACACAGAATTCAGCGCCGACACCAGCGCAGAAAAATCTTGCACACTGCGCAGCGACCGGTCGAACAAGTAAATAAGCAAAGGAATGGCGAGAAACAACAACACGCCACTGGCCCGATGCGCAATCGACACCAGCGCATTGACCGGCATGCGGATGCGCGTGAGGTCGAGATATACCGGCCGTCTTTTGTGTGTGTTCATGTAGCATCAAGTCTAGTTGAGGAACGGCAACCGTCCAGAAGTTCGTTTTTTTGTTGGCGGGGAATGTTCTATAGTCATTAGCGTTTCGATACCCCCTTGAGAGCATTTTAATCACCATGAAACCTGACTGGAAAAATTTTCTCGGCGCCTCCGGCGCAGCATTCGATGCCACTGGCACAAGCATTTTGCACTTCGGCAACCCGCAACACGAGCGCAGCGTCGCCACCACCGGCAACATATTGTGCGACCTGTCGCATCTGGCACTGATCGCTGCACAGGGTGCCGAGACGCAAACTTTTTTGCAAAGCCAATTCACCAACGACGCGCGCGAAGTTAACGCAACCCGCAGCCAACTCAGCGGCTATTGCAGCGCGAAGGGTCGTTTGTTGGCATTATTTCGCATGTTTCAGCATGGCGAGAGCGTGTATCTGCAATTCCCGCACGAGCTACTGGAGCCCACGCTTAAGCGACTGCGCATGTTCGTGATGCGCGCCAAAGTCATGCTCGACGATGCCACCGACAGCGTAGTGCGCATCGGCCTTGCCGGACCGCAGGCCGAACAACACTTGAGCGACGCTTTAGGACGCCTGCCGCAGGCCGTTAATGAAGTGGTCAGCGGCAATGAAATTTCGCTACTGCGTTTGCCCGGCGTGAGTCCGCGCTTTGAATTAGTCGGCGCGCTGTCGCCAATTCAAGCACTATGGGAAAAGCTCGCGGCGCAGGCAACGCCGGTCGGCGCACCGGTGTGGAGCTTGCTGGATATCCTGGCCGGGGTGCCGGAAATTTTCACCTCCAGCACGGAAGAGTTTGTTCCGCAGATGGTGAACCTGACTGCACTTGGCGGTGTGAATTTTAAGAAGGGCTGTTATCCGGGCCAGGAAATCGTAGCGCGCATGCAGTACCTGGGCACGTTGAAGCGGCGCATGTATCTGGCCCACATCCATGTGGATCAGCCGCCTGCTCCGCGTACACCGTTGTTTGAAGCAGGCAGCGATGGAACGCAAAGCGTTGGCGCTATCGTCAATGCGCAAGCTGCGCCACAAGGTGGATGTTACGCACTCGCCGTGGTGGTGATTGCGGCTGCGGAACGCAATGCAATCCGCCTGGAAGGCGCCGACGGACCAGCATTGCAATTTCAGTCGTTACCGTACCCCTTGGAATGAACTTAAAGGTGGAATCAAGATGGGGATCGAGGTTGATGAATTCATCGGCACGCTGCTGGATGACCTGAAAAACAACCGGCTCAAGCTGCCGACGCTACCGCAAGTCGCGCTCAAAATTAACGACGCGATTGAAAACCCGAAGTCCACCGCCAAAGATGTGATGCGCATTGTCGCCACCGACGCGGCGCTGTCGGCGCGTTTGATTCAGGTCGCCAACAGCGCGATGTATCGCACCAATACGCCGGTCGAAGACGTGCAAAACGCGATCACGCGTCTGGGCATGAAACAGGTGCGCACTCTGGCCACCAGCCTGATCATCCGCCAGTTGTTTCACACTAAATTTACCGGCTTGAAAGCGCGCCTGGAACAGCTCTGGATGCACAGCGCGCACGTCGCCGCCATCAGTTATGTGCTGGCTAAAAAATGCACCCAACTCAAACCGGATGAAGCCATGCTCGGCGGCTTGGTGCACGACATCGGCGAGCTGCCGATCTTGACCTACGCAGAAAAATTTCCGGCCATTGCGTCGAATGAAGCCATGCTCGACGACATCGCCACCAAATTGGGACCGGTGCTCGGTAAGGCGATGTTGCAAGCCTGGAAATTTTCACCCACGCTGGTCAGCATCACCGGCGAACATGAAAATTTCAGCCGCAATCCAAGCACTCCAGTCGACTACACCGACATCGTACTGGTCGCCAACCTGCACAGTTATATCGGCACGCAACACCCACTGGCCAAACGTAGCTGGGCCGACATTCCCGCGCTGCAAAAACTGGGGCTCACGCCCGACGACAGCATCAAAGCGCTGCACGCTGCGCGCGACGACATCCTGGAAATTCAGAAGTTGTTATCGTAACGGGCCAATACTAGACATTAATAAATCATCGGCTTGACTACCCCAGACTTGCGCTTGCCGCAGCAACCACCGCCGCTATTCTAGCCGCAAGCACCCGTAGTTTCTGGGGCCATTTTCGTGGTGTTGCCGGGAGATAATGTCTACTCTCGCACACTTAAAAATACGAGACACACCTGCTCCTTCTGTTACTATCCCGTCGTTTGTTTGTTTTCAATTCACCGCAAACAAAGAAGCGTTTTATCCCTATATTAACCTTATAAATCTATCAAACAATGGAGATACGACATGCACGGAGTTCCCCGTCAAATAAAGTCAACAACCACACTACGCTCTATCGGTATCGCTGCGCTTTTATGTTGTGGCGTGGCATACGCAGGTGCGATCACGCCGGCTATGCAACAAAAAGTGGATACCTATAAAACCAAGGCAACCACCTTAGCCGCCGACCCCGCACTCGTTAAAGCGGTAAAAGAGGCAAACGCCAAAGGCGCGATTCCGGGCATGGATAACGCCAAGTGGGAATCGTTAGCTGAGAGCGATCCGGTGGCCGCAGAAATGGTCAATAACGCCGCCGGAAAACTGCTGACTCAATGGATGAACGCAGATGCAAAGGGCCTAAACAAGCTGGTACTCACTGGCAAGCACGGCCAACGCTTTGCCTTCACCTCCAAACCCGCCAGTTACATGTCTAAGGACAAGCCGCACTTCAGCGAATCCTTCGCGGGCAAAGTCTGGCAGATGAAAGAAGCGCAGCCTGACCCGAGCACCAAGGTCGAAACCGTCCAGATCACCGTACCGGTCAAGGATGGCAATGAGGTCATCGGCGTTCTACTGCTGAGCCTGACAGCGGACAGTCTGATGAAGTAGTTTTGTTATCAATGCTGCTGTAAAGCGAAAAGGCCCGGCATGTTACCGGGCCTTCGTTTTTTCTACCGTGGGTTGAGCTATTTTGACGGTCGCATGTGTGGGAACAACAGCACGTCGCGAATCGACGGTGCATCCGTCAGCAACATCACCAAACGATCGATACCGATCCCCTCGCCCGCCGTCGGCGGCAGGCCATGTTCCAGCGCAGTGATGTAGTCCTCGTCGAACGGCATGGCTTCTTCATCACCACGCGCTTTGTCTTCCATTTGCGCACGAAAGCGTTCGGCTTGATCTTCGGCGTCGTTCAACTCCGAAAAGCCATTGGCGATTTCGCGGCCGCCGACAAAAAACTCAAAGCGCTCGGTCACCGACGGGTCGGTGTCGCTGCGGCGCGCCAGCGGCGAGACCTCGGTGGGGTAAGCGGTGATGAAGGTTGGGTTTTTCAAGCGACTTTCAGCGGTCTTCTCGAAAATCTCGATCTGCACCTTGCCTGTACCCCAATTAGGTTGCAACGGAATTTTCAGCGCGCTGGCCACCGCGCGGCAGGATTCTAACGTGTCGAGCTGCGCCGCCTGCACATCAGGATTGAAGTGTAAGATCGCCTCCTTCACCGTCATGCGCGTGAACGGCTGGCCGAAGTCGTAGCTCTCTCCCTGATAATTAATGGTGGTGCCGCCCAACACGGTTTGCAGCAAGGTGCGCAGCATTTCCTCGGTGAGCTCCATCAGGTCGCGGTAATCCGCATACGCCTGATAAAACTCCAGCATGGTGAACTCCGGATTGTGGCGCGTCGACAAGCCTTCGTTGCGAAAATTGCGATTGATCTCGAACACACGCTCGAAGCCGCCCACCACCAAACGCTTTAAATACAGCTCCGGCGCGACACGCAGGAACAATTCCATGTCGAGCGCGTTGTGAAACGTTTTAAATGGCTTGGCCGTGGCGCCGCCCGCAACCGCATGCATCATCGGCGTTTCCACTTCCAGAAACCCGCGCTGCACCAGAAACTCACGAATGAACTGCACCACCATCGAACGAATCACAAAGGTGTTGCGCGTCACTTCATTCATAATCAGATCGAGATAACGCTGGCGATAGCGCGCCTCGGTGTCGGTGAGGCCGTGGAATTTGTCCGGCAACGGCCGCAATGCCTTGGTCAGGAGCCGGATGTTGTCCACCTTCACCGACAGCTCGCCGGTCTTGGTTTTGAACAACACGCCTTCGGCACCGAGAATGTCGCCGATATCCCAACGTTTGAACTCGTTGTTGTAAAAATTTTCCGGCAACAGATCGCGTGTGACATACAACTGAATCTGCCCGGACATGTCGCGCACGTTGCAGAAGCTCGCCTTGCCCATCACACGGCGCGTCATCATCCGGCCCGCGACGCTGACGCGCACTGGGGTCGCTTCCAACTCCTCGGTGGATTTTTCGCTGTACTCGGCATGCAATTCGCCAGCGACCACATTGCGCCGAAAATCATTCGGGTACGCGATGCCTTGTTCGCGCAGCTCGGCCAATTTCGCGCGTCGCTGTTTTATTTGCTCGTTAGTGTCTTCGGGGGCAAGTGTGTCGTCAGTCATGTCTGCAAACCTGTTTTGTGGTGCGCGCGGCGCACCCTATGTGTAATTACAATTAAGCTCGTGTCTATTCATGGCATCTGCTTCCGCCATTCGCCGCATAACTTTCGGAACGAACGACTACCGTCAAATGCTTGCTGTAAATCAATCAGCGCAGAGAACGCAGGTTGGTCACTCATTGGGCGATATTTCCCGCTCGCCATCCGCACACCCAGCCATCCCTTTGCATCACGGGGGCGTTCTGGGTCAAAGTCCGGCGGATCGTCAAACGCAAAACCGCGCTGTCCGTGCAACGACCCGGCAGCAGCAAGAAACCAAGCTTCGTATTCCCGATTCGCCAGCACCACGGAGACGCGCCGATGCGGGACGATGGCGCACACCCGCTGCAAAACCTGCGGGCCTAAATCGGCAGGGCAAGCATCGTCTGCGTCCAGCAACACCAGTATCCAGCCGTTATCACCGCATTTTGCAGCGGCCAACAATACGTGCCGACGAAATTCCTCTGGGCGATTCAGAAAACTGTCGCGTCGCACCCGGATAGGTGGTGGTAGTTCAATGCCTACTTCCGGCGAAAGCCAAGCTCCCAGACGGCGCAGCAGGACCGGCAGGGCAGCGACTTCGCCGTCACCCTCGACAATTGAAGCAATGGTTATCACTGCCCAACCTCGGCACTTGCTCCCGGCAGTGCTCTACCTCCGGCATCCCTGCCGTCGTCACCGAACAGATCGGGCTGTTGTTGATCCTGTGCCGCCAGCACGGCGGGGTCGGGTGCGAGTTGATTGAGCCGCAGCAACTCACCCGCCGAAAAAAGATGATCTCGCAAAGCAATACGCGAAGCTTCATCAATGCGCGCAATACGGGTTTCACCGGCATTCGCCACGACGGCAAGTAATGCATCTGCCGGTAAGCTCACGTCGTCCAGCAAATCCGGGCTATGACTGGTAACGATAATCTGCGTGTGTTCGGAAGCTCGTTGCAATGCCTCCCGCAACGCACCGGAAGCCGCCGGATGCAGGGCGGTTTCCGGCTCCTCAATCCCGATGACCGTTGGCGCATGATCCAGATTCCCCTGGAACAACGCGGTCAGAACTCCCAATGCTCGCAAGGTGCCGTCCGACATGTTCTGGGCTAAGAATTTCCATGGATGTTTCGCACCCGCCATGTCCTGCCGAAATGACAAGGACTCCATTGGACCCACGGGTGTGCGTTCCACACCATGCACCATCGGCACGACAATTTGCAGATATTCCTGAATGATACGCATCGATTCCGGCGCGGTACGCTCCAAATGACCAATCACGCTTGCGATATTATCTCCCGCCGATTTCAACAATCGCCCATCTTGAGGTGTCTGCAGTTCGCGCATGAGTTTTGGGTTCAGGTTGTAAAATCCCATCGCCGTCAAAGCATCGAAGACCGGTCGGAATACCGCCAATCCCGATACACTGACCAGCGCCAGGCGATCCGATGTAACGGCGGGGAAAGTTGTCTCACTGGTTGCTTTGAGTTTGCCACGCTCCAATTTAAAGAACGGGCCCTTGCCGATACCCTCAAGAACACATTCCTCCGTTTGTACCTCGTAACCCCCACCCGACAATGCACCCACGTTAAAGGCGTAGTGACCCGGCTGCCC
>JANLTU010000111.1:0-8973 GCA_031363085.1 Gammaproteobacteria bacterium
GACCTGTGGGACTTCAAAGGGCTGCGCGCGCAGCCTGATGCCGAGGTCACCGACACCGATGACGACGCCCTGCCCTGGGCTGCGCCTACAGTCAACCTCACTGTCGACGAGGATGACGCTCAGCCCATGGTTTATTTGCGACAAGCAACCGAAACCTTTCCATGACAACAACGGGCGCGCTGCTAACCGCCCCTGGTGTTGACATATGCGCGTGGACACAACCGCAGCCAAGTAATCACGCTTCGAAGACTGACGTTAAACATCGATGACTCCGCAGCTTAGCAAGAAGCGCTGAGAATTATCGCAATCCCAGCACATCCTGCATGTCGAAAAGCCCATGGTCTTTACCGGCGAGCCAGTGTGCTGCGCGCAGTGCGCCTTGGGCGAAGTTCAGGCGGCTGGAGGCTTTGTGGGTGATTTCAACGCGCTCGCCCAGGCCCGCGAACATGACGGTGTGGTCACCGACAATGTCACCGGCGCGGATGGTGGCAAAGCCGATGGTGTTGCGGTCACGCTCGCCGGTGACGCCTTCGCGGCCGTAAACCGCGCAGGTTTTGAGATCGCGATTCAGCGCGTTGGCGACCACCTCACCCATACGCAATGCGGTGCCCGACGGAGCATCAATTTTGTGGCGGTGATGGGCCTCGATAATTTCGATGTCAACGTCGTCGCCCAGCACGCGCGCGGCCATGTCCAATAACTTGAAACACAAGTTCACACCGACGCTCATGTTAGGCGCCATGACGATGGCGATATCGCCGGCAATCTGCGTGATGTGTGCTTTTTGCTGCGGGTTGAAACCGGTGGTGCCGATGATGATTTTTTTGCGCGTGCGGTGGCAGGCGGCCAAGTGCGCGAGCGTGACTTCCGGGCAGGTGAAGTCGATGAGCACGTCGGCATCGCGCAAGGCAATTTCAACCTGGTCGACTACGCGTACGCCGAGCCGGCCGACACCGGCCAGCTCTCCGGCATCGGCGCCGATGACACTGCTGCCGCTGCGTTCAAAAGCCCCGGTGACACGCAGTGTGGTTGCACTGTGCGCGGCTTCGATCAGGGCGCGGCCCATGCGGCCGGCGGCTCCGGCGATGGCAATGCGGGTGGGGTTGGTCATGGGTGTGGTTCCTGGCGAATACTAGATCCTACCAACTGATGTAGCTGTAACCCTGCTCTTGCAATTCCATTAAATCCGACGCGCCGACTTCGACAACTTTTGCGAACGGCAGCATGTCTGCGTCTTTCCAGCCTTGCGTCATCATGGTGTTGCCGCAGGCATGAAATTCCACGCCGTATTCGTTCAAGCTGCGGACCCGTTGTTTGATTTCTTCGCTGACCGGGCGCTTGGGGTTTTTGGCCAAGATGTGAATGCCGGGGCCGATGGCGACGATGACGATTTTAATGTTGTCGCCGTATTTGCGCAGCATCGCGCCAGCCGAAAATAAAATATGTTCCTGGTAGGTTGCATCAGCCTTGTTGAGCTGATAAACGACGCGGTGCGCGGGTGCTTCGCCGGGGAATTTTAAGGCAGGTTCCGGCGCGTCTTCAGCCTGTGCTATCCCTAGTGTGAGCAGGCTGCCGAAAAAAAATAGCGCAAGAAAATTACGATAACGTTGTGGGTTCATTGCAGGTCTCCTTTTTGTTGAGACAATACCCGGGCAGCCCACGCGTCGCTCCTGCTCGAATCACGGCTTCATGTCGTCGAAAAATTTTTTCACGCCGTCAAGCCAATTGCTGGTGCGCGGACTGTGTTTATCGCCGTTGTTTTTCAGTGACTGATCGAATTCGCGCAACAGGTCTTTTTGTTTGCTGGTCAAATTCACCGGGGTTTCCACCGCAACCTTGCACAACAAGTCGCCGGTTTGACCGCCGCGTACCGACTGTACGCCTTTGCCGCGCATGCGGAAGACTTTGCCGGTTTGGGTTTCGGGCGGAATTTTCAACTTCACGCGCCCGTCAAGCGTGGGCACGTCGAGCTCACCACCCAAGGCGGCAGTGGTCAAATCAATCGGTACTTCGCAGTAAAGATCCGACCCGTCACGCACAAACAACGCGTGTTCCAACACCGCAATCTGTACGTATAAATCACCGGGCGGGCCGCCCATTTGTCCGACCTCACCCTCACCGGCCAGACGGATGCGGTCACCCGTGTCGACCCCGGCGGGAATTTTAACCGACAAAGTTTTTTGCTCTTCAGCGCGGCCTTCGCCGTGGCAGGTTGGGCATGGATCAGTAATCACGGTGCCGCTGCCGCGACAGCGCGGACAGGTCTGCTGCAATGAAAAAAACCCCTGCTGCATGCGCACCTGACCGTGGCCACCGCAGGTCGAACAGGTGGTGGGGCTGGTGCCTTTCTTGGCGCCGCTGCCGCCGCAGGTTTTGCACGCCACATGCGTGGGCACGCGAATTTTCACGGTCGAGCCACGCACCGCGTCTTCCAGACTCAACTCCAAGTTGTAACGTAAGTCGGAACCACGGTGCGCACGTGCGCTGCCCTGGCGGGCGCCGCCGAAAATATCGCCGAACACCTCACCGAACACGTCGCTGAAGCTGGCATTGGCACCAAAGCCCGCACCGCCGGCGCCCGCCGCCGCGCTTGGGTCGACTCCGGCATGGCCGAACTGATCGTAGGCAGCGCGTTTGCGCGCATCGGTCAGCACTTCGTAGGCTTCTTTGGCCTCTTTGAATTTTTCCTCTGAAGGTTTGTCGCCCGGATTGCGGTCAGGGTGGTACTTCATCGCCAAGCGGCGATAGGCTTTTTTAAGTTCAGCTTCGCTCGCGTTGCGCGCGACGCCGAGGATTTCATAAAAGTCAGGCTTGGCCATTGCGTGCTGTCAAAACATCATCGTTAATTTAGAACAACGAGGCGCGGACTATGCCGCGCCTGCGAATACACTCGCCTTCCCGGCGGTCACCGGGAACGGCACATCATTTTTTCTCGTCTTTGACTTCTTCAAACTCAGCGTCCACTACATTGTCTTTGGCACCGTCACCTGCGGATTTGTTACCGGCGTCGCTCCCCGGCGCCGACGCGCCCTGCTCCTTTTGCGCATACAAGCGTTCCGCCATCTTGGATGCCGCCGCGCCCAACGTGGCGGTACGCGCTTCAATCGCCGCTTTGTCGTCGCCTTTCAAGGCTTCTTTCAACGCGCTGATGGCGGTATCGATAGCTTGCTTTTCACCGGCTTCCAGCTTGGCGCCCAGCTCACCCATCGATTTGGTGGTGGAGTGAATTAGCCCTTCACCCTTGTTACGCACATCAACCAGCTCATGGAATTTACGATCTTCATCGCGGTGCGCTTCGGCGTCAGACACCATGCGCTTGATATCTTCTTCCGACAGACCACTCGACGCCTTGATGGCAATCGACTGTTTTTTGCCGGTGGCCTTGTCGCGCGCCGACACGTTCAAAATGCCGTTAGCATCGATGTCGAAGGCCACTTCGATTTGCGGCACGCCGCGCGGCGCCGGCGGAATGTCGCCCAGGTCAAAGCGGCCCAGCGATTTATTCGCCGAGGCCATTTCGCGCTCGCCTTGCAACACATGCACAGTAACTGCGGATTGATGGTCTTCGGCGGTTGAAAATACCTGCGTGGCTTTGGTCGGAATGGTGGTGTTTTTCTCGATCAGTTTGGTCATCACACCACCCAGGGTTTCGATGCCCAGCGACAGCGGCGTTACGTCCAGCAGCAGCACGTCTTTGACTTCGCCCGCCAACACACCGGCCTGAATCGCGGCACCGACGGCGACCGCCTCGTCCGGATTAACGTCTTTACGTGGCTCTTTGCCGAACAACTCGCGCACCAGCTCCTGCACTTTGGGCATGCGCGTCTGACCACCGACGAGAATGACTTCGTTAATATCCGACACCGACACGCCGGCGTCTTTCAATGCCATCTTGCAGGGTGGCAGCGTGCGCTGAATTAAATCTTCCACCAGCGCTTCCAACTTGGAGCGCGTGAGCTTGAGGTTCAGGTGCTTTGGGCCGCTGGCATCGGCCGTGACATACGGCAGGTTGATATCCGTTTGCTGGCTGGTCGACAGCTCGATCTTGGCTTTTTCGGCCGCTTCTTTTAAGCGCTGCAGCGCCAGCGGGTCGTTGGACAAATTGATGCCGGAAGATTTTTTAAAATCGTCCACCAGATAATCGATGATGCGCTTGTCGAAATCCTCACCGCCCAGGAAGGTGTCGCCGTTGGTGGACAACACTTCGAACTGATGTTCGCCGTCGACTTCGGCGATTTCGATGATGGAGATGTCAAAGGTTCCGCCGCCTAAATCGAACACCGCAATTTTGGAATCGCCGCGCTTCTTGTCCATGCCATAGGCAAGCGCCGCAGCGGTTGGTTCGTTGATGATGCGCTTGACTTCCAAACCGGCAATGCGCCCGGCGTCTTTGGTGGCCTGGCGCTGTGAGTCGTTGAAGTACGCCGGCACCGTGATGACCGCTTCAGTGACCGGTTCACCGAGGTAATCTTCAGCGGTCTTCTTCATTTTCATCAACACGCGCGCGGAGATTTCTTGCGGCGCCATCTTTTTGCCGTCGGCATCGACCCAGGCATCGCCGTTATCGGCCGCGACGATTTTGTACGGCACCATGCCGACATCGCGCTTCACCACGTCGTCGTTGAATTTGCGGCCGATCAAGCGTTTCACCGCATAAATGGTGTTGCGTGGATTGGTCACGGCCTGGCGCTTGGCGGGTTGACCGACGATCACCTCGCCGTCGTTGCCGAACGCCACAATGGACGGGGTAGTGCGGTCACCCTCGCTGTTTTCGATCACGCGCGGCTTACCGCTTTCCATCACAGCGACGCAGGAGTTGGTAGTGCCTAAATCAATCCCGATAATCTTGCCCATGTTCTTCTCCACCAAAATTAAATTAATCTACGATTTCTTTGTAAAGTTGGGGTGTTTCGCCGCACTTCAAGCCCCGGCACCGATCAATTGCTCGGCGGCGCCTTCGACACCACCACACGCGCCGGCCGCAGCAAGCGGTCATTGAGCACATAGCCTTTTTGAAACACCATCACCACGGTATTGGGTGCCGCTGTTTTCGACTCTTGAATCGACATCGCCTGATGCCAGTCGGGATTAAACGGCTCGTTTAACGGATCGATTTCCCGCGCACCCACCTTGTTCATGGCCGCCGCCAATAGTTGGTCGGTCAGGGCCATGCCTTCAGACAGTTTGGCGACATCGGCGCCCGGCTCTTGTGCCGCTGTGAGGCCCATCTCCAGACTGTCTTTGACCGCCACTAATTCCTGCAAAAAACTGTCCAGGGCGTATTTACGCACTTTGTCCAGCTCGCGCTCGCCACGACGCCGCACGTTTTCGGTGTCAGCGCGCGCGCGCATTAGCTGGTCAAGGTACTCATCCGCCTTCTTGCGGGTGTCTTCCAGCAACAGCCACAAACTTTGGTAGCTGGGTTGCGCTTCGCCTGGTTCGCCTTCCGGTGCGGTGTTATCTGCGGCGTTATTTTCGGGGTTTTCGATACTGTCCGCACTCGTCATTTTTGCTTGCTCGTCAAGTACTGTGCTCGGCTGTTTATTGTCCATCCCATCGGTCTCCCGACAGCGCAAATGCGTCACACGCGCTGTCCTCGTAATTCAAACGTGGAGGCAATATGGGGACGGTCAGTCCTGGTTCAAGGCCGCACCTAAAAGTTTTGCGGTGACATCCACCAGCGGGATCACACGCTGGTAGGCCATGCGTGTCGGCCCCACTACGCCCAACACACCGACGATCTGGCCGTTTGCGGTATACGGCGCGGTCACCAGACTGCACCCGTCCAACACACCATAGCCGGATTCTTCACCGACAAAAATCTGCACACCCTGCGCTTTCATGACGTGGTCGAACAAGCTGAGCAAATCGCGCTTTTCGTTAAAGGCATCGAACAATTGACGCAGCTTTTCCATATCTGCCATTTCGAGGTACTGCATTAAATTGGTTTGGCCGGCGACCACGAAGTCGGCTTCTTTTTCCTCGTTCAAAGCCTTGGACGCCATATCGATGGCGGCCATCATGATGTGGTCGGCGCGCTGTTTGGTGTCCTGCATTTCCAGTAACAAGGCGTCTTTGACCGCCGACAGATTACGCCCGGTGAAATGTTGATTAAAGTAATTTGCCGCCTGTTGCAATTCGGCGCGCGAATACTCACGCGCAACGTGGATCACGCGGTTTTGAATCTCTTCATCGCTGATGACTAAAATCACCAGAATGCGATTTTCCGACAGCGGCAGAAACTCCAGGTGTTGCAGCGCGTTTTGCTCGTGACGCGACAGCATCACGATGCCGGCCATCTTGGTGATGCCGGATAAAATCGACGAGGCGCGTTCGACTAGATCCTGTGGTGTGACTTCCGGCGTCAGCTCGCCCTGCAACAGGGTGATCTGCGTGGTTTCCAAGGGCTGCACGGTGAGCAGCGAATCGATGAAGCAACGATAGCCCTGCACCGTCGGCACGCGTCCGGCCGAGGTGTGCGGCGCTTTCACAAAACCTAACTCTTCCAGATCGGCCATCACATTGCGGATGGTCGCGGCGCTTAAGTCGACGCGCATGTCTCGCGCCAAGGTACGCGATCCGATGGGTTCGCCACTTTGTATATAGCGTTCGATCAGGGCTTTGAGCAGGAACTGCGCGCGATCACTGATGGGGGGAAGATTCACAACCGATGACACCTACAAAAATGGAACTGCTCACGAGTATAGGCTCAAGAAAACGCGGATTAAATCCGTTTGCATTGAGACGCCCGCAATGCGGTCACGATGCGTCAACGGCTTGGGCCCGAACAACTTGAAAAATACGCGTTTGCATGGCGATCCGGCGCGTCATGCGCTAAGGGCAAATTAACCATCGACTTGTTAGCATGTCAAGGAAACATCGTGCTGCCGGTCACATCCACCGTGCTTGGTGTTCGCGCAAAGCCCATGCTAATTTGTAGAAAATTCACCGCCACTAAAAATGCCGACCAAACTCCCACTTATGAATTACATCGTGCAAGGCTTCGCCCCGCGTTCGTAACTCTCGCTTAGCGCTATTTTAACCGCCATGAAGGCGTGGGTACCTGTTAATGACTAAACATTTTAAAACCATCGGCATCATTGGCCGGTACGGCGACCCCGGGATCAGCCCGACCATCATCGAAGTCAGCGAATACGTGCAAAAACTCGGCTTGCAGGTGCTCTTGGATGAGGGCACGGCGGAGTTGATTCGCGGTCACAAGCTCGAAGTCGCCAGTCGCCAAAATATCGGCCGTCGCTGTGATTTGGTGATCGTGGTCGGCGGTGACGGTACGCTGCTCAATGCCGCGCGCTCGCTGGCGGAATACGGCGTGTCGATGCTGGGCGTGAATCGCGGCCGGCTGGGTTTTCTGACCGACATCTCGCCGGCGCAAATCGGCGAACGCCTGGATGAAATTCTGCACGGAAAATACGCGCCCGAAGAACGTTTACTGCTGCGCACCTACATTGAACGCGAAGGCCAGAACATCAGCGAAAGCTGCGCCTTCAACGACGTGGTGGTGCACAAGTGGGACGTCGCGCGCATGATTGAATTTCGCACTTACATTAACGATCAGTATGTCAATACCATGCGCTCCGACGGCTTGATCGTCGCCACCCCGACCGGTTCGACTGCTTACTCGCTGTCGGGCGGCGGCCCGATTCTGCATCCGGCCTTGCAGGCGATGGTACTGGTGCCGATCTGCCCGCACACCATGAGCAACCGCCCCATTGTGGTCGACGCCGCCAGCGTGATCCGCATCGAAGTCAGCGACCGCACGCGTTCGCCGGCGCAAATCACCTGCGACGGTCAGATCAACCTCGGCTTGGTGTCGGGCGACCACATTATCATCCGCCGGGAAGAAAAGCCGGTGCGGCTGATTCATCCGCTTGACCACAATTATTTCGACGTGCTGCGCGCCAAGCTGCGCTGGAGCGAGCATCCGACTTAACTTTAAAGAGCCTCAGTCGAGCACGGCGCTTTAAAGCAAAACTTTCAAATTGACGCCAAGCGCGTCGCTGAGCAGCGCAGGCTCAAGCGTCACCGCGCTGTGGCGAGGCAGATGGCCCATCGGCACGCTGTAACCGATCCACCCACCCCAAACTGCACCGACGAGCGCATCTGAAGGAAAGTGTTTTCCAGCCCGCACGCGCAGGTGGCCTTCATACGCAGTCACGAGCACCGCGCCGGGCCACGTCCATTGCGCCCATGCAGCATCCGGGTACAACTCGCCTAATACGCTTGCGCTGAACGACATCGCCGCCGCTACGTGCGCGGTGTGCCCGGACAGTAACGAACGCGTACTGTCCAAAGATTTTTGATCGGAACGCGGCGCCCTGTCGCCATAGGTGTATGGACGCGAGCGGTCGATCCAATTCTTGCTGACGGTGACCCCACCGCTGGTGATCAACAAGGTTTCTGCATACAGCGCCAGGATCGTTCCCGACTGCACCGCCGGCGCCGACATCAAAAACAACGGTGCCGCCAGCCCAAGCACTTCAAGCACGTTGCTTTGATATTGCGCTGCGGTGTTCCAGCCACCGGCAAAGCGACGTTCATAGACCGGAACGTCGGAGCGATCCCGAGGCTCCGCCGAGTCAGAATTTGCCCCGGACTTCTGCCGCGAACCCAACCACGCCAGTGCATGCAATCCTGCGGCCGTGGTCAGATACGGCGTCTCGCGCTCCCAGCTCAGGGCGTAGGGATCACCGCGCGCGACCAGCGACAATCCGCTTAAAACCGAGCACGCAAATGCCATTACGAAGCTGCGCTGCATTCGTTTCATGCGCGGCATCGTACGGGAAACCCGGCTGAATGTCGTGCTCACGCGAAGCTGTTAGAAGCAAATAGATCTGTCCGGTTCTGTAGCACATGAATTGTCCGCTGAGTAAGCTCGGGAGCCCCGCGCGGAGGGCGTAGCCCGAAGCGTGGTGCTCCCGCCGGTGTCGCGCAGCGGACTTACGCGACGGCCTG
>JANLTU010000114.1:0-33103 GCA_031363085.1 Gammaproteobacteria bacterium
CAGGCCGTCGCGTAAGTCCGCTGCGCGACACCGGCGGGAGCACCACGCTTCGGGCTACGCCCTCCGCGCGGGGCTCCCGAGCTTACTCAGCGGACAATTCATGTGCTACAGAACCGGACAGATCTATTTGCTTCTAACAGCGTATTGTGCGGTGACAGATTTCAGATGAACAGGCATGACAGTCTATTGTTTAGTTTTTTCCGCGCTACCACATCGCAGATCAATACGACCGTCGGAGACTGTCAATGGCGGCACGATTTGCTAAATGAAGTTGTATTGGGCGCCGGGGGCGATTCTGGTATCGGGCGTACTAGGGAACCGCCGATCAATTCAGATTTAGAACTTGAAACAAACGCGCTGCGATTTTCATAACGCTGGCGGATTTTCGAGTTCTATATTTTTAGTTTCAATGAAGTATTTTGTTTCTGTTGGCCTTGTTTTGCCGTATTTCCTTAGATGTCCGCCCCGTTCTGCCCCTCACGGGCCCAGCTTTCCTCTGACCCTGTACAGGTTACTCAGCGCAAACAGCACATTGAGCTGCGCATCGTTCTTAGCCAGACCTTTGTAGCGCGCCTTAGTGTGCTTGAAGATATTCTTCACCACGTGAAACGGATGCTCGACCTTGGCTCGAAGGCTCGCTTTGAGTTTCTCATTGAGCAGCGCCAAGTCTTTTTTCCACCCTTCGACCATCGCCTTGATGGGCTTCCGCCGCTTGGCAATGCGAAACGTCACGGTGTGCGCCATCGTCTTGAGTTTGTCTTGGACTTCGGCGCGCTTTTCTACACCCATATAACCGGCATCCGCCCCGACTCTCTGCTCCTCACCATGTAAAAGAGCCGCCGTTTGGCTGATGTCGCTAACGTTTGCAGCGGTGCTGATGACGGTGTGTACCAGACCGGATTGATCATCCGCCCCGATGTGGGCTTTCATACCGAAGTGCCATGCGTTGCCCTTCTTGGTTTGGTGCATGTCGGAATCGCGTTTGTGTTCCTTGTTCTTGGTGGAGCTTGGGGCTGCAATCAGCGTGGCATCCACCCAGGTCCCTTGGTTCAATAGCAGGCCGCGCTCGGTGAGCAAGGCGTTCACCTCCGCAAGCAGGGCCTGGGGGAGGTTGTGTTTTTCCAGCAGGTGCCGGAAGCCCATCAGCGTGGTGGCATCCGGCACCGACTCGGCGCCTAAGTCGACACCACAGAAAGTGCGCAGCGCTTGGCTGTCATAGAGGGCATCTTCAACGGCCACATCGGCAAGCCCGTACCACTGCTGTACCAAGTACATGCGCAACATGCGCTCGATCCCCAGCGGTTGACGCCCGCGCTTACCGCTTTTGGGGTAGTGTGGTTCAATGACCGCAATCAAACGTGCCCAGGGAACCACCGTCTGCATCTGGGCTAAAAACAGGTCGCGCCGTGTCCGTTTCTTTTTGCCTGCGTATTACGCTTGGGCAAAACTGGTTTGACGCGGCGTGGCGGTGGTTTTAATCATGGACTTGGCCTGCATAAGTAAGTGCCATATATTAATATTTATGTCGCCGCCCAACTAACAATAATTGGGCGATTTAATCGGCGGTTCCCTAGCGCGCTGATTCCCGCTACGGAGGACACTACGGTGGTGGTCGTTGGCCACCGCGCGGAGCCTCTGGTTGATACGGGAAAGTGAATTGAAGACGCGGGCGGGATCGTGGCTACATTAGTAATGCCATCCGCATCACACGCCGTCAGGCCGGGAGGGGAGCCACCGACACGCCCATGTCACGACACCCGGGTGAAACAGATGCAACCCGGGATGCCAGAATCAAAAACTTGGTTCCGCTGGGCCGGGGCGGCGCCACCCAATAAGTCGCGGCGAGGATGCAACTGCATCAGCGCCTAAGTGATTTTATATCACCAAAAATCCGGAACTTCGGGAGGCTGTTTTCCGGCTCGCTATTCAAGGTAGCTTTTCAAGCTCCCGCCAAAAAAATCCCCACTTACGATTTTCGGAATTGGGGTCTGGCTTGTATAATTGCATTTTAGGCATGACCCAGATCATCTCTGCGTGGCGCGACCTACACCACCCGATTACGTGCCTCGCCGCGCAAAAACGCGGAAATATTCTTCGCTGTTTCATCGACTAGCCGCTGCCGCGCTTCGCGGCTGGCCCAGGCGATGTGCGGCGTCACGATCAAGTTTGGAATGTCGGCGGCGAGTAACACATTGCCGTTCACCGGCGGTTCGACCGACAACACATCCACTCCGGCACCACCAAGACGGTGTTTGCGCAACGCCTGTGCCAGCGCGGTTTCGTCGACAATGCCGCCACGTGCGGTGTTGATCAGCAGCGCGTGCGGTTGCATCAGCGCCAATTCAGGCGCGCCGATCAAGCCTTGGGTTTGTTGCGTCAACGGGCAGTGCAAGCTCACCACATCGGCCTGAGGCAATAAGTCATGCAGTGGCACGCGCGTGGCACCGGGCAGTTGCCCCGGTCGCGCGGCAATCAGCACGCGCATGCCGAAGGCTTCCGCGACGCGCGCGACTGCTTGCCCGAGCGAACCGTAACCGACGATGCCGATAGTCTTGCCGGCCAACTCCCAAATGGGGTAGTCCAGCATGCAGAAGCTACTCGCACGTTGCCAAGCGCCGTCTTTGACGGCGACGCGGTAGCGTTCCAGTTGGGTAACCAAGGCCAGGATTAAGGCGAACACATGCTGGCTCACCGACGGCGGTGCGTAGCCAGTGACATTGCACACCGCCACGCCCTGCGCTTTGGCCGCAACAAGATCAACATTGTTGGTGCCGGTGGCGATAACACAGATCAACTTTAATTTTTCGGCAGCCGCCAGTGCCTCGGCGCCGACATAAGCTTTGTTGCTCACCACCACTTCTGCCTGCGCGATGCGTTGCGCGACTTGCACAGTGGGGGTCGCGTCGTGATATTTCCAGGCCGGTAACGCGGCAGTCAGTTGCACAAAATTGAGATCGCCGCGTTGGAGAGTTGCGGTGTCGAGAAAAATACCGGTCATCGTCGCTATCCTTGCTGTGGGTAGCCGCGCTGCCTTCGGCGCGGCTACAACGTTGTCCTTATCCTTTTACAGGTCGCACTTTGCTCGCCGCCAATTTAGCGCGGTCGCGCGCTTCTTTCACCGTGTTGGCGTAGGCCAGTGCCACGCCCATACGGCGCTTGGCGAAGCTTTCCGGTTTGCCGAACAGGCGAATGTCACTGTGTGGCACCCGCAGTGCTTCATCAAGTCCTTCGAAGGCGATGCCTTTGGCTTCGAGTTCACCGTAGATCACCGCGCTGGCGCCGGGCGTGCGCAAATCGGTGTTGACCGGCAGGCCGAGTATGGCGCGTGCATGCAGTTCGAACTCGTTTTGTACTTGCGTGATCATGGTAACCATGCCGGTGTCATGCGGGCGCGGGCTGACTTCGCTGAACCACACATGGTCGTCCTTGACGAACATCTCCACACCGAAAATGCCGCGTCCGCCGAGATTGTCGGTGACTTTTTTTGCGATGTCGCGCGCGCGCCACAAAGCCGTTTCCGACATCGGCTGCGGTTGCCAGCTTTCCACGTAGTCACCCTTCACCTGCACGTGGCCGATGGGGTCGCAGAACGAGGTTTTGACTTTTCCGTTTTCGCCAACCGCGCGCACCGTAAGCAGCGTGATTTCATAATCAAAGCGGATCATTTCTTCCACGATCACGCGGCCGTGATTCACCCGTCCCGAAGTCAGCGCGTAGTCCCAGGCTCGGTCGATTTCATCTGGCGCGTTGACCACCGACTGGCCTTTGCCCGACGACGACATCACGGGCTTGACAATACATGGGTAGCCAAGGCTTTCACCCGCGATGCGAATTTCATTGGCGCTTTCGGCAAACGCAAAACGCGACGTCGCTAGCGCCAGATCTTCCGCCGCCAAACGCCGGATGCCTTCACGATTCATGGTGAGTTGCGCGGCGCGCGCGGTGGGAATCACTTCGGCTAAACCGTCCGCTTCAATGCGCGCCAACATGTCAGTTGCAATCGCTTCGATTTCCGGCACGACCAAGTGCGGCCTTTCTTTTTCGATCAGGGCACGCAGTGCCTTGCCGTCAGCCATATCAATAACATGTGCGCGGTGCGCGACCGGGTGGCCGGGTGCATTGGCGTAACGATCCACTGCAATCACTTCAACACCCAAGCGCTGCAACGCGATGATCACTTCTTTGCCTAATTCACCCGCGCCCAGCAGCATGACCTTAGTGGCGTTGGGACACAGCGGTGTTCCGATTTTCATATTGAGCCTCCCGAATAAAGTGCGTGAATTATTTCGGTACACAGTTGGCGCCGCAAGCTACCTTCCGCCTAAATCTTCAATCGCATCCACCACCATGCCGGTGCCAATTGCGATCAACAAAATATCGCCCGCCACACGTACGTAACGATGCCGAGGCAAGGGCACGCCAAGTTCCACAACAATGGCCGACGGCAAGTCATAATAGACTAGGTCATGCGGCAATGGTCGACCGATGCGCCATCGCTTCGCTAATCCAGGCGGTATGCAGCCGTTGTGCTTCTTGGCAAGGCCGGGCGGACAATGCCCGGAATGGTAGTGCTGCGCGAAGTAATCATGCACAAAAACGCGCTGTTGATCACCAAAATACGCATGCCCCCTGGCCTCGTCGCCACGATCATCCTGTCTTGAATCAGAACCGCCCTGCTCACGGTCATGATGTTTTTTGCGCTCGCTTTTTTGCTCGTGCTTGTCGCCGCGATCACCACCTGCCCAGGGCGGCTTTTCCGCCAACGCCGGGCCGGCCACCAGCAGCGCGGCGAGAATAAGTGCCTGTACAAGACTTTTATGCATGGTGCCGTACCGCATGATTAGCCTCCGAATGAATTTGAGTTGAAAACATGATTACGGGCAGGGATGACTGCAGTATAGCCCGGCGATAAATGGGTCGCATGTCGCCATGTTATGATGGCGCGCCGCAACCTGCGGTACTGCCAATTATTAGAGACCCCCTTGGAACTGCTGACGAATTTTATCGATATTGTTTTGCATCTCGACAAGCACCTAGAAACACTGACCGCCAATTACGGCATCTTGGTGTACGGTATTTTGTTTCTGATTATTTTTTGCGAAACCGGGCTGGTGATCGCGCCGTTTTTACCTGGCGATTCGCTGTTGTTCGTTACCGGTGCGCTCGCCGGTGCGAACCTGCTTGACCCAACATTATTGATTGTCGACCTCACCACGGCCGCAATTCTTGGCAACACCACCAATTACTGGATTGGCCGCTATGTCGGCCCAACGGTATTTCATCAGGAACACGCCCGCTTTTTCAAACGCGAACACCTGGAACGCACCCAGCATTTTTATGAAAAACACGGCGGCAAGACCATTGTCATCACCCGCTTCATGCCCATCATTCGCACCTTTGCGCCCTTCGTGGCCGGCATCGGTAAAATGGCACATGCGCGCTTCCAGCTTTATAACGTCACAGGCGGGCTGCTGTGGGTCGGCAGCTTGGTCATGGCTGGGGTGTGGTTCGGCGACGCCGAATTTGTGAAAAAAAATCTCACCGCCGTCATCTTCGGTATTATTTTTCTGTCGATACTCCCCGGCATTATCGGCTATCTGCGCCACAAATTGAGCAATGCCACTACCTGAATACACTGGAGGGCTTACCATGCTGCGCTGCGTCTGGTTAGTCTTGATCTCGATATGTCTTGTCCCGGCCCATGCGCAAGATGTGTCATTAAAGCCCGGCGCCCTCACGCTCAATGCCAACCTGGAAAAAGCTGCCGATTGGCCGCAGCGCGTGGCGCTCATGACGCACGGCACGTTCGCATTCAGTCGCGCGGAAATCATGGCCGATCTGCAGCAGGCATTTAAAAAACAGGGCCTCTCCTCGCTTGCTATCAATATCAGTTACGCCATGACAACCGCGCCAGTGTCGCATACGACTGCGCAGTGCCGAGTCGTTACAAACATACCGACGGCGTCGACGAAATCAGCGTATGGCTGGGGTGGCTCAAACAGCAAGGCGCCAAGGAAATCGTCTTACTCGGCCACTCGCGCGGCGGCAATCAAAGCGCGTGGTTGGCGGCGGAACGCAATGACCCAAGCATTCAAAAACTGATATTGATTGCACCCAATACCTTGCTGTCCACCGCTTCGCAATATAAGGCAATTTTCCAGAAAGATTTCGAACCCGCGTTAGTCAAGGCACGCAAGCTTGTGGCTGAGGGCAAAGGAAAGACGCTGCTTGAACCGGTCGACTTTCTGTATTGTCCGCAAGCGTCGGTCACGGCCGAAGCTTTTGTATCGCACTACGCTGATGAACCGCGTTTTGAAACTGCCGCACTTTTACCTAAAGTGAAGCAACCGGTTTTAGTCGTCGTGGGCAGCGCGGATGAAGTCGTACCCGATCTCGCCGAGCATATGAAACCCATCGCTGACGGCAAGCGTATTCAATTGAACATCGTAGCCGGTGCCGATCACTTCTTCCGCGATCTCTATGCCGAAGATTTAGCGAACGTCGTCATCCCGTTTGTAAAAAAATAAATGGGGCTTCCCTGCCCCTGCTGCTCGAACGGCATCCTTACTGTAGGAACAGCATCCCATCAAATCGTGTGCGGCTAGACAATGGGCTGGAACATTACGAAATTGTCCCAACTGCTTGATGGCCCCAGACCTTGCGCCGGAATAATCTGCGCGAAACGTCCAACCTCATTATGCAAGGCGAGATAATTGAGCACTACCGCTTCGGCAGTTTGCGTCACGTTGTTGCTCAAAGGGGTGGCGCCGGTTTCCACCGAGCCGTTGGCGCGGTAATAACCGAGCTGGCGCGCGTTGGCAGTTTTCAACTTTGGACGGCTGACCGGGTTGTACACCAGCATGAAGACTGCGCCGCAGGTGCCGTTGTCCGAGGTCCACACCAGCTTGCCGCCGGCATTGTTGTCAGCGCCACCGTTGCTGCTCACCGCACCGTCGGTAAATACGTAGATCATCACCGGTTTGTTTTTGATGCGCGCGTATTCCAGCACGGCGCCGATGGCTTGTCCGGCTTTCAAATCTTTTGCGTCACCTGCAGTGCGATTGCCGGTGTGGTAGTCGAAGCCGCCTAACTGCACGGTGCCGGCGCCGGCATAACCTTCGAGCACCAACTTCATGATCGCGGCGGTCTTGAGAAAATCACCGTCGGCGGTGACGTTGGGAAACAAGGCGTTGATGTTGGCATCTAAAGCGGGATTCAACACATCGGGATTACCAAACTGTTGCACTTTTTCGGTGGTGCCGCTGTATGCACAGTTCAGCAAATTTTTCACGACATCGGCTTCTGGCAACTTGCCGGATTTCGCACCGCTCAGACGCTCTACTGCCTGCATCACACGCACCGCACCGCTGCCGCCCAATTGCGACGCCAGTTTGCCGGTATCGACCAACCCTTTCGTGTCGTTCACCGTGGACACCTTGGTCGGACGCAAGGTCGCGTCGATCTGATTGGCCGGCGCTATTGAGTTGCCGCCCGACACGGAATTTTGCGTGCCCAATAATGCCACGAGCTGACCCTTTGCTCCGGCCTTGGCGATTCCGTACATCGGATTGTGAGGATTATTCTGCGTGTCGTCGTTCGAGCGCACACACACCACGCAACCTTCGACGTTCGCCAAAGTTGCAGCGGTAGCCTTTGATTTGATTCCCGCCAGCAACGAACTGCTGGCGTGAAATGCCAAGCCCAGCTCCGTGTTCACCTGACCCGGCAACGACGGCAACATGGAGCTGGCAATGCCGAGCTTGTTGTAACCGGCTGCGTCCAGCGCATCCATCTGCCCACCCTGCTTGCCGACCAGCACATTGGAACCGGCGATGTTAGCGCCGCCGGCCAAATCGAAGCAGATGAACGGGACTTTTCCCGAACCCTGCGGCGACACCGCAATGCCGCACTCGGCCGCTGCCGCATAGGCATCCGGCGAGCTGCCGAGCAAACCCAGCAACGATGGGCCAACGGCTAAACCCATGCCGCTGATCAAGCCCTGGGCGAGAAAGTCACGACGTGTCACCGGTTGCGCATGATTTTCATGGCGAAACGGCACCTGGGTGGTTTGAGACTGCAATTTCTTGTTACGCATGATGCTACCCCTTTTCAGCGATTCGGTTGGATTAGTGGACCATCAAGGCCGCGCTGCTCAGCACGGTGGTGCATGCACCTTTGACGATGGAGCGAGTGCGCACCTGGTCGATGGTGAGTGGTGGCACCGCCACGTTAGCCGCCGTAACGAGGTCGTTGAGCAAGTTATTCACCTCGGTGTAACTCTCGGTCGCTGTGGGTTGATTGGCGAAATTCACGCCGATCATTTTGTTACTCAGCGTATTGGTGATGAGATCTTTCTTCGCTTGCGTGCCAAACGCCGTGGCGACGGCTGCACCGAACTCAAACGCCGGAGTGGTGTTAAAAAACGCGGCGCGTGCGGTGGTGTTTTCCACCAAGGCGTCGCAGTATTCCGTCGCCAGTTTGGCGATACCGACCTGCTGCGCCGGCAAGAAACTCATCACGTTGCTATTGCCAGGCAGTTGCTGACGCAGCTTGGTGAATTCGGCAGCAACGTTTGTAGCCGTGACACTTATTCCGGTAAGCGCGGCCATGGTGTTGTTGACCTGATCAAACGTACGCACGCCGGAATTCGGAATCACCGTGCGCGTGTCAGTCGCTATCGACAGCGCTCCGGGTGTCGGCTCCGGCAACACGTTGCTGAGCACGCCCAATTCTTCGAAGGTCAGTATGAAGGAATCGCTGGCACTGCCCTTGTCCTGCGCGATCACGGTACCCATGGATGACAATTCAAGCTTGGGCGCGTCGACGATGGCATTCACATTGCGATACGCCTGACCGGCCGCAGGCAAGACTTCGTTGATTGCGATTTGCATGCCCTTGATGCGCAGGCTGCCGGGATTCGGCCCGACATAGGTCGGATGCGCGAACAGGTAGCTGGACTTGTCAATTTCACTTGCATCCAGCTCGATGGTGCCGCCCACCATGCCCGCAGCGGCGGCGATATCGAAGCGCAGTACCGAGCGATCCATATACCCGGCATCGAAGTTTTGTTTCACCTGCGCCGCACTTAACGGACGGTTATAGACCGCCACCAGATAGAACACGCCTTTCCACAAACGGTCGCTGGTCTTTTCATTGCCTAGAATGAAGGAATAAGTAGTGTTCCAATTGGCAAGATCACCCTTGCCTTGCGCATCAACCACGCCGGTGTCGACACCGTCCAGATAGATTTTTCGTCCTGCCGTTTGGTCAAACGTGGCAACCACATGCTGCGGCACCAATTTAAGACTCGCAGCGGCCGTTGCGAGATCCGGCGTTCCGGCCGTAACACTGATACCGGTCGCGGTGCTGCGATTACGATAAATGTATTGCGTGGTGCTCTGGCCAAGCTGAAAATTACGCGTTGCGGCGTCGATGGAATAAGTCATGATGCGCGCCGATCCCGTTTGTGTGTTGTTGTCTGGAACGATCCACGCTTCGATGCTGTATTCTTTGCTTGCGGTCGGAGCGGCGATCAAGTCGAATAATTTCTTGCTGGACTCCACCGTAGCTTCAGCCTTGCCGCTGACGTTTTTCAGCCCCTGCTGCGCCACCCACTCGGTGCCACTCAGGGTCAGGTCCATTGCCGGTGCCACGCCACTTAAGTCGCGCACCACCGTTCCCGAACCTTCTTTAAACAGATACAGTGCCACGACGTTGCTGTTCACACGCTTGCTCAACGCACCGTTGGCTTGGCTTGCCGCGAATGTCGTAGCCACACTCCTGATAGTCTGTGCGCTAAAGCCGGTATCGACCGGCTTGCCGCCGGTTAATGCAACCCACTCTTCAATCGCACCGCGCATTTTCGCAGCATCATCGATGCAGTTTGCGCTCCAGCAATTATGTTTTTCCTCCGCTAACTTAACCACCACGCGCGATTTAGCGGGGTTCAGTTTGTCGGCTTTTTTACTGTCGATAATCGCCTTGTAGGCAATCTGAATATCCTTGTTTGCAAACGGTGGTGCGCTCGCGATGCTCCCGTCATGACAACCAGAGCAATACTGCGCCGTCAATTTATATACGGTCGTCTGGAAGGCAACCTGATCGGTAGCAGCAGCGGCAATCGGCGTCTCGGTATTCGCCGGCGTCGATCCACCCGATCCTCCGCACGCCGCCAGTAACAGGGAGGTCGCCACCAAACACACTCTCGCACTCCATACGCGCATTGTCATACGGCTTGCCTGACTAAAATTTAACATTTTCGTATCCATAGAAACCCCGCAATAAAACCAGCCTAGAAGTTGAACAACATGTCGCTCAGTCGCCCTTGCAATACGCGGCCACTTCGGCAAATACGCGCTTCATGTTGTAATTATTTTTCTCGAACACGTCGGTGATGCGCTGTACTTCCGACTGATCGGTTGCCGACGCGGGATCACGCAGACAGGTGAACTTGAACACCTTCTGTACCTGACATTGTGAAAACGCTTTGCTGGATGAAAGTTCCTGTCCGAGACTTTTTATGCCGTTGCCGCTGGCCGGTGACGAGGTGTTCCAGCCAAGCGACGCATTTGGACCTCGGCGCCAGTAGTTGTTCCATTGGTCATTCTTGACGATGTAGCCCAGCGGAAAATTATTCGAGTTAATCAGGTTTTTCGCCTGCACTTCACCCGGCGTCATGACGATCTGCTCGCCGCCGTCTTTAACCACTTCTTTGAAGTCGTAGTAGGCGAACGCCTGCGCCAACGGGTCCATACCCGAATGGCAGCCCACGCATTGATTCAAGAAGATAGTGCTATCGCCACCGGGATTGCGTGATACGTCTTGGCGAATCCGGTCCGGCGTACGCGTTACATCGTGCACATCTTCCATGTCGCGACACATTTGCGTCATGAAAGTGAAACGGATGGCACGTCGATTGGTACCCGCTTTTAAAAATGCTTCACCAAAGGCGCGCGATGTAATCACACCCGCAGTGTTTTGCGTGGCGAGTGTGGCTCCCGGCTGGCTCGATTGCGCACTGCGAATCAGGTTGGCCGGATCGGCGAGATTAATGCGCTTGGTTTCCAGTTCCTTGTAGTGCGCGTTGTCCGTTTGTGAAACCGGTGCTGTGATCGCGGCCGCTGCGCCGGCAACGTACACGATGTCTTCAGTCAACACTTGGTTGAACGGTACATCGTCGCGGATCATGCCGATGACCGTGGCGGTGTAGTCATTAAGATCGGCGTACGGCGACTGAGTCTCGTTGGTCCAGGGTGTAACAAAATTTTTCAGTGTGGTGTTGTAGAAGATACTGTTACTCATCGCTTCGCTGGCAGCGCCGACCGCATCGCCACCGGCAATTTTTGTCGACATCGAATTCAGTACTGTATCCGAGGGCGGCACGCCCACCAGACGATCATGAATTCGCCGTGCCTGTTCGCGCGGCCCGGCGACAGCGAGCGAGGTTACCCCGACCAACACTACTGCGGTTAAATACTGCAAACTCAAACGTCCCAACGATACGCAACTGCCGCGTGTTTTCTTCATACTCATACCCCTTATCACACTGCATGAACGCGATTGCACGTTCACACACGACCCTACCCACTTCCCTTAAGCCCTGACACAGCGAAAGACATTTACTACTGTTGTGATGATTTTTTTAAAATGTCAAAACCAAGCTCGCTGTGCACGGTGCATTTATATGGGGATAGCGCGATGTTTAACGTGAGGGAATTCACAACGAAGTTACAGGTGGGCAAGTGCGTTATAAATTTGCGACCGGAGACGCAAACACTGCGCTCATGGAGCGCGCATCGCAGACGACAGAATGCCTAAAAGTGCTTTATTTATAGCGTTTAAACGCTGTTGTTTAAAAAATAGAACGTGCGACTCGACACATCCGACGTGCACGAATTCGCGCTAATTGTGGTCACGGTTCACAGGACCGATCAGCGACTGCGGGGAGGTGCGATGCGTGTCACACGTGGTGTTGCATCATTCACTTTGCTTTCCAGTAGCACGTTATTTCCTTGCCACACAAAATTAATCGCACAATTCACACAACTCACCTCACATGCGGCGACAACTTTTTTTTCGCATGTGTAGCTTTCAGCCAGATCAACTCCGGGCAACGCCTGTTTAATCTGCGCAAGCGTCATACCAGTGATGATTTGACCGGCTTCGATCACTCGTGCGATTTCATAAGAAAGAAATGCATCGGCCGCAAGAAATGCACCGAGCTGCGGTCGGTCGTTATCGCTATGACGGATGTCGAACACCAGCGGGCTTGCGCCCCTGCCTTTGATGTAAATAACAGACCCCCAACGCGCTACAATCAAGCCACGGCAATTTTCACAATCGGCCGGGCACTCGCTTACGGGCTTTTTTTCGCACCACAAGCGCTCGGTTTGTTGGCCAATAATTCCCTGCGCGTCCAACACCAGGCGTACCTCGTCCAGATTCATGTCGCGTATGATTTGTTTTTGACTCAAGGCATCAAGAATGTGACCGGGGCGACCAGAATGTTCGGCGCGATAAGCACCAAGCGAACTTTCAAAGTGTGCACGGCGTGCCGGTTCTTGTTGCACCACCCTATCGGTGCAACCGCTCATGAGCAGCAGCCACAGGTACCCTTGCAAAAGTGCTCGTGCCATCATGTTTCGCTACGCTCAAACCCGCTCTGGAAATGTATCGGTAACACGCACAGCATCCTTGGATGCTGTCCTTAACAGCAAATGCTAAGTTTTAAATTTTGCATGTTGAATGGATGCGTGCGCGACGCACGCATCCAGAATAAATATAGCAGAGGACGCAACCCGGTGATGGGGAAGCGATTAGGGCTATTTCTTGGTGGGGTGACGCGGCAGCTTCGGCAAGCCGGTATGTTGCGTGCGAAATGTCGATCCCGGTGCCTTGCTAATGACACGCTTGCCCGGCGCAGCTTCGCCAGTGCCTTGCGGCTGCCAGGACGGAATCAGATGTTTTTTGCCATTACCAATCAGGTCGGCACGACCCATGTTTTTCAGTGCTTCGCGCAATAAGGGCCAGTTATTGGCGTCGTGGTAACGCAAGAACGCTTTGTGCAACCGTCGCATCTTGATGCCTTTAGGGACAAACATTTCTTCGCTGTCACGCGTGACTTTGCGCAGCGGGTTTTTACCGGAGAAATACATCGCTGTGGCAGTGGCCATCGGTGACGGTAAAAATGTCTGAACCTGATCCGCGCGAAAGCCGTTGGCCTTCAGCCATTGCGCAAGATGCAACATGTCTGCATCGGTGGTGCCGGGATGCGCAGCGATGAAATACGGAATCAGGTATTGTTCCTTGCCTGCCTCCTTGGAGAACTTTTCAAACAGCACTTTGAATTTATCGTAAGCGCCCATGCCGGGCTTCATCATTTTCGACAGCGGCCCTTGCTCGGTGTGTTCCGGCGCAATTTTCAGATAACCGCCGACATGATGCGTGACCAGCTCCTTCACGTATTCAGGCGAACGTACCGCGAGGTCGTAACGCAATCCGGAGCTGATAGTGATTTTCTTCACACCTTTGAGCGCACGCGCACGCCGATACAGCGCAATTAGTGGCGTGTGATCGGTGTTCAGGTTGTTGCAAATATCGGGATAAACGCAGGATGGCTTGCGGCACGCCGATTCAATTTCGATCGACTTGCAGGCCAGACGATACATGTTCGCCGTCGGCCCGCCTAGGTCGGAAATTTGACCGGTGAACCCTGGCACCGTGTCGCGGATGCTTTCGATCTCGCGAATAATTGAATCTTCCGAGCGGCTTTGAATAATGCGGCCTTCGTGTTCAGTGATCGAACAAAACGTGCAGCCGCCGAAACAGCCACGCATGATGTTCACCGAGAATCGGATCATTTCATAGGCCGGGATATTCGCATTTCCGTAACTTGGGTGCGGCACGCGCGCATACGGCAGATCGAATACGCCATCCATTTCTTTGGTGGTCAGCGGGATCGGCGGCGGATTGAACCATACGTCGCGCTCGCCGTGGCGCTGCACCAACGCACGTGCGTTGCCCGGATTGGTTTCCAGATGCAACACGCGCGACGCGTGCGCGTACAACACCGGATCGTCTTTCACATCGTTATAGGCTGGCAAGCGAATAACGGAATGCGCGCGATCCGATTTTACCGGGCGCACAAAGCGCACAATTTTTTCCGCTGGAACGGCTTGTACGGCCTGCGTGGATTGATCCGCACACGATGCTTCGGTTTTCATTTCATAGGGATCAATCGGCGCATCGACCTTGCCGGGCGTGTCGATGGTGGTGCTGTCGATTTCACTCCAACCAGCGGGAAATTCCTTGAGCACAAACGCCGTGCCGCGCAAATCGGTAATGCTGTCAACCGCCGCGCCCTTGGCCAGCCGGTGCGCGATCTCGACGATTTGTCGCTCGGCATTGCCGTACACTAGCAAGTCCGCTTTCGCATCGAGCAACACGCAGCGGCGTACTTTCTCGGACCAGTAATCATAGTGCGCGATGCGCCGCAGGCTGGCTTCGATACCGCCGATGATAATCGGCACCTGCGAAAACGCTTCGCGGCAGCGCTGCGAATACACAATCACGGCGCGATCAGGACGTTTGTCGCCCGCCCCGTGCGGGGTGTAAGCATCGTTGCTGCGAATGCGCCGATCCGCCGTGTAGCGATTCACCATCGAATCCATATTGCCGCCGGTCACGCCAAAAAACAGGTTCGGCTTGCCTAAGGCAGTGAAGCCTTGCGCCGACTGCCAATCCGGCTGCGCAATAATACCAACACGGAACCCCTGCGCTTCGAGCATGCGCCCGATCACCGCCATGCCGAAACTGGGATGATCCACATAGGCATCGCCAGTGACCAACACGATGTCACAAGAATCCCAGCCCAGCACATCCATTTCGGCACGTGACATCGGCAGAAACGGTGCCGTGCCAAAGCGCTTGGCCCAGAATTTACGATAGGAAAAAAGATCCGGCGCGGACGGAATTGAAACCACAGAAATAGTCATTGGTGATCGAGCACATTTGCTTTAGGGCGGGATTATAGGCGAACACACGCAGCGGGATAATTTTTTTCACAGAGCTTTGACTTTTTATAAGTAGCTAGTAGTCGCAGCATGCCCAGCAACGCACTACCGAGCAAGTCCATGTTCCATCCAGGTATATGTGTGGACAAGCCATAGAACTTGCTCAAAATCTCAGGCTTACGCAGCGAATCCGGCGGCTAATAATCCATTTTCCATCGCAAAGACGGTGAGCTGCGAAGTGTTGTGACGATCCAGTTTTTTCATCAGATTAGCGCGATGTTTCTCAACCGTCTTCGGGCTGATCAACAGCGTTTTCGCAATCTCCTTGTTCTTGCGACCCTCCGCAATCAACTTGATGATTTGGCGCTCGCGCAGGGTCAAAGCGTCCGCAGTTCCGGACGATACTTTATTGCTGATGCGACGATCACGAGCGCTGCTGCGGCGATCCTGGAAACTGGCACGACGATTCGAGTCGCTGACACCTTGGCCCAAATAGGCGGAAACAACGAATTGAGAAATACCCGAGCTGAGGTAAGTTTTACCTCGCATTACAGTGCGAACACCCATCATCAATTCCGCATGACTGTCATTTTTCAATGCATAACCCGCCACACCTAGCATTAGCGTGGCACGAACATATTCTTCGCCATTATCATTGGCGAGCGCGATTATTTTTAATGCCGGATGAACTCGACCAAGGTCGCGAATAATATTTGCACAGTTTTCGTAAACAATAGAAATATCAAGAAGCACCACATCTACTCGCAACAACGAAATTTGGCTGAGCGCCTCGGTTCCATTATCCGACGCTCCTACCACAGCCATATCCGACTCCCGTTGCAGCAATGCAAACAATCCTTCGCGAAGCAACTCCTGTCTTTCTACAATAAAAATACCAATTTTTTCTTTATTCACGATATAGCCCCCCGTTAATTTCATAGTAGCGAAAGAGCGCTGATCAAGCTTTCATACTGGCCAACTAAAATGTCAAGATCAAGCTATTATCGCCGCGCGTATGGCTCAACAGTTATGCATCCGTGATGCTACCCGACACTCGTGTCGTTGACGTCCCTGTGATTTCCAACCGCTCAACGGTTTAAAAAAGCGCTGACTGACCCGCTCTTCTACTTAACTATACCTACCTTGGGTGCTTACTAGATTTCTACAGCGAACATACTGTGTGGGCTACTTTATATAGCACACTTCAAATGCGTCAAATTACAACAACCTTAACTCCTGATTAATGTTATATGCACTTTTTTGATATGCATGGTCTAACATTAATATCTATTATGTTCGCAAAATATGACGCCATACGCAGTCGTCGCTGAAAAAATCTTCTCTTCAGAGAAACTAAAGCGTTCGCGTGGCATTGACACTTACGGTTCGGCATCAAACGAAAATGTTTGTGCTACCCCGCTGCGCAACACTTCGAAATTTATCCGTTTCGCGGTATGAAGCAATTGCGACAATTCCAGCCCTCTCGCCGCACTGTCCAGGCGGACCCCATTAACCGTAGTAACAATGTCTCCCGGATGCAATCCAAAACGCGCCAACACTTGACGATCACGACCAGGATTGACGCGATACCCCATCAAATGGTCCCCGTCACGCACTGGATCCGTCCGAATAACTTCGGCTAGATTTTGAGGATTCGTGATTAACGTATCGCGCAACTCTCGCAATAAGGCGCCGGTACTTTTTTGCTCCGTCGACGCTGGCAGCGCCAACATCGAAGGTTGCACACGCCGTGATGCAATATCCATCGGCAACTGCACTGGTCGAGGCAGCGATGCAGACATCACCACCTCAAGCGTTTCTTCTTGCGGTAAGCGCAAAATCTCCAGGCGATTATTGCGCTTCAAAATTACATGGTCAGCATGGATCTCTTCCACAATTGCGCCGCCTGGAACCATCATCCCCGGCGCATAATAATCCTCGCTACCGGTGGAATCACTAATGATTGCTTTACCGAATATTTTATCATCGGAAGAAATCAACCCCAACAGGACGAGATTGAGACGCGTCTCCGGGATGACCCGCGGTTCAGCGACTTGCGGCGGTGAAATCTCAACTCGCCCAAATAAGTTCCATTGGCCGATACTGACATCGATTGGCAATTTGAGCACTGGAGTAGGCAAGCTGGATTCTGGAGGCACGACTTCGTGCGATCCGGCCTCCGGCATTACTTGCCATGTGAGCAATGCCAGCCGATACGTCATGCCCACCATTAAAACAATACTTAAAACGGACGGCAGGCGTTCTAATACGTGTGCATGCGCGGCGAACACACGCGAAGCCGCAATTAAATTCATAACCATGTACTATCAGTAGTGCCCGACAAATTAGCTCGGGCAGTTAAATGACTTTGAGCAAAGGCCCAAGGCTACACAAGCGAGCGCCTCCAAGGCACTACAGCATGTTATAGGCCATCTGAATATGGCTACAGATTGCCTACTTGTAACGTAACTCTTTGGTGTCTTTTCAAATACAAGCTCACCATCATCCAGTCGCATTCAACCATGAATACGAGCTTCTCGTGTCTCGAACTCCCGTCTAAGTATCTGAGCCTGTTGTTCCTAAGGCACAATCCATTCGCTCGTGTCCCACTCCAATTCGTGCTTGGAGCCGTACTTCAGAACATAACCGCCTTTCACCGCAAAACGCTGATCAGGACCTAAGCTGACATTATGAAACCCTGAGACCGAGGGCATAGTTTCCGCCATCGATTCAATTCGTTCTATGAAATATTCGCACGAAAAATTGTTGCGTATATGGCGCAATGCTTCGGCGACGAGCGTAACAGTGAAATACGTATTCGCTTGGAGAATTGCGTTGCTTAAAGGGATTTTCTTGGTGTTCAACCATGCGTGCATGCGTGCCAAGCGCGCAGAGAGTAAGCCGGGTAGTTCATAAGGATAGATTACGTAACCCGGCGCTTGAACACGCCAATCATCAGGAAGATGTTCGCGCAAATAACCCCCTGAAAGATATACGCGCTCAGTATGGAGGGACACCGACGTCATATTCTGAAAATCATCGAGATCAGCGCGGTTCAACCAAAGCACCAATACAGCGGGCTGCGCCTTCAGCAACACTTGTTCCCAAAAGGGTCGAGAAAGTTTTTCGCCTACTCCAATCGTCACATCGACAACGCTCACGCCTTCAAACGAAGAAATAGCACGCCGCAATGCATTTGCTGCGGCCACACCGCGAACGTCGTTCCGATAGATTTGAACCACCGACTTGACCGATGCAGCCGCCGGGTACTCGCGCAGATGAGCCGCCAATACCTCAGCTTCCAGATCTATGCCTCGCGAAAAATATAACGAGTAAAACGCTGTATCGGATTGAACCGGAAGATCGATTTGCGGAAACAAACAGGGGATTTCCAAAGTCTCGCAGAATTCATGCACAGGCGCCCACGCGCCCGTGCTTAATCCACCCAGCACAGCGAATACCGGTTGCTGCCGATAGTAAGTCTCCAACTGAGCTCCCCAACTTGTGGATGCTCCTTTTAAGTCCCACACGTGCAGCACCCACTTCCGGTAACCTTGATACATTAACTCCCGAGAATGCAACGCTTCTCTGGCACGCCGTGGTTCTTGCCGTGTTTCACCGTTCTTATCGCGAATGTAAGTATCGAGGATATTAAGCATCTCCTGACGATGGCGTAAATCGACACCCTCCACAACGACGGTCGCCAGATGAATCTCTGCATCCGTGACTCCTGGCGCGGAGACAGCAGACAGCGTCTGCAGGTAACTTACTAATGGGCTGAACTCGGCGTCGCTAATTTTATAGCGCGGCATCAGACGATCCAGCGGTCGCCCTGCGCTATCGACACCGTCCCGCAGCGCGCGCAACAGAGTTTTTTCGGTATATACCGGACGCGTATCGGGTTGATTCACCTGCGCTTGAACTTGGCCAGGGTTCGCCAAATTCTGCACCTCAAACAATACTGGGCCGGTAATTGGGCGTACGACAGTTCCCCCTTCAGAAGAACCCAAACCACTGCGCCGATGGCAATTCACACACGCCACTGATTTACCCTGGAGGGCCAGATCTGCACGCCCGCTCGCGACGACCGGCTGGCCGGAGGCGAGCATTCCGGTGCGGTAAATATGTTTGCCGATTTCGACTAATTCAGCACCACCGCTTGGCAGCTCGGCGCCGCGCGCAGGCATTATCAGCGCGCTCAAAAAAACTAGGACAACCAGATGAGAAGAATAACGAAATGAAGTGCGGCGAAACAAAAAATACAGCCGTGTTGCAAGTTGCGTCATTGAACCGATAGTTGCTTATATTCGCTAATCAAATCCTGTGCGCTTGCGAATCCGTCGAGACGGACCCAAGGCGCATCCGGCGCCTTTCGTAGCAACATCACTGGAATGTGACTCATTTTATTTCCACGGTATACGTCAAATGCTTTTTGCACGGTCAGGATATTGTTCAACTCGCCGGTATAAAATCTCCATTGCGTGCCGGCGTGGTATTTTTGCGCGTATTCACGCAGTTTAGCTGGCGTATCGTGTTCTGGATCGATGGAAATTGAAATCATACTTACGCTGTGCTGCTCGTCCCCAAGTTCGCGTTGAAACTGCTCAAAGGTCGCCGTTAGCATCGGACAAACTGCGGTGCAGGTGGTAAATATGAAATTCAAAATGACCGGAGACCCTGAGCTTAGGGCCGCAGTCAGAGACATCGCGGTACCGTCCATTCGCGTGACATTGACGTCGGGTAGCGAATAACGAACCTCCGAACGTCGCACACTGGTTTCAACCGCTGTCTGCGCGGGATGTTGGTGCGCAGAATGCTCCACCGGTTCCATACCCAGCATTGAGGCGTGCTCGTCCGCTTTTGCCGCGTCGACGAACAAGAACACCAGTAATCCCAAAAAAATTACATAATGTTCAACCCAGAACTTACCTGCGGAATGGTCTACCTTCATGCTAGCCCCGGCAAGTTTGCGATCATCGAAATCTCTACGGCGACCGAAACGTGATTGGCCCACACAGCAGCCATAGAACCCGTTATCTCACACGCACCAGAACCGTCGCCGTATTCGATAACGCGCCAAGGTTGTCGGCTACCCGATAGGTAAAAGTTTCTGTACCGAAGAAATTCGCTTTAGGTGTAAAAGTAATCGTCCCGTTAACATTGACAACAACCGTACCGCCTTTGCTAGGCGCAGATACTATCGCTACGCTGGCCGGATTCAAGCTTCCGTCGGGATCCTTATCGTTAGCCAGTACGTTTATCACCACCATAGTATTCCTTCTCATCGAAGCGATATCGTTATTTGCCACAGGTGCGATGTTGGCAACCAAGGGAGTCACAGTAACCGTAACAGTGGCCACATTACTGAGTAACGCACCATCACTCGCTTGATAGGTGAAGCTATCAGTCCCGGAAAATCCCGCATTTGGCGTGTAAGACAACGAACCATTCGAATTAAGTGTAACCACGCCATGAATCGGTAGTCCGACGAGCACAGCGACCAACGGGTTGCCATCTACATCAGTATCGTTGGTTAAGATACCGGGCGCAGCCACGCTCAAAATCGACCCTTGCACCACGCTATAGTTGTCATTCGTAGCCACTGGCGGATGATTTATACGTGCGACTGCAACGGAAAAGCTTTGTTTTGTAAACAGGTTAATAGCGTCGGTGACACGCACGCTAACGGAAAACGATGCTCCAGCCTGGCTTATCGTGGGGGTCCAGGTAATCAATCCCGAAATCGGATCGATCACCATTCCTGCTGGGGCTAGATCCAATGAAAATATCAGCGTGCCAAGATTAGGATCGGTCGCGCTCACCAAATATTGGTAAGCGCTCCCTTCGGTCGCTGAAGTTATTGGCGTTGAGATAATCGTTGGCGGAGTGCCTTGGGGTTGCGCGGCAAACAGGACGTTGTAGGCGGCCACTCCATTGACTAGGCCATAGCCGTAATCGTTATCCGATCCGGTGCTACCCAAATCGAATGCGGATTGTGTCAACGCTGCTTCTAGCGCGGCAACACTCGTCTGTGGAAAAGCACTCAACAACAGTGCCATGGTGCCGGCGACATGTGGGGCAGCAAACGATGTTCCGGACACTGTGGCATACAGAGGTAAACCGCCAAACGAACGATCCGAGGTACTGATGTTGACACCTGGCGCAGTCAGTTTGGGGAAGATGCTCCCATCGCACGCCGATGGACCACGGCTGCTGAAGCTTGCAATGCTCATGTTGCTATCAACGGCCCCGGTCGAAAAACCAGACGGATTATTCGCTGGACTCTCGCTGCTAGAAGGGTTCGGACCTGCATTGCCTGCGGCAAATACCACGGCGATGCCGGCGGCTTTCAACATTTGGATGTCAGGTTCAAACTCACTTACACACTGGCCACTCGCACCCAAACCCCACGAAGCATTGACGACATTGGGCGCGTCTGCCGTAGTAGGATTGCCGTCGGGGTCCAGCATCCATTGGAATCCAAGATGGATGTCGCTGAGGAGCGCTTGGCCGGTATCGTCGTAGACCTTAGCTGCAATCCACCGTGCGCCGGGCGCAACACCAATTGCAGTGCCGCCCACGGAACCACCGACCATGATCCCCATGGTTTGCGTTCCGTGTCCATTTGCATCATAGGGCGTAGCATGTTGTGCGTAAGGATCGTACCAACTATTACTGCCGCCGCGCCAAGTACTGGCTAAATCCGGATGACCTACATCTACGCCGGTATCCAAGTTACCTACCACCACCCCGGTCCCGGCAAAACCCAAGGTCCACAGATCAGGTGCATGGACCATGTTCAAATTCCACTGTGGCACTGAAATGGCGGCCAGCGTGGCGGCTAGCGGTACCGTAGGAGCCTGCAGTGCCGAATCTAACCGTACGAGCGACACGCCAGGCTGTTGCGCGAGTGCCGCAACCTGATCGGCGCGTACCGTTGCAGCAATTTCATTACGCATCCATACCAGTTTTACCTTGCGCGCCCCTTTCGTTGCCAAATACGCGCGCACCGACCGTTGATCGCGGTCAGCGACGCCCTTCATGGCTATGATCAACTGTTGGTGAATCGCATGTATGCCCGGCGCGGCACCTACGATCAAGCTTGAATTCACTTTATTCGGAAAGGTTAGAATAACGGAAATGTCAGCGCTGGGCGCAAGGCGTCCGATCTCGCTTATCACTTGGGCGTCGAGCACCCCAGCACGTAACTCCAAATGCGTGGCAAATAACGGCAATGTAACCAATACCACGGCCGCCCATTTTCCGGTTAAAAAGCGCTTCATAGGTTTACCTCGTACAACTCTAATATTGAATAATGGCAGTTCAAAAATTGAACATCGCTACATGGGTTACTGAAGTACACGCTTGCTTCAAAATTCACCTGCCTGGATCCGCCGTTATTGAATGACGACTTCCCCAACCTGGGTGTCGCCCATCACTAAAAGTACATGGTCGCCGGGTTTAACGAATTTTCCGGGATTCGCAAACATCATGAAGTAAATGCGATCCAGCTTGGCTTGCTGAGCTTTCTGGCGTAACAAACCCAACTTAGCCGTATCGGGAATCAAAAATTTGGCACCGCTCGCCTGCTCCTGGAGATACGCCAACACCTTTGGTTGAAACAAGGTTGCGGCTTTTTCCGCATTCAGCACGCGGTAACGCACATCGATCATGTAACCTGCGGCACTGAGGTGGGCGGCGGTAATTTGGATACCGGAAGCGCTCGTAGATGCCGCAAGATCTTTTGGTTGCGGGGATGCTGCCGCCGACGGACTTACGTCACTGGGAAGGGTCGTACATGCAGAGAAACCCAGGGCGAAAACCATGGCGCTCAGACTAAGACCGATACAGCTCCGCGCGGTGATTTGGATACGAATTTTTCTTGCCCAAAGAAACCGGACAATTGCGTTGTTCATGGTACCTGCTGCCATTTTTGGTACTACAAAAACTATATTTCCATACCTTTAACGACGCGGATCCCGCCTTCCAGCTTCTCCACTACTAACAGAGCCCGCGAGAAGACGAGAACCTGCCGTTTACAATGAACTACCTTGTTACATTGACGCGAACCGTTGCCCTGTTTGATACCGCTCCCAGGTTGTCCAGCACCGTGTAAGTGAACACGTCGGTACCGAGGAAATTCACTTTAGGCGTAAACGTGATGGTGCCGTTCAGATTTGCGACCGCAATACCCCCCCGGCTTGGCGTGTTCACAATCACCACTGTGGCGGGATTAAGCGTGCCGTCGGTATCGTAGTCATTCGCCAACACGTTGATGATCACCGACGTTGGAATCGCGAGCGTGCTACGTTTTACCGTTGCCGCATCGTTGACCGCGACGGGTGCCTTGTTAGCCAAGATATTCACAGTGACCGTCGCGATGTTACTTAACAACAGTCCGTCACTCGCTTGGTAAGTAAACGTGTCGGTACCAATCGAGCCCGCCGTTGATACATAGACAAACGAACCGTTCGCGCTCAAGGTCAGCGTGCCTTTGGTCGGAGCCGCTACCAGCGCGGCCGTTATCACGTCACCATCGGGGTCTATATCGTTGGCCAACACGCCTTTTGCTGCCACGGTGAGCGTGCCACCCGTGACGATACCGTAAGCATCATTCACTGCAATCGGCGCATCGTTTATCGGAGCCACTACGATGTTCACCGTAGCCACGTTGCTGCTCAATGTGCCGTTGCTGGTTTTATAGGTGAAGCTGTCGGCGCCAAAGAAATTCAGTGCGGGCATATAGATGAACGAGCCATCCGCCATCAACTGCAAGGTGCCATGCAGGACATTATTCACCAGTACAGCACTTAACACTCCAGCACCCGTGTCATTACCCAACACGCCGGGTGCCACCACCGTCAGCGCCGTATCTTCGTTCACCGCGTAACTGTCATTGGTTGCGATGGGAACTCCCGCCACTGGTCCGCCCACTGCCAGTAAAGTGAACATGCCACCGCCGGGTGCGGCACCGTTGGTGAGGCTTAAGCGGCGGTCATAAACCGCATAGGTAGCCGCCGCCGTTCCGGTGGGCACAATTACCGCGTCAACAGTTTTGCCGGCGGGCAATAATACGGAGTATTGCTCCTTCGGATACGCATAGGCTCGACCGTCTTCGGCAACCAAACGCATATTCATTCCCTGCAACAGCGGCACATGGGTTTGCAAACCTGCATTCAATATGCGCAACAAGGTCTGTTGGCCGATGTTTCCGGCAGCCAGCGCTGCTGCGCCAGAATTGTAGGGCGCACCATTGACCAAGAAATATTTCGGCGCGTAGTTAACTGTGCTGGGGTAAGCAACGGAACCATAGGTCCCACCGGCAACCGCAGCATGTAGGGCGGGGTCGATTTCGCTGTACAACAACACCGTTTCGTTGTCGTAAGCGACGCCTGGATAGGCTTGACCCGATCCGGCCACGAGGCCGTCAACCGCATTGCTGGTCATGCTGCCGTACAGGCCCATTTGCACTTGCACTGCGGGGTGCGTGCCGCTTTGATACAGATAGGTGCCGGGACGCAGATTCGTCCACGTATAATTGACCGGTGTGGTCAACGTGCCACTCGGGGTTTCGTGGGTAAACGAACGAACACGTTGTCGGCCTTGTGGATCGGCAAACTTGACCGGAACCATGGTTGCGGTTTGACCGGGAACCACGATAGACACCGGACTCGGCAGATTGTTATACAAGTGGATGGTAAGCGTGGTGTCCCCTGCGGGCACGACGAGGCGTGGACCTGGAACCGTCACTGGCGCCGTGCCTGGCCCTGCAACTGTAGCGGGAGCGAAGCCCCACATGGTGACCGGCACGTCGGTTGCTAAGGGCGTTGCGCTACCGCTGGGCATACCGACCGTGGTGGCATCAGCGCGCAACCAATATTCCGCAGCGAAGGCGGAACCTGTTAATCCGGAACACGCAATCAGCACCAAGGCTTGCGTGGTGCGCGTGTTTTTCAAAAAAGTTTTCATGGTTCTCTCCTGCCTCTACCCGAACGTTTAAGGAATGTTCTGACTGGGATGTTCGACGATCAGCATCGTCATCATGCCGCCGGGGTAGATATCGTTGTTGGTCAGTTCGCGCTCGGTATGCGAGTGCCACATGTAGTAGTAACCGCCGGTCTTATTGAATCCGCCAACACCCGGAGGAAGCGTGGCTAACATGCCAAGAAACGGACTGCCGCTGTAATCGCTAACAATGGTGAGATCCTGGAAGTTTGGTAATTTTACTAAAACAGGGTCTAACACCTTGCCGTGATCGGGCGCATATTCATTCGGTTGCAGTGGATCGGTTGCCTTATGCCCATACATGTCCCAACCCAAACCCGCGCCGGTCCAAGTAAATAACGCATCGTAGGTTTCGCCGGGTACTGCGCGAATAGTGAAGTCGGAGGTCTGTAAATCTGGTCCTGCTCCCGGAGCACTTTCCAGCAACCGGCCGTCACGCGCGATGATGTTCGCGTTGTTACCGTGGTGATGAAAGGGATGCAGGTCGCGACCCGCGTTGATCACACGCATTAACAGTTTTTCACCCGGATGCATGCGCGGTAAGCAGTTGTACGGTTGGGTGGGCAGCCAAGGTACATTCGCAGCCGTCATGGTGTCGGGGCCGTTACGGCCATTGAAGAACCAAAGCACGGGATGGTATGTGGTGTTGTCCACCTCGGCGATACGACCCGCTGCCACTAAGCTATGGATGACCGGATCCATTTCGGTCATCAAAAATAGATATTCACGGTCAAATGCGGTACCCGCATGACTATAGGCTTGATGTGCCGCATTGGGGACATTCGGCCGTACGATCAGTGCGCCCAGCAAACCCATTTCCACTTCCAACTCCGGACGCGTGCCACTTTGATATAGGTAAGTTCCCGCGTGCGTGGCGGTGAACGTATAAGTGACCTCGGTAACACCGTCGCCGGGAACTTCGTTGGTCAGCATCCCCGGATTACCGCCAGTCGCCACCACGCCCTGCTGGCCGGGAAACACGATAGACACGGGTAACGGCAACGTATTTTTGAGCTTCACCGTAACCACATCGCCCTGGTTCACAATCATGGTCACGCCGGGATATTGCATCGCCCCGGTGCCATTGGCATAACCCCAAGTCCAAGCGGCTCCACCGTCGCCTAAAGTGATGTAATCTGCCTTGGCAGTTAACGTAAACGTCGGACCAACCACACCATCCACGGTCGCACCCGCAGATGGGCTACCTAAACTCAACACCAACGCCGCAGAACCAATCAGCGCGGATTCGATTGTGTTAAAGATGCTTTTCATTGCCTACTCCCAAAAAAACTGTCGTGTAAAAACGCGCGGCTATTGAACGACGATCTCGGTCATCATGCCGCCAAAATCCTCGGCATCGTTGCTCAGGTAATTCAGGTTGGCGGTGTAGAGGAAGTAAGTTCCTGCAGGCACACCGGTAGTGTCGATCATGACATCGGCCGCCTCACCACCCCCCAAGGTCACGGACGCAGTGTCATATGAAAGATCTTTACCCGTCGGTCCGCGCAGGATATGCGCTCCTGATCCCACCACCTTCAGTGGCAAACCCAAGGCGGTCATTGTGTAGTAATTAGTGATGCTGACATTAGACATGCGCAGGAGGATGCGCTGGCCAGAGGTGGCAGTAATCAACGAGCTCAGCGGCTGCGAAACTACACCGCCGTTTTCTGTTGGTGGAGTTGGGGGAGTCAGAGATGCGGTATCCGGATACCCGCGGCCGTTGATCATGGGATAGGTGTCTTTCATGTTTGCGAACGGCAGCGGCTGAATCCCGAGATGCAAATCATGGAACACCGGATCCATTGAACTTAACTGAACTGGGTATTCGACATCGTAGCCAGTCGAGCCATTAGCATCGTTATAGACGAACTTTGTGTAAGTCTTACCTTGAAAGGTATAAGAAGTGCCGTCCTGAATCGGGTGCACATAAAGATTACCTAACATGCCCATTTGCATGTGTTCTGCCGCCTCAACGTGGCAGTGATACAAAAAGGTTCCAGGCTCCTTGACGTTGTAATAATAAGTCAAACTTGAGCCCATATTGATACCGAACGAGGCATGCGGTTCGCCGTCGAACACCGGTGCGGCATTAGGAAACCCATGGAAATGCACGGAATGCGCATCGAACAAGTCCGGACGAATCGCCATGCCGACGTTCGTTAAGGTAAGGTAAAATTCCTGACCTTCTTTCAAGGTGATGGTTGGCGCGGAGAAATTCGCCGCCAAAGTTGCATGGCTGATGACAGTGAGCGGGGGCACACCGGTTGAGTCCGAAAAACCAAACGTGTAGAGCGGTTTTCCGTCCGCCATCCTTATAAAGCCATCGCCCGCCGTCAAATGCAGGCACTTGGCATTAGGATGGCTCGCATCGGGAGTATCGATGATGGCGTCCCCATTGGTGTCACCCGGACATTGCACAAAAATCCCGGCATAGGCTGGGATTGCCAGCAAGGTTCCTGTCAACACTGTGATAGGTTTCAGTAAGGCACGAAATTGCTGCTTGTTCATACGCTGTTCCTCAGGGGAGTTCGGTGTACCGGTATTAAGCCGGTACACCGAACACTCTATGTTTTGCTACCTATTGGAAATTTAACGCTCGTCGGCACCAATGTCTGGATTTGACAAAATCGGTGTCGGACGGGATTGACCGTCATAGTCCACCAAAATTGCCTCCACCAGATCCGCCGCCACTGGAAGAGTAAAGGCGGGCGGAGCGATAAGGCTGGCGAGACTGCTACCCATACCCAAGGCGGGTGAAGCGGCTTGTAAATGGTAGTCGCCGATCAGTACGCCCGTAGTCGGGTTATTCAAAGTCAGCGGACCGAAGTGCGCATCAATGAAGTTACCGCCTTCATCAAAGGCCGGCGCGGTGAAGATCGCCGTGGTCAGCTCAGGTGTCGTCGGTGCCTGGATGGTTTGGCCTGGGGCTCCATTCTGGTATTCCGATACAAACAGTGGATTAGCACTGATATTCGTCGCTGAACCATAGAGCGCAGCGTTCGTTAGCAGGCTATAGGTGGGTGCCAAGCTACCCACCGCACCCAACACAGCCAAATCCGTATCGGCAAAGCTGGGGGCAATTGCCGGGTACAACCCGTAAAGCGTCGGGTCGATCGGATCGACGGCCCAGTAGAACGAACGGTTATGCCAGATAATGTTGTTGGCCAGCTTCGGATTCGCATACGCCAACTTATAAGGCAATGCCGCAGGTAAATTTCCGATGACATTAAACAAGCCGGGAATCGTCGCCGTGCTCTGGGTCAGGTTCCACGCCACCACGCCTGCCGGCTGCGGAGTGGACTGGTTCGGGCTACCCGGCGCGAATGCCGCACCTGCCGTCGCCATGCTGTCGTTATTGGCAATAGTGTTATGCAGGATGTTGACCTTCAGGGCATCCTTCACCGAGATCGCACCACCCGCCATACCGGTGACGTTGTCCACAATCATGTTGTTCACTACATTGATCGTGTACCAACGGCTGGGAATGTTGCGCGCGGTGTTTACGTCTTGACCGTTCACGGTGTCCAGACGGATTCCACCACCATCACCGGCACCAGCCTCATTGCCCTGAATCAAGTTTCTGGTGATGTCGACATTGCCCGAACCTCGGCTCATCTGACCCGGCACCAGCGGATCCAGACCACCGATATAGATACCCCCGCCCGCAGGCGTGGTGAGCTGGTCAAACGACTGGTTGAACACGATCTTGTTCTGCGAGATCAAGTTAATTCGGTTAACTCGGTCGTTGGGCGTGCTGCCCGGGAGGAGGGGTGTCCGGATAGCCCCAGTTCCACCACTGTAACCCGCATGACCGATACCACCGCCGTTACCGGTATTGAAATTACCGCAGATAAAGTTTTCGGTGACCGCATAATTGTGGCTACCGGTATACAGAGACACACCCCCACCGGCACCACCCAAAGCACCATTTTGGGTAATGTGGTTGTGATGGATATTGATGTGGTCATTGCCTGCATCAACGTAGTCTCCGGTTACCAGCGATAACAGATTGGGATGACCGATGCGGATACCGCCACCGTAGTTACCCTGGTTACCGACCACGATGTTGTTGCTGATGTTGAGATAGCTTGCGTAACCGTTGACCATAATACCGCCACCAAAGTCGGCACCCGTAACGGTGAAGCCGTCAATGCGTGCACGTTCGTACGCAGGAGTGGCACCAAACTCACCAACGTTTGCCACCACCAAAATGCCCGGGCCTTCCTCGGTATTGAACAAGGACGGTTCATTATTGGAATAGTTAACTCCTGCGATCACGAAGCTTTGACCCGGCAACAGATCAAACGCGCGGGTGGGACTCAGAGCCGTGGGGTCGGCGGGATTGAACCCGTAAAGAGCGGCGAGCTTGGCTCTCCAAGCCTCAAGTTTAGTCACCGGCGTCTTTGCGGCATTGATGACGGTGGAAGCCGCACCCCACCCTTGCAATTGCACTTTCTTGTGCATGATCACCAACTCTTCGTACTTGCCGGGAGCAACCAAAATCAACGACTCCGGCAGAGCCGAGTCAATTGCCGCCTGGATCGACTTACCGGGAGCTACCACTACCGGAGTGATGCGGCTGTCGACCGTGAACGTAACGCCCACGACGGACGTCTTTTGATTGTCACCGCGCGTCACCATTAACTGACCCGTATTAATCCGCGGGTTAGTGATGGCGTTATACGGCAGAGTCGGATCCACTCGTGGAGGTACACGCGCGGTAATCAGATCATTGTTCCAGGTCAGCACCTGGATCGGCAAACCATCTATCTTCACGCTACCGGAGGTAGTGCCGAACCCATAATCGCGGAAGATGGTTTGCGTGGTCGCCGTGGTTCCGTCATAGGCAGGATTCTTCACCTCAACTTGGCCTGCCGAAACGAGAGTGATGGTCGGCCAATTCGCCGCAACCGTACCCGTTGGATTCGGAACCCAGGGACCAATACCTTGACCACCCGTTGCCGTGTAAATAACCGGCGTTTTGTCGTCAAACTCGCAGTCCAACGGAAACTGATTTGGGCCCGCGAACGCTGCGACCGGCACAACCGGCGTATCCAGATAAGTGGTCTTACCCGGTAGATATTGAAAGGTATAGCAGAACTGGCTGTAACGACGATCAAAGTAAGGATCGAGGATCATCTGGCCGAAGGTCGGCGAACCCACACGGGTGTCCTTGATCGGACCGGGCGAGTTCATGCATGCCGTCACCATATTGGGCGATACACCCGACGGAACCGGGATATTCACCGAATAAGTGGACGGAACCAAGGCGTTATAGGTGCCGTATTGATCGGAATACACACGACCGATTTCGAGCCCAGTCCAGTCGCGGATCGAGATCGGCAAGAACGGCAAGGCGTGCTTCTCACCGAAGGTCGGCGCGGTCGGATCAAACTCGTTGGCCAAGTCATCAAGGATGAATCCGACCATGTGGCCCGCCACAGGTACTTGGGTGAACATGAAGAAATCGGCGGCGGCGTTCTGCTGTGATCCATTATTCACCGTCACTTGCTTGCGGTCACACAAAGGCGCGGTCTTGGCCGGGTTGTAGGGATCGTTGGACGGATTGACTATCTTCTGATCCGGGAACAAAGCCAGATATTGCGGCAAAATATGCGTGTCACCCGCACAGACGGGGGGCGTCCCCGATAGCTTAGGTACATAGGCGTCGCCGAAATTGACGTTTTTGTCTTCTTCCTTCACGGTCTCGTAGCCGGGCGGTGTGTTGGCCTCCACGATATAAGTACCGGGTGGAAGCTGAGCTTCGCCGGCCGGGCTACCGAAGGCATAACCACCATCGAAGACGCCGGGACGAACTTGGCCAAAATTGCGCAAGCCGTCGTAGCAGTCCGTTGCCAGACCGGTTGCAGTCACGAAAGGCACGCCTTGACAACCGGTCGGCAATTTATCATCCCAACTGTCGGTGCGCGCGGTACGCACGGCGTCACCTAAATCAAACAGGCCGTTGCCATTGCGATCAATATCATTTGGACCCATCGGGCCGCCATCACGCCAGCCAATCTTGTTGCCATTGACATCGGTGCCATAAATATCAGCATTGTCGACATCGGCGAGGGTGACCACGCCATCGCCGTTAACGTCGTCGATGATCCCATCCGGAATCAGCGCGCCAGTGACATTATTCTTGAAATCCTCATATAAATTCACTTGCACGCGCGGGATACCCGGCTCCCAGTTTTCGGCCACCGCCTGGCGTGGGTTGTTCTCAGCGCGGGTGGTCGCGTAATGAACGATACCGGTAATCCCGCCATTTTCACTCGGGGAATGGGTCGCTTTACCCCAGTTGAGTTCATGGGTTTGGCCCAAGAACGCCTGATAGGCTTCGAGTAACACCGGACCAGTTTCGGTGCGGTAAGGTTTACCAAAATTTTCGGATTGTAGTTGCGGATTGAGCTTGCCACGCGAAGGCGTAGTCCAGCCTTGATCAGCCGGCACCGCCCCACCGTCATCTACAACTACGGTGACACCGGTGGCTTTGAAACGCGCGTAGTCGACTTCGGCGATGAACCAATTGAAGAATGGGAACACCTCCCTGAAATTCGCCGTACCGGTTGAATCGGTCACTGCCGATTGATAAATGGAACCATCACGGAAGCGCAGATTGATCACTTGCCCAGGAATTCCGGCTTCACCAGGATCAGGGAAACCGTTTGGAGCCGTGTCGCCGGGTTGGATCGTGTCGAAGAACACATGGTTTTCCATGTGTCCGAACCAGTTAAACACCGGCACATCTTGCAAAGCGACGACACCGCCACCCACCGGCGTCTTGACATTGTGCATGGCAAAAATTCCATCAAGATACTCGTCCCAGATCACCAACTGGAAAATTTTGTCGTTCGGAACATTGGGAATCGAGAAGGTGCCATCAGCATTACACTGCGTGGTATACACGCCTTGCCCGGCGGTTGCGCCAGTAGCGAGGTTTAAGCCCACCCAACAGGTTGAAATGACGTGGCCGTTGTAAAAGGTAAATTCTGGCGGACGCGAGTTGTGCAGATTGACCACGCGGCCGGTAATGGTGGTACTTCCATTGAGCGCGGTCGCATCGTGAACGGTTTTGACAAAGCCCTGAAATACATGATGACCGGGCGCACCGAACTCCTGAAAATAGGTCGGCTCGTTGGCGGCCACCCAAGCATCGTTACCCTTGGTGCCTTCGATGGTGGTGGTTTGGTGATAGTCCGTCCCCGGGGGGGGGGTCGCGTAAACAGTGTATTTTCCCGGCGCCAAATATTTGATTATCGCTACGCCGTTAGCGTCAGATTTAATAATGCCACTACCAAGGAGCAATACAGAACCGTCGGCGTTGTAAGTCGTACCTAACGGCTTGCCGAACGCATCCTGAGATACCTGACCTCCTGACGCGCCGTAAGTACCGCCCGCTTCTACCAAGTTGATGGTGAAGTTGGGTAAGCCGTGCTCTTGGGGTAAATCCGGTTCATTGTTGATCGGGTTGTTGTCTTCAAAGATGAACACCGAAACCTGCGCGGTGGGCAGTGGGGTTTTTTGAACGGTGATAGTCACATTGGTTTGGCCGGGAGCGACAGCAGCCCCACCCATCGCAAAGCCCGCATTGGGCAAAGCGGAAACGAAATAACGTTTGGTAGCATCCAGAGCCACAGTCGGCACGCTGGAATCACCTTTGGCGATCACCGGCATGTAACTGGTATGAAAACTCACAGCAAGGTTTTTACCGGGAATGGCAGGCACGCCGACATCCACCGGCTTGGTGGCATCTTCCTCAACCAGCCAACGAAAGCCGGGAATCGCTATACCATCTGGGCCAACCACGGTGACGTTCAGCGTTTGCGCCAAAGCATCTACCTGAAGTGCGGCACTGGCTAAACATGCCAAGCCCCCTATCCATAGCCCACGCAGCAATCCCTTTATGGCCAATCGAGTCTTCATACTGTCGCTCCTAACCTAAAAAATTAGCTAATTAGCACACCAAACCTTCCGACCAACTAGACGCAGCCCACGATTACTACCGCCGTCAAATACAGAAGAACCGCTATGTTATGCCCCCGTCACGAACCTCTTTTCAGCACCGCTTAAGCTATATTCAA
>JANLTU010000117.1:0-37207 GCA_031363085.1 Gammaproteobacteria bacterium
CAGGCCGTCGCGTAAGTCCGCTGCGCGACACCGGCGGGAGCACCACGCTTCGGGCTACGCCCTCCGCGCGGGGCTCCCGAGCTTACTCAGCGGACAATTCATGTGCTACAGAACCGGACAGATCTATTTGCTTCTAACAGCAGCAATCTGTGGCGGCTAGAACTCCCAAACGTTAGTTGGCGTGCTTCATTTATGGAATGGTCCGGGTCGTCGAAGCTGATTGCAAGGGGATCAGCAAAAATGGACCACGCTTCGTAGAAAGAAACGCCGTGTTTCTTTTCGTTTGCAATCGCCTTTTTGGTATCCCACTCAAATTTCATTTCAACAGTTGAGCCCCAACAAGATATAAACGGCGCTAACACTTTAACGTGTAACGGATCGGTGTCTGCCCGTAATTCACAGCAGGTTCAAAAAGCAGCATGCTAACAGACACTTCTTTGCACTTTAAAATTCCTTGAGGCCGGCACTATTATTACTCCATGGCTATCTATTCGTGACCTGAGGTTCTTCCATGGCTAACAAACCGCACCATCCGCGTAAACCTCCCAGCGGCAAAATCGACACGAAGAAGCTCGACGACATCGTTGCCAAAGCGCACAAGGATGCGAGCACTCGCATGAGCGGTTACCGCGAGCAGTCGTTGCGCATGCATCCGCAAGTGTGTGCACGCTGCAACCGCGATTTCACCCGTGCCAACCTGCATGAGTTGACGGTGCATCACAAAGACCACAACCACGACAACAATCCGCCTGACGGCAGTAACTGGGAGAACCTGTGTTTATATTGTCATGACTGGGAACATCAGAAATATTCGCAGTTCGTCATGGGCACGGGTGCAGACTTCGGCGTGACAACACCCAAAGCCGCTCCCGCCGTTAAGGCGGCAACCTTCAATCCGTTTGCCGGATTAAAAGATGTGTTAGGCAAGAAAGAACCGGAGTAGGCCGATGCAGGCTGTTACGGCGCAAGCGCCTCCAGCACTTTGGCGGTGTCGGTGTACATCTGAAAACGTACCAGCTTATCGTCGCGTGTCGACCACACGTGCGCGAACGGCGCAGACAGCGGCTTCCCGGTTTGTTTGTAGATGCCCGCATAGTGGCCGAGCGCCACCACACGCGAGCCTGCGACGATGAAATCTTCCGCCTGCGCTGAAAATTCGCTCCAGTCTGCCGCCAACCGCTTCAGCAGGTTGTCGTGTACCGCTTGCGGCCCGATCCACGTCCCGCTGTAGTACGGAAAGCGTTCCGCTTCGGTCCACTCAACCTGAGCATCCAGCAACGTCAGCACACCGGGCACATCGCCTCGGCTGACGGCAGCGTAGAAGCGCTGGACCAAGCTCAACGGGCTTAAGGTGGTCGGGTTGGTCGGAAGGTTCTTGCTCATGATCGGCTCCTTGCGTGGGGTCAGGGTTGCAGAGGTGTTGCGCGGCCCCGATGTGGGCGGCCGCGCAGACTGTGGGTATCAGCGTGCGCCCGCCTTGCTGGCCTCGGCTTGCGCCCGCTTCAGGCCGCCTGCGGCATCGTTGGTCAGCATGTTTGGCTGGAAGCGTACGGTCGTGATGTCGGTGATGCCGATAAAACGCAACCAATCGTCGAAATACGTGGAGTGGTGATCGGTGCCGAACGACGGAGGGACGCCGGGCGCATAAACGCTGCTGGTGTAGAGCGCCGTGGCGCGCCTTCCCTTCAGCAAGCCGTTATAACCGGCGCTCGGGTCAAACCCAAACAGCAAGCCCGGCTGGGTGATGATGTCGATGTACAGTTTGAGACGATACGGAATGCCGCCATTCCACATCGGCACCGTGAACAGATAGTCGTCAGCACTGGTAAAGCGACTGGTAATGGTTACGATTTCGTCCCAAGCGGTTTTGCGAGCACCGTCCAACGTACCTTCACCAAAGAAAGACATCTTGGCGGCGGCGCGGTCACCATCGAATTCAGGTAGCGGGGTCTGCCAGAGGTCGAGCTCGTCGATCTTTGCGCCGGGATTTTTACTCCGATAGGCGGCGAGGGAGGCTTCGGCGATTTTAGTGGACTGCGAGCTGGCGCCGCGCGGGGAGCCTTTAACGTAAAGCAATTTCATGGTAATTCTCCTGTTAACGTGGGTTTAAATCGATGCCCAAGCGCGGGCTGTAAGAACACGCCCGGGCCGGTACTCAGCAGAAGTTCTGCTTGATCAGTGCGGCGACTTCGACGGCGTTTTCTTCGAGCGCGAAATGTCCACCTTCGAGCCAGAACAAGTGCGCTTGCGGCAAGTCCTGCAGATAGGCTTCGGCCCCGGCGGGCACAAACAGCGGGTCACCCTTGCCCCATGCGATTAACGTTTTGGGCTGGTGCGTGCGGAAGTACGCGTGCCAGTGGTCGTACAGCGCCACGTTGTTCTGGTAATCGACAAACAGCGCAAGCTGGATGGCGGCGTTGCCGGGACGGTCGAGCAGCGCTTGGTCGTGTGTCCACGCATCCGGATTCAGCGCCGCTGCGTTGCGGGCACCGAAGACGTACTGGAATTGCGTCGTCGCAGCGGTCAAGAAGCCGCGCGCCGCAGCCTCGGTGGCGGCGTTACGTTCCTTCCACAGCGGCAGGAAGACCTCCGCCACCGGCTTGCCGACGCCGGCGAGATAGGCATTTGCGTTCTGGATCACCAAGCCCTTGACTCGCTCGGGATGGGCTGTCGCCAAGCGCAGGCCAATCGGACCACCGTAGTCCTGTAAGTAATAAATCGCGTCACGCACACCGAGCTGGTCGAGCAACCCTTGAACCGTCATGGCCAAGTTGTCAAAGGTATAGCGGTAGTTTTCAAGCGCAGGCGCTGCCGAATAGCCGAAGCCAAGATAGTCGGGTGCAATGACGTGGAACCGGTCTGCCAAGCAGGGAATCAGGTCGCGATACATATGCGACGACGATGGGAAGCCATGCAGCAATACGATCACCGGCGCCTTGGGATCGCCCGCCTCCCGGTAGAACACATTATGACCGCCGACAATGCTCGTCCGGCTTTGGGTCGGTGTGCAGGGCATCAGCTTTCTCCTTGATCTTGATGAATAAAGCGCCGGCTAAGCGGCGTCGAGCGCATCTGTAACCTACATAATAATATATTTAGGTTACCTGGGCGTTAGTAACCTGTCAAATATTATTTATAGGTTACAGGACGCTGCCCTTAAAATGTTGCTCATGGCCACCTTCAAGTCATACTACGATCCATGTTGACCCCGACCCGTCCCGCCAGTGGCGCCCCCATGTTGATCGGGGAACACCCGGCCCTGGATTTCCTGAACAGCACGCTCGCGCCGCATGGGGAGACGCTCGACTATTTGTACGATGGCGATACCCTGCGCGCATGGCTGGGCACATCCCGTGTGCTGCCGGAATTTATGGTTCAGGCACTGGCTCATTTCAGCCCGGCGCAACGGACACAGCTTGCAAACGATGCGCGCGACTTGCGTGAAGCCTTCCGCCGGATTCTGGTGCAGCGCCACGCAGCAAAGGCGACGGATGAGGTGTCGAAAGACCTGGACTACATCAATACTTGGTTGTCGCGCGGCCCCTTGATAGTGGCCCCGCTACCTGCAGAGCACGGATGGCAGCTCGCTCTGCGTCGCGACCCGAGCACACTGGCGGCGGTGCTTGCGGAACTGGCTGCGGTGTGTGCCGACCTGCTCGTTAATTACGCGCCTGAGCAGGTACGCAGATGCGAAAATCCGGCGTGCACGCTGTGGTTCCACGACCACAAGCGCGGCCCGCGTCGACGCTGGTGTTCGATGGCTATCTGCGGAAACAGAATGAAGGTCGCAGCGCATCGCGCGCGCCGCAAAACTTGAGGTCGTCGCTACCTGCGGGCGCGGCGAGTGGTTTTACCCAATTAATTACGAGGCTGAACTATGGATTACCGCCGCCTAGGACAAAGCGAGCTCAACGTGTCGGCCGTGTGTCTGGGCACGATGACGTTCGGTCAACAAAACACCGCAGCCGAAGCGCACGCACAACTCGATTACGCCTTCAGCCAAGGCGTGAATTTCATCGACACCGCCGAGCTGTATCCGGTGCCGACACGCGCACCGACCTATGGTCGCACGGAAACGTTCGTTGGCACCTGGCTGCGCAAGCAAGCGCGTGATCGGGTGATTCTGGCGACCAAAATTGCCGGACCCTCGCGCGGTCTGCCATGGATTCGCAGCGGGGCCAAGGCGTTTGATCGCGCCAACCTGCGCGCGGCCGTCGACGCGTCGCTGCAACGTCTGGGCACCGATTACATCGACCTGTATCAATTGCATTGGCCGGAACGCAATACGCCGATGTTCGGCAGCTATCTGTTCGATCCGGCGCAGGAACACGAAGTCACGCCGATCCGCGCGCAACTCGACGCGCTGGCCGAGTTGGTGCGCGAAGGCAAGCTGCGTTACATCGGTTTGTCCAACGAACATCCTTGGGGCGTGATGGAATTTTTACGCCTGGCGAACGCGCACGACTTGCCGCGCGTGGTGTCGATCCAGAATTCCTACAGCCTGCTCAATCGCGTGTTCGATTACAGCCTGGCCGAAGTCGCTTACCGCGAACAGCTCGGCTTGCTGGCTTACTCGCCGCTCGCGTTTGGACATTTGAGCGGCAAATACCAAACCGATGCAAAAGCGCCGGGACGTTTAACGCTGTTTCCCGAGTTTAGCCAGCGTTACAGCAAGCCCAATGTGGTGCCTGCTGTCGCGGAGTATGTCCGCATCGCGCGCAAACATGGCCTGTCACCGGTGCAACTGGCCTTGGCCTTTGTGTACCACCGCAGCAGCGTGGCCAGCACCATCACCGGCGCCACCACGCTGGAACAATTGCGCGAAAATATTTCGGCATGGGATACGCGGCTGTCAACACAGGCGCTTGCCGACCTCGAAGCGACACATTTGCGCTTTACCAATCCGGCGCCATGAGCGGTGCTTGTCCGTGCGGGTCCGGGGCGGAGTATTTAGCCTGCTGCGGACGTTATCTTGACGACGACCAAGTTCCCGAAACGGCGGAGCAACTGATGCGTTCACGCTACTGTGCCTATGTGCGGGGACGCCCCGACTACCTGCTCGCGACTTGGCATGCGTCGACCCGACCGCCGTCCATTCACCTGGAAGTTACCGGCCTGCAATGGCTGGGGCTCAAGGTGCTGCATGCGCACAACGATCTGCAAACCGGCGTCGTGGAGTTTGTCGCGCGTCACAAGTTAAATGGCAAGGCGCATCGCTTGCACGAGGTCAGTCAATTCGTAAACGAACACGGGCGTTGGTGGTATGTGAACGGCCAATCAAACATTAGAAAAACTGATATCGGCCAGTCAGATACCGGAAAATAAAGCGCTATAAAGCTGGCCACGTATCAAAAGCACGTGTATATTCTGTTTCCGCAGTTGCTTGACAAGTAATCATTTCGGAAGTTCGTTACTGGTTTTCAGCCATTACTCCCGTAGATCTACCCACCAAGACGACTGCATGTCACTAAAGTCCATTAACAGCAATTTGAGGTGATTTTCGATGAGTAAGGGCACTGTAAAGTGGTTCAATGATAGCAAGGGTTTTGGTTTCATTACCCCGGATGACGGTGGCAAAGACGTTTTCGTCCACCACTCCGCTATTCAAGGTAGCGGCTTCAAGTCGCTCGCGGAAGGCCAGAAAGTAAACTTTGATGTGCAGCAGGGTCCGAAAGGTCCTTCCGCCGTTAACGTGGTGCCGGCGTAACGCTTTTTTGTCACAACGGATTCAGTGACTTGAACCCCGCCCCGTTGGCGGGGTTCTTTTTTGTGGAGTATCCGCTTTGAATTCATTTAACACTTTGGGCCTGTCGGCCGAATTATTGCGCGCGGTAACCGAAAAGGGCTACCGCGAACCCACGCCGGTACAACGCGAAGCCATCCCCATCGTTTTGGAAGGCCGCGACCTGCTGGCCGGTGCGCAAACCGGCACCGGCAAAACCGCCGGCTTTACATTGCCGTTGTTGCAACGCTTAAGTGCACCGCAGGCGGCGGGCACACGCCGCGCGATCCGCTCGTTGGTGCTCACCCCCACCCGTGAGCTCGCCGCGCAAGTGGCCGAAAGCGTGCAAATTTATGGCAAATATCTTGCCTTGAAATGCACCGTCGTATTTGGTGGTGTGGGTTTCAACCCACAGGCCGATACCTTGCGGCGCGGTGTTGACATTTTAGTCGCCACCCCTGGTCGGCTACTGGATCACGTCATGCAAAAAACCGTCGACCTGTCCAAGGTCGAAATTTTGGTGCTGGACGAAGCCGACCGCATGCTCGACATGGGCTTTATTCGCGACATCCGTAAAATTCTTGCGCTGCTGCCCAAGCGGCGGCAAAACCTGCTGTTTTCCGCAACCTTCTCCGATGAAATTAAGCAACTCGCCGATGGCCTGCTGAGCTCGCCCGCGTACGTGCAAGTTGCGCGACGCAACGCCACCACCGAGCTGGTCACGCAGGTGGTTCATCCGGTTGACCGCGAACGCAAGCGCGAGCTGTTGTCATTTTTGATCGGTTCCAACAAATGGCAGCAGGTGTTGGTCTTTACCCGCACCAAGCACGGCGCCAATCGGCTCGCCGAACAACTGGAAAAAGACGGCATCACAGCGGCAGCGATTCACGGCAACAAGAGTCAGGGCGCACGCACGCGGGCATTGGCGGAATTCAAGCAAGGCGTGGTGCGCGTGCTGGTCGCCACCGACATCGCCGCGCGCGGTTTGGACATCGACCAGTTGCCGCACGTGGTCAATTTCGAATTACCCAACGTGCCGGAAGATTACGTGCACCGCATCGGCCGCACCGGCCGCGCCGGCAACGCCGGTGAAGCGTTGTCGCTGGTGTGCGTGGACGAGCACAAATTGCTCAAAGACATCGAGCGCGTACTGAAGAGTGAAATTCCCAAAGTTGTGATTCCGGGTTACGCACCTAACCCCGCGATTAAAGCGGAAGTGATTCCCAACGGACGCAACGGCGGACCACGGCGCGGCGGTGGCGGTGCGAAACCGCAACAGGGCGCAGCGAAAAAACATTCACCACGCAGCGGCAGTAATTCCAGCGGACGGCCGGGCAGCGCACCGCGTTCCGGCCCACAACCGCCGCGTGGCCCACGCGGTGGCAAACCGCAGGCACGCCACAGTTCCGGGCGCTCAGGTAACAAGGCTTGACATAGCCGAAGAAGCGTTCGCATGGCGCAAATCAACATCATGGCTCTGCGCCACTCAGCGTTTTACAGCCCATTACTGCTGTGTATCGCCGGGGGCTATTTGCGCGACGCAGGTTTGGAGCCCAGCTACAGCGTCGCCACGCCGACCCGTACCGTCACCGACAGCCTTACTGACGGCACCTGTCACGTGGCGCAATCGGCCGTCGCGACTAGCTTTGCAGCACTCGAACAGGGCGCCGCTTTACCTATTGTGCACTTCGCACAAATCAACGTCCGGGATGGATTTTTTATCGCGGCGCGCACGCCCGAGCCGGATTTCCACTGGCGTCACCTTGCCGGCAAAAGCGTGTTGGTCGATCATTTCTTCCAACCGTTGGCCATGCTCAAATACGGCCTGCATCACCACGGTGTGGACTTCGCGCAACTGAGCGTGATCGACGCCGGTGACGTCGGCGCCCTCGAACGCGCTTTCCGTAACGGGCAAGGCGACTATGTACACCTGCAAGGCCCGGCACCGCAGCAACTGGAACACGACGGCGTCGGCTTTGTGGTCGCGGCGGTCGGTGACGCAGTCGGCCCGGTTGCGTTCAGCAGTCTGTGCGCGACACGCGCATGGTTGAACACCGCAGTGTCCCACGCCTTCATGCGTGCCTATCGACGCGCACACGACTTCGCGCACAACGCCCCTGCCGCAGAAATTGCAGCGCTGCAAGCCGAGGCCGGATTTTTTCCCGGCGTGGAACACAGCGTGCTGGCGCGCACCATCGCCGCCTACCAAAAACTCGGCTGTTGGTCCGGCGACGTGGCGATTACTCCGCAATCCTACGAACATCTACTTGATGTGTTTTTATTCAGCGGCTTGATCACACGCCGACACCCTTACGCCGCCGCAGTCACCGCACCACCAACCTAATTTTTACGCCATCTATTCTGACCTGCCCTTGAATTTTTATTTAATAGTAACTACATTAGTTACGTATGACATCGAGCAGCCGCTTTTCTATGGCCGTACACATCATGACGCTCCTGGCCTATTTAGGCGAAAAGGCGACGTCGGAAGTGTTGGCGGAAACCGTAAATACCAACCCGGTCGTAATCCGCCGGCTGCTGGGCGAACTCGCGCATGCGGGCTTGGTGCGAACCGAGCGGGGTAAATCGGGAGGATTCTCTTTGGCCCGCACCGCCAAGACGATTTCATTGCTCGACATTTACCGCGCCGTGATGTCCGACACGGAGCTCGTGCCGCTGCACGAAAACCCGGAAAACCACAAATGCCCCGTGAGCTGTAAAGTGCGCGGCGCGTTGTCGGCACATCTGGACCGGGCACAAGGCATCTACGAACGCGAATTGCAGAAAGTGATGTTGGCGGACATCGAAAAAAACATGTGATTTTTTTTGACCATAAACGTAACCATTGTGGTTACGTATTAACAAGAGAGGTGACGATGAAACTGGCAAGCAGAGGGATGCAGTCGCACGCGTCGCGAGGCTTATGGCGGGCGCGGGCAAGTGTAAGCACCGCACTCAGGTCAGCGGTGAATAGCAAACGCTCCATTCAATCCAAACGTTTTTAGTTGTTCAATCAGGAGAATACACATGTCATCCAAAAACAGCTCGATCAACGTGTTAGCACCGGTAAAACTGGGTTCCTTCGAATTACCGAATCGTCTTGTCATGGCGCCCATGACCCGCAGTCGCGCCGACCGCGCAGCGGTGGTGCAACCGATCACCGCCGAGTATTACGCGCAACGTGCAACGGCGGGCCTGATCATCAGCGAAGCCACACAAGTTACCCCTGAGGGTCAGGGCTATCCATTTACGCCCGGCATTTACAACGATGCGCAGGTGGCCGGGTGGAAAACGGTCACCACTGCGGTACATGAAAAAGGCGGACGCATTTTCCTGCAACTGTGGCACGTCGGGCGAATCTCGCACTCAAGCTTTCAGCCGGGCGGGGCACTGCCAGTTGCGCCCTCGGCCATCAAACCCGCCGGTGAGCTCTACACCTACGAAGGCCCCAAGCCTTACGAAACACCGCGCGCATTGAACACAGCGGAAATTCCCGGCGTCGTGGCGCAATACCGTCACGGTGCGGAGCTCGCCTTGCGTGCCGGTTTTGACGGCGTCGAAATTCATGGCGCCAACGGTTATTTGCTTGATCAGTTTTTACGCGACGGTAGCAATCAACGCACCGACCAGTACGGCGGCTCGCTTGAGAATCGTGCGCGACTGATGCTCGAAGTCACCCAGGCGGTGGTGTCGGTGTGGGGCGCCAATCGCGTCGGCATCCGCTTGTCGCCGCTGAATGCTTTTAACGACATGCGCGACTCCAATCCCGAAGCGACCTTCAGTTACATGACGGACAAACTCAATAACTTCGGCTTGGTATTCTTGCACGTCACCGAAATTGGCGCACAAACACCGGGTGCGGCCGGCCCGACGTTTGACCTGCGCAAGCTGCGTAAAATCTACAAAGGCAGCTACATCACCAACAGCGGCTATGATCAAGACCGCGCCGACACCGCACTCGCCGCCGGCGACGCTGACTTGATTGCTTTCGGCAGCTTGTATCTGGCCAATCCGGATCTACCCAAGCGCTTTGCGAAACGCGCGCCGCTCAACAGCGCGGATCAAACCACCTTCTACATGGGTGGCGAAAAAGGCTATGCGGATTATCCGTTTCTAAAAAGCTGACGGGCTTGCTACGCTGTGGGGCCTTTCAGCCCACGGCGTAGCACTTACGAGAGCCCGCATGACCACCAAAACCAAAACCCAAAACATGGCCTTATTCTGCGACTTCGAAAATGTCGCGCTCGGTGTACGCGACGCGAAGTACGCAGCGTTTGACATTAAAAAAGTCCTGGAGCGCCTGCTGCTCAAAGGCAGCATCACCGTTAAAAAAGCCTATTGCGACTGGGAACGTTACAAGGAATTTAAAAAAGCCATGCACGAGGCGGCGTTCGAGTTAATCGAAATTCCGCATGTGCGTCAGTCCGGTAAAAACTCGGCCGACATTCGCCTAGTCGTCGATGCGCTCGACCTGTGCTACACCAAGGCGCACGTCGATGTGTTCGTAATCATCAGCGGCGATTCGGATTTTTCGCCGCTGGTCAGCAAGCTGCGCGAGAACAACAAGGTGGTCATCGGCGTCGGCGTGAAACAGTCAACCTCCGACCTGCTGATCGCCAACTGCGACGAATTCATTTTCTACGACGATCTGGTACGCGAAGCGGCGAAACCGCGTGCCGCGCGTCGGCGTCGTACCACCGCCGAGAAAGCAGAAAAACCCAGCGCCGCCGCGCCCCCCACAGAAGAAGACAAGCGCCAGGAAGCGCTCGACGTGGTGATGGAAACCGTGCAGGCGCTGTTCGAAGAACGCGGCGAAGAAGATAAAGTGTGGGGCTCGATGGTCAAGCAAGCCTTGAAACGCCGCAACCCCGGCTTCAACGAGAGCTATCACGGCTTCCGCTCATTCGGCGAGTTATTGGAAGAAGCGCAAACGCGCAAATTACTCGCGCTGGAGTACGACGAAAAATCCGGCGGCTATATTATCAAGAGTGTGGCGCGCGAGGAATAGTGCGCTAGGCAATTACCGCAATGCAGGAGGAGGGATGTCACACGCTGTCAGGCCGCTGCGCGGCATTTTTCTAAAACAGCGCTACACTTTCGCGTGCAATCTCGCGTACCTGCGCATCGGCATCATGCAGTAGCGGTTCGATGAAACCCAGGGCGTTGCGCTCACCACTGAGACTCAAATAATGACAAGCATCGGCACGCACGCGCGCATCGGCGTGCCGCGTCAGCGCTCCGAGTGCGTCCACCTGGCGTCGCAACAGCGCACTGCCTTGCAGGTGTTCGAAGAGCGCGCCAACGCCGACACCCACGTGCATATCGGTTTTAGGATCGGCAAGCAACAACAGCAACGCTTCGACGTAAGCGTCGTTTGCATCCAGCGCAGTCGTGGCTTGATTCAGCATGCCGCTTTTCAATAGCTCGGCCAAGTAGTCCGCGCGTCCTTGCACGCTGCCGGCGCTCTGCGCCCAGCGCTCCAGTTCTGCCGTGCTGCGCGTGCCGCTCAGCTCGAATTCGCCGACCCGCACCCAGGGGACGGAGCGCACGCCATGTTGCTGCGCAATTTCGGGATGGCGCTCGATGTTGACCGCTTCCAGCCGGCCGATCACGCCGCGCTTGAGCAATTCACCCAAGCCGGCGAGCACTAACGGGCAATGCGGGCAACCCGGCGCCAGCAGCATGAGTACGTCAGGTGCAGATAACGTGGTCGTCATGAATCCGTAGAAACCCCTATGGCGCCCGACATGGTTTTAACCGAGTGTAGAAGCGTGACCACAAAAAGACGAGAGGATGTAAACATGCAACTGCCTTTGCAAGTGACGTTCCGTGACATGCCGCGCTCAGACGCGGTCGAAGCTAAAATCCGCGAACGTGCCGACAAGCTCGATAAATTTTACAACAGTATCATGAGTTGCCGCGTCGTCGTCGAGGCGCCGCACACCCACCACCACCAAGGCAAACGTTATCACGTATGTATCGATCTCACTGTACCGCACGGCGAACTGGTGGTCAGCAAGGATCAACACGCTGACCGGACGCATGAGGACGTCTACGTTGCGCTTCGCGATGCGTTCGACGCGGCGCAACGCCAACTGAAAAATTATGCCCGCAAGCAGCGCCACAACATCAAGACCCACGACGCGCCACCGCGCGGCAAAATCACCGAAGTGTTTCCGCACATGGATTACGGGCTGATTCATACCAGCGACGGACGCGAAGTGTATTTTCATCGTAACAGCGTACTCAACGGCGGCTTCGATCATCTGGAGCTCGGCACGCCCGTACGTTTTGCCGAAGAGATGGGTGAAGAAGGTCCACAAGCCAGCACGGTGCAGCCTTCGGGCAAGCATCAACATGTAACCTAAGAGGCGCCGGGCGCGCTACGCCGTTGCGATGTAGCGCGCCCGGCTTTGTTTAATGTCGAGCCAGGGAACCTTTTGGTAGAACATCCGCAGCAAAAATCTGTTTGGCGTCGACGGCGTCGAATTGATATTGCTGGTTGCAGTATTCGCAGGTGACCGAAGCCGCACCCTGTTCCTTGATGATGTCGTGCACTTCGTCTTGCCCCAGCGCGCGCAGCATGTTGCGCACCCGCTCACGCGAACAGGTGCAGCGAAAGCTCATCGGCTCAGCTTCGAACACGCGTAAGTCTTCTTGGTTGAACAGGCGTCGTAACAGGGTGGCTGGACTTAAAGTTAACAATTCTTCCGGTGTCACGGTGGAGGCGAGTTGCTGCACGCGGTTCCATAAGTCTTCATCTTGCCCGGCATGCGCCGCGCTGTCGGGCAGCTTTTGCAACAATAAGCCCACCGCAAGTTGTTCGTTCGCCACCAGCCATAACTGGGTTTTAAGCTGCTCGGAACGTTCCAGATAGTGACCCAGCGCCTGCGCGATGTTGTCGCCCTCCAGACTCACAATGCCCTGGTAACGTTGCATGTCGGCGCCAGGATCAATGGTTATGACCAAGTTGCCGGCACCGGTGAGTTGGCTTAAAGATCCAGGTGCAACTTCGCCGGACCACTTGGCCAAACCACGCAGGGTGCGCTGTGAGGTGCATTCGGCCACCAAGGTGGTGATCGGTCCGGTGCCGCGTATTTGCATTATCAACGAGCCGTCGTATTTGATGGTGCCGGATAACAGCGCGGCAGCGGCAAGATATTCACCCAGAGTTTCACGCACCACCGGCGGGTAGCCGTGGCGTTCCAGCACCGCGCGCCACGTTGCATTTAAATAAACAAGCTCGCCGCGCACCGGCGCATGTTCAAACATAAAACGGCGTAAAGTGTCGGCATCTTGCATACATGGAAGTGTAGCACGCGTATTTTGCGGGACGAGCCGGCCTTGGTTCTTATCCAACAAGTAAGGGCAATATTGCCTTCACTACGCGACTTTGTTTTTATCTCAAGCTTTGATGGACTTGTGGGATTTTAGCCAGTCTTTAAGTGCGGCATCGACACGTGTTTGCCAGCCGAGCCCGGTGGCACGAAAATGAAGAAGCTCGGGATTGGGTTTATTACCGAGGATGAGTGACGTAAAAGCCACCTTGAGTTGCACATGCCATAGAGCCGGAATACAGAAAAAAATTAGCAGTCTTGGACAGGAAGATGAGACTGCGAGTGATTCGCATACGTTGACCAAGTCGGAGTATACACCTCGGCTTGATTACCCCACGTGGTCCACCCCTCGCGCGGACCACGCGCGAAGAGCTCAATAAACGGGCCAGGGCTGCATGCTTCAATAATGTCGTATTGCTCGTCAGGCTTGCGCGAATGTTCGCGCTTCATCGACCTTATAATATTGACCTGCCCTCTACCTGGAGCAAGTGTGCGAGCATTTTTTCCACGCACCCCAAATAGAATGATCTCGGTCGTGTTACGGAAGTAAAATCCCACACCTCGGCCGTCTGGTCCGCCATCTTTGCGCACCTTATGCCAAACCAGATTGCTCTTGTATTGGAAGCCCCAAGCGGCCAGCACGCGGAGCCCTTCGGGCAGGAGCGCGTTGGGAACCCAAAGATAGAGGTGCGATGTGTCGGCGCAGATGCGAGCCACCGGAAGTTCACAGATGGCATCAAGGGCTAGCGTACCGTAGCGATTCAGGCGCTTATGTTCTGGCGCAACCTTTCCAGTCTTGTTCTGGAACTGCCACGGCGGATCAGCTAACACGGTGTGGAATCGCTGCTTCCCAACTTTCTTCAATAAGTCGACTGATGCGGAAATCATTGCGGCCAATCCTCGATTAATTTTGGTGTGATACCAAGTACCAGCAGTGGGCAACCACCACTTCTCCCGGCTTTAACGCGATACAGCAACTTGCCCATCCAAGTGGTGCTTGCGCCGTACTTCGACATGACGCCAAGGTGCTTGAAAACGTCGTTGAGATTCTCGCTGCGCGTCAACAAAACAGCGGCACTGATAACGCCCGCTTCATGAAATGCACGGAAAGCGTAGAGGTCGCGGTCAAAAGTTTGGTCTTTGCTGTTCCACTCCAGATCGAAGGCAACACGATTTTTCACGAAGTCCACCTTGTGACCATCCATGAAGTTATCGATACGAGTTTCGGCTTTCTCAGTACCGTCATCGGTATGCGTTTCGATAGTAACCACGAGGTCACCACGAATTCGCGTTTCAAACCAGCGCATTGGGCGAAGCAACGATGCCAGACGTTTGGGGATCTGCGATTCGTTGCCGCCTTTGGCGACGATGCCTGCCGTTGTCAGGCGGAACTGACTGAGGCGCTGATCAGTTCTGCGAATTCACGCGGACATCCTGTAGCAAGAACCTCAGCAGCGTGGCGGTAATTATGGACCTCGTAGATGTCGAGAAATTCGGCCGGGAGGTAATCGGTTAGAGGCATGCGCGCAGAATACCTTTCGACTGCGATTACGGCAACGTGGTCCGCTACATCATTCTATTTTTTATCCGCCCGATTCCCGCCACTTCACATTCCACCACATCGCCCGCCTTCATAAACTCGGGCGGCGTGCGCGCGAAGCCGACGCCGGCCGGGGTGCCGGTGGCGATGATGTCGCCGGGTTCCAGGGTCATGCCGCGCGACAGGATGGCGATAGTGCGGGCGATGCTGAAGATCATGTCGCGGGTGTTGGCGTCTTGTTTCAGCACACCGTTGACCCAACTGCGCAGTTGCAGGTTTTGCGGATCGGCGATTGCGTCGGAAGTGACAAGCCACGGCCCCATCGGGCAGGCACCGTCGAGGCTTTTGCCGAGAAAATATTGTTTGTGGCGGAATTGCAGGTCGCGCGCGGAAACATCATTGATGACGGTGTAGCCGAACACGTGGGCTAGTGCGTCGGCTTCGGCGATGCCGCGTCCGCTGCGGCCGATGATCACGCCCAGCTCCACTTCCCAATCCAGTTGCTGCGTCACTTCGGGCTGTGCCGAAATGTCGGCATAGGGCCCGTTTACACTGGTAACGCTCTTGGTGAACACGACCGGATGTTCGGGAATTTCCGCCGTGCGTCCACCCACCGCAGCCGACTCCTTGGCGTGATCGAAATAATTCCAGCCCAGGCACATGATGTTTTTGCGCGGGCGCGGAATCGGCGCGAGCAATTCAACCTGTGCCAACGGCACGCGGTTGGAGCCCGCCGCCATCGCTGCGGCCAAGCGCGCGAGCGCCGCGCCGCCGCCGCCGATCAACGCCAGCATGTCACGAAATTCAGCGGGCGCGCCGCTTGCGCGGGCAGGAAGAAATACGTCATCACCGGTCACCACACCGAAGTGGGGTTGGCCTGCAAACAAACATGTCACCAGACGCACGTCAGGAATCCTTTCCGGGCCAGGAGAAAATCAGCACCACCGCACCGACCGCGCCGAACATCCAGGTGAGCAGTGGCGCGGAGGCGAACATCACAAAGTTTTCGCCGTGCGTACCAAGCAAGATCGCGGCACTCAAAATGAAACTGCCGCCGGCGATGGCGCGGTAGGTGCGGCGATTGGAGCGGCGCAGTTCCAGTTGCAATTTACGTAGATCACTGTAGGTGTCTGCCCGCGTCGTGGGCGCAGATTTTGCCTTCAAGATGGCATGCACCAGCGTCGGGATTTCCGGCAGCGCAACCGACCAGTCCAGTGCGTTGCGGCGCAGATTTTTGATCCAGCCGCGCAGGCCGAACTGTTCGCTCATCCAGCGCTCCAGAAACGGCTTGGCGGTCTGCCACAGGTCAAGCTCGGGATACAACTGGCGCCCCAGCCCTTCGATGTTGAGCAGGGTTTTTTGCAACAGCACCAGTTGCGGTTGGATTTCCATATTGAAGCGGCGCGCGGTCTGGAATAGACGTATCAAAATGTGCGCGAACGATATTTCATTCAGCGGCTTCTGGAAAATCGGTTCGCACACAGTGCGGATCGCCGCTTCAAATTCTTCCACGCGCGTGTCGGCCGGCACCCAGCCGGACTCGACGTGCAACTCCGCCACGCGCCGGTAATCACGCTGGAAAAACGCCAGGAAATTTCCGGCGAGATAGCGCTGATCTTCCGGGCTCAACATGCCCATGATGCCGAAGTCGACCGCCATGTAACGTCCGTCGGGGCCGACGAAAATATTGCCGGGATGCATGTCGGCGTGAAAGAAGCTGTCGCGGAACACCTGCGTGAAAAAAATCTCCACACCGTTTTCCGACAGTTTTTTGAAGTCGATGTTGGCCGCGCGCAATGCGGAAAGATCGCTGATCGGAATGCCGTGAATGCGCTCCATCACCATCACGTTGTTGCGCGTCAGCTCCCAGAAAACTTCCGGCACGTACAGCAGCGGCGAGCCGGCGAAGTTACGGCGCAACTGCGACGCCGACGCGCCTTCGCGTTGCAGGTCGAGCTCGTCGAAGATGGTTTTTTCGTACTCGGCGACCACTTCGCGCGGGCGCAGGCGGCGCGCTTCGCGCCAGTATTTTTCGGCCAGCCCCGCCAGCACGTGCAGTAGTTCAATGTCGCTGCGAATGGCGTGCGCAATACCGGGGCGCACCACTTTCACGATCACGTCGCGGCCGTTTTTGAGTGTCGCCGCGTGCACTTGCGCGATGGACGCGGATGCCAAGGGTTGTTCGTCGAACGTCTGAAATGCGTCGGCAACCGTCTGGCCGTACGCCTGCTCGATAATTTGGCGCGCAAGGCTGCCTGCAAACGGCGGCACTTGATCTTGCAGCTTGGCGAGTTCCTTGGCGATGTCGTCCGGCAACAGATCGGGGCGCGTCGATAAAATCTGCCCGAACTTGACAAATATCGGCCCGAGCGCTTCGAGCGCCAGCCGCACGCGCACGCCGCGCGGCTGGCCGGTGCGTCGCGCCCAGTTCCACGGCAGCAAATAAAAGAAAAAGCGCAGCGGCCGGAACAGGTGCGTGGCGAAAATAATTTCATCCAGCCCGTGTTTTACCAGTACGCGGTTGATGTGCAGCAGCCGCAGCAGGTGGCGGGGATGGATCATGTGGGGACACCGCTGATGTAACGTTGAAATATCAAATTCTCTACCCCTGAATTCTGTCGCTAATTTCTAATGTAGGGTGGGTACAACCCACCGGCGTGCAGTCAGGCACTCCACAAAATATTGTGTGCTGCGCACGCTTGGTGGGTTGTACCCACCCTACATTTTTTGCAAGCGCTGCACGCGCGCTTCCAGCCGCTCAACGTCGTCGCGCAATACATCCACTTGCTGCATAAAGGTCTCGACCTGCGCGCGGTCGGCTAGAATTTCGCGTTCGTATTTCAGATATTCGCCGGTGTCTTGCAGCAACGCGGCGCTGCTCTGTTGCGCCCAGCGCTGCGACGCGCGCGCGGCGTTGCCGACTTGATGCGCAATCACGTCGCCGGTGAACTTTGACAGGTGCTCTTCCCAGTCGATGTCCATCGCCGCGAGGATGTCGCGCAACTGCTGACCCAACTCCGTATCGCCGCTGATCTGCACCTCGCCGGTGTGCAAGGCGGCGCGATCACCACTTAAACCCATGCGTGCAAACGCCAACGGCGTGCCGCTCAAGCGCGCGTCCACTGCACCCGCATGTTTGCCGCGCACTTCAATGCGGTCGGTTTGCAACGCGAGCAACAGCGTGACATTGACGCCACGCAATTCCACCGCTACGACTTTACCGGCCAGACCACCCAACCGCTGCACGGTGTAGGGGTCGAGGCGCAGGCCTGCGTTGAGTGCGGATTCAAATGCGCCGAGCAGAAATTGTTTTGGAGTCATGAGACCTCTTCAATTTCTAATCTGAACTCACGTTCCTTCTTACGTGCCGCGAAAATTTTCGGCTTGGAGCAACGTGCTTGTGCCCACGCTGTCACCGACTGTCGGTCGCTATCGCTGATTTCACATCCGAGTATAACTTCCACCAGTAAGTCTTGTGGAAATGAGTATGAACCCGGACCTTGGTGCTCATATATTCGATACTCGTTTTCATAACGCCAATGTTCGGATTTAGTGAGAAAGGCTGTTTTTATCCGCTGTTCTTCAGGATCAAAGATGCTAGTTGCGGGGTATGACTGCAAATAGTTAATATCTTGTGAACGATGAAAAAATCCGTCGTCGGGACTGGCGCGAAAGCCGATGCAGATACCTCTGTGCGCATTCGCATAGTGTGACCACATCAGAATGTCGTCATTAACGGCAGATAGACAATATACCCCGGCACTTTTTGCCGCCCTTGTGGAAATCGACGGATCAAGCTTCTTGTAACTACCGTTTTGAATTAAACGTTTCGTTTCGATTTTGCGATCAGTAGGTGACAGCTCGGGCTTATTTATTTCAAGTTGATCCTCGACGTATTTTCCCCATTCTTCTTCAGTTCCATCGAGCAATAACGGTATCTTGCAATCAAAGGGATCGTTGAACTGCTCGGGCGAAGAAAAATACACGGTACTTTTTTCAAAAGTCTCCCTTACTCGATTATGTTTTTCTTCCGTTTCCAGAGATCGGTATTTGTACAAAACGTCAGGATCCATCAGTTGCCTCACATGGACTGTAGGGCGCTCTATCTAAAACTTGTACCCACGATGCACCGCCACCACGCCCGCCGTCATGTTGAAATACTCCACGCGTTCGAAGCCCGCCGTCTGCAGCATCTGCTTTAACGTTTCCTGATCCGGGTGCATGCGGATGGATTCGGCTAGGTATTGATAACTGGCGGCGTCGCCGGTGATGGCCTTGCCTAACACCGGCAGCACCTTGAAAGAATACATATCGTAGATCGGGCGCAACGCGGCCAGCATCGGTTTGGAAAATTCCAGCACCAGCAGGCGGCCACCGGGTTTCAGTACGCGGAACATCGAAGCCAACGCGCGATCTTTATTGGTGACGTTGCGCAGGCCGAACGCGATGGTGATGCAGTCGAAATGGTTGTCGGGGAACGGCAGGCTTTCGGCGTCGGCTTGCACGAAGGTGACGTTGCCGACGATGCCGCGATCCACCAAGCGCCCGCGTCCGACGTCGAGCATCGACGCATTGATGTCGGACAACACCACTTCGCCGTGCTCGCCGACCAGCGGCGCCATCAGCGCGGCCAGATCGCCGGTGCCGCCCGCCAGATCGAGTACGCGTTGCCCGGTGCGCAGGCCAGTCATCTCGACCGCGATGCGCTTCCAGATGCGGTGCAGGCCCAGCGACATCAGGTCGTTCATCAAGTCGTATTTATTGGCGACCGAATGAAACACTTCCGCGACTTTGCGCGCCTTGTCTGCAAGCGGCACTTGTTGGAAACCGAAGTGGGTGGTTTTGTCAGTCATGTGATTTCACCTTTACCTCGTGTACATCGCGCGCATGGCGCACGCTACGGCTTGCGTTTTTTTCCGGCCTTCTCCAGTTGCTGGAGATATTCCTGCCACAGTTCGTCGTGGTGTTTGCCCAGGTTGTAGAGCGTTTCCCACGAGTAGATGCCGGTATTGTGGCCGTCGTCGAAATACAGGCACACGGCATAGGTGCCAACCGGCTCGATCTGTACGATGTTGACATTTTCTTTGCCCAGTTGCAGCACGCCCTCGCCCGGGCCGTGGCCGCGCACTTCGGCGGAGGGTGAGTACACGCGCAGGTATTCGCAGGGTAGGTTGAAATGGCTGCCGTCGTCGAAGGCGAGTTCGAGCAGGCGCGATTTCTGGTGCAGGTTGATATCGGTGGGGCGGGGGGCGGTGGATTCGGTCATCGGTACAATCCTCGGTTAGTGATTCGTGGTGGCAAACGCCTTGCCTCTGCGTCGTAGGCGAAGAGCCCGGTCGACGAATGGCGATTAATCGGTCCCAGTCTCCCGGAGAGCACAATCATACAAAGGTGCTATCTGGATTTTTTCGGCGAGCACGTCATCCATGACGCGGCGATGCTCCAAATCGATCAGGAGTTGCGATGCCTGAAAGGCTTCCCGCCCGCGCTTATGGTCCTGGGCTTCCATCACGTAAATCAATATTGGTCCCTCTTGTCCAGGGATAATGAAGGCCTGTTCATGGCGAACACTTTCCCGAGCGAAGGTCTCGCGCACCTCGTCTTGGCGGTGCATCAGCTCGTGCAACCAAGATTCAAGCCGTGCAACTTTCTCTGCTTTGACTTTCGCAAACGCAACCCGGATCATCGCCGTCTCCATCGATCAGTTCAGTTACCTGCTAAAGAATACAGCAAGCACCCTCCTACAATATGTAGCGGCTTAAATCTTCATTCTTGGCCAGCGCGCCGAGTTGTTCGTCAACATATGCCGCCGTGACTTCCAATGCGAAGCCGCTGCGATCCGCTGCGTCGTAGGAAACGCCTTCCAGCAAGCGTTCCATCACCGTGTGCAGGCGGCGCGCGCCAATGTTCTCGGTGGTTTCGTTCACTTGCCAAGCGATCTCGGCGAGGCGGCGGATGCCTTCCGGCGTGTAACTCACCTGCATGCCTTCGGCCGCCAGCAGCGCCGCGTATTGCTTGGTCAGCGACGCATCCGGTTCGGTGAGAATGCGCACGAAGTCTTCGACGGTGAGTGATTGCAGCTCAACGCGGATCGGCAAGCGCCCTTGTAATTCCGGCACCAGATCCGAGGGCTTGGCCATGTGGAACGCGCCCGAGCAAATGAACAGGATATGGTCGGTGCGCACGCTGCCGTATTTGGTCGAGACCGTGGTGCCTTCGACCAAGGGCAATAAGTCACGCTGCACGCCTTCGCGCGAAATGTCCGGGCCGCTGCCGCCATATTCGGAACGGCGTGCGATCTTGTCGATCTCGTCGAGAAACACAATGCCGTTTTGTTCAACATTGTCCAGCGCGCGTGACTTGATGTCGTCGTCGTTCACCAGCCTGCCGGCTTCTTCATCGGTGAGCAGGCGCAGCGCCATGCCGACCGGCAGCTTGCGCGAGGTGGTGCGCGTGTTGCCGAGATTTTGAAACATGCTCTGCAACTGGCTGGTCATTTCTTCCATGCCGGGCGGCGCCATGATTTCCACGCCGACGTGCTGAACGTTGACTTCAACTTCAATCTCGCGCTCGTTGAGCGTGCCTTCGCGCAACATCTTGCGGAATTTCTGGCGCGTCGACGACGCCTCCGTGCTCGGTGCTTCGGTAGCTGGATTAAAACCCATGGCGCCGCCGGTGCTGCTGCGTACCGGGCGCAACAAAATGTCGAGCACGCGCTCTTCAGCGGCTTCTTCGGCGCGGAAACGCACCTTCTTGGTTTCCTGCTCGCGCGTAAGTTTCACCGAAATGTCCATCAAATCGCGGATGATGGTGTCGACGTCGCGGCCGACATAACCGACCTCGGTGAACTTGGTGGCCTCTACTTTGATGAACGGCGCATGCGCGAGCTTGGCGAGGCGGCGCGCGATTTCGGTTTTGCCAACGCCGGTGGGCCCGATCATCAATATGTTCTTGGGCGTGATCTCGTTGCGCATGCTCTCGGCAACTTGTGAGCGCCGCCAGCGATTGCGTAACGCGATGGCGACCGCGCGTTTGGCGGCGGCCTGGCCGATGATGAACTTGTCCAGTTCCTGGACGATTTCGCGCGGGGTCATGCTTGACATGGTTCAAGTCAGCTCTTCGATGGTGAGGTTGTGATTGGTGTAAATGCAGATGTCGGCGGCGATGTGCAGGCCCTTCTCGACAATCGCGCGCGCTTCGAGTTGCGTGTGTTCGAGTAACGCGAGCGCGGCCGCTTTGGCGTAGGCACCGCCCGAGCCGATGGCAATCAAGCCGTGCTCGGGCTCGATCACGTCGCCGTTGCCGGAGATCATCAGCGACACGGTTTTGTCTGCCACCGCCAGCAACGCTTCGAGGCGGCGCAGCATGCGGTCGGTGCGCCAGTCTTTGGCCAGCTCCACGGCCGAGCGCGTGAGGTTGCCGGAATGTTTTTCCAGCTTGGCTTCGAAACGCTCGAACAAGGTGAACGCATCGGCGGTCGCCCCGGCGAATCCGGCCAGCACCTTGTCATTGTAAAGACGGCGCACCTTGCGCGCGTTGGATTTCATGATGGTGTTGCCCAGCGACACCTGACCGTCGCCGCCGATCACCACCTGGGTGTCACGGCGCACGCACAAAATGGTTGTACCGTCGAACTGCTGCATGGAACTGTCCTTGTGAAAGCAGGAATTGTGACAAAGGCGGCGATTGTACACCAGCGTCCGGCAAACAATGCCGCAACGCGTGGGTGGTTTACGCCATCGGCGCTGTTATTGACCCCACCCGCTTGACGCACCACACTTGCGAAAGAGCGCGCGGTTAATGCTGTTGCTCGCGGAGACGCCCATGTCGGCCAGCACCGAATACACAGAGTATATTTTAGAACTGCTGGAGCCCCTCGGCCCGATCACCACCGGCCGCTTCTTCGGCGGCGTCGGCCTCGCCGGCAATGGCGTGCAATTCGCGATGCTCATGGGGAACAGTTTGTATTTTGTCGTCGACGATACCACGCGCGAAAAATACACAGCGGCCGGCATGATGTGCTTCTCGTACCTGACCAAAAAAGGGCGCGTGCAGGTGCGGAGATATTTCGAACTCCCCGAAGAGGTGCTCACCGATCCCGCAGAACTGCGGCGGTGGGCACACGAAGCCATGCGGGTGGCGGGCAAAGCCAAGAAGCCCGGCAAAGCGCGCTGACCTCGTTGATTTAATAATGACAACAACCGGTTAAGTATGATGATCATCCGAATCATTCAATGGCTGATTTCATTGTCGGTGCTCATCTACGGGATAGCGCTGCTGCGCGAGATGGGCTTAACCGCGCTACTGTTTGTTGGGGCGGGAATAGTTTATTGCGCGCTGGCCGCCTGGGCCGCGCGGCTGACCATCCTGCCGCTGTTCGTCACGGCCGTCGCGAATAGTGCGCTCGCTTGGGCGGCTTGGCGCTTGTGGGTGAGCTCGTTTGAAAGTGTTGCGGTAAATTCAGCGTATCGCGGATACAAGGCAACCTTTGCTGATTACCTCACCCTCGATGGCATCGCATCGTCTGTGGTTCTGCTATTGCTGGCGGGGTATGTTGGGACGGCGATACTAAATTGGAAAGATTTGAGCCGACGGGAGTAGTAACCCTAGAAACGGCGGTTGACGCTATAAGCAACTGCTGCCGGCGTTTTTCGTGCGAAAAACGGAAGCGCCCGCATTTTTTACATCAGGCGAAATACACCCACCCGCAGCTTACCGTTGAATGATCTCGAAGGATCGGAGTTCATTCAACTGTCTTGGCTGCCTTCCCGGATGCAACCGTCCAGCCACCTTCACATAGGTGCCTTCGGTCATGTGCGCTTTGTCTGCTTTCGCATAACTCTCTGTGTCGAGGCTGGTTCGCACACGAACCTGCTCACCTTCCGGCAATAGCAATGAAAGGATCACTTCGCCGGAACGCCGCCCGTCCATACCCATTTCTCCATCGAGCCGCTCAACGGTGCCGATGAAGGTATCGTCCGTGTGTTTTTCGACTGAGCGAAGCTCCCGGCGAACTTCCTCGATTCGCGAGAAGTAATCATGGTGTACCCGCACGATTGAAATATTAGACTCATTCGCTGGGCGTGGAATTGAAGTAGCCCATGCGATCCCAATATCAACAGAGTTTTTGATCGTTTCATCCTCGAAACGGGTTAGTGCTTCGCAGAAATTTGATGAGATCAGCGGTGTCGCACTCTTCTTCGTTGCTTCAACAAACTCATCCAACGAATCCGCTTCAATTGCTGCTACCAATTCCTTTAAGGAACGCCGTAGCGTGATCGTGGCGCGACGGACGAAAGGCGCTTTCTCCTCGTTTTGTAACAATGGTGCCTGTATATCCATAGCTTGCACCGGGCAAGAGACGTTCAGTACGAAGCTTCCAGGTTGGGTATGGCGAAAGCGCGTTGTTTCCAAAAACTGTTGGGGTTCCGTCCGACTGAGCCGCGGATGATGCGTTTGCGGCCTGAGGACGGTACAAGCTGAAGCAAGTAACAGTTGTTGCGCGCCAGCGATCATAGACCCCGCGAATGAAAGAGGGAGGGAGTTCTCATCGGGGCGCAAAGAAGTCACGCGGAACGAAATGGAATCATCACCCACTTCCAATAAACTCTTAAGCACGGCCTGCGGCGTGCGAGCCTCCATTGCCGCCAGCTTGTCTAGAATTAGTGCAACAGTCTCAGCGTAGTCCGGCGCCGTCGTATCCATGGGAAACACCAGTTGCCGACGATCAAAGCGGGGATTCGTCATTACGTAGAGCCGATCCTTAGCTGCTTCCTTAAGCAACACCCACCCTTGAGACTTCGCGTAATCTCGCAGGTCGGTTGGGGCAATGAGAGTGTTGAAATTCATAAGGTAGGATACAGCGGGAATTCTCGACGCGACAGCTGCGCCGCAAGGTCATTGAGTGCCTGCGGATTGAACACTTGAGCCTTTGGCAACTTCACCGTTGCACCTGAGCTGTTAGCTGTTTTTGGCGCACAGCGCAAACTCTGCCAATAGGCGCAGCGTCGCAAAACAAGCTGCTCAGGTGAATGGTTCAGCCACTCCTGCGCTTCGGCAGGCAGAAACAACACAACCAGAATACGCGCATTGGCAACAGCGTCAGTTCGCAAGTCATCGTAGCGACTTACTCCTTGCAGAAAATAGGAAAGATTTTCCCCGTCATCTGCTGGCTCGGCGATTGTCGCTTTGAGCTGCACTTTAATGGTTACCTCCGTGAGATAGCCTCCGTTGGGGAAAGGCCCCCACGCAGTCAGCGTGGCATCAATACCGTTGTTATCTTCATGACGACTACCAACGCTGCAGGCTATGCCCGCATGCGAAGCCACCGCATGCAAATAAGCATAGCTCAACTCCGATTCTATATTGGGTGGCGAGAGTGCTTGCATATGTTCGGGGGGCTCGTAATTTGAAGAGTGCATTCACGGTGAGAGTCTATTCTATTTCCTGAAAACTGTCGGCAGAAAATGCCTATATTTCCTGAGAAGTAGCCTAGACTATCAAGTGCCATCGTCGCGGCTAAAAACCTCCTCTTACTCAGGTTCTACAGTAACGAGGAAATAATGCGCATACCTTCCTTGATCTCACTTTCAGACAGCGCGGCGAGCCCGAATATCAGTCCGTCTTGCGCGGTTTCCAGTGTGAAATCCGCTAGGCGATAGATACCCACGCCGTTATCAAGCGCCCGTTGCACCAAGCCAGCGACGTCAAACCCCTCAACCGCAAGCGCCACGATATGAAAGCCGCGCGCATTTTTCGGCAGCATAAAATGCGGCGCGAGATGGCGTGCAACGGATTGGCGCAGCAATTCCAGGCGTACCGTGTAGTCGCGCTCCGAACGGCGTACCAGTTTTAGCAAATCACCATTTTCAAGTAGCGATTCCAGGCACAACTGAATCGGCAAAGAGACCTGCCGGTCCATCAGCCACTTCGCGCGGACAAAGGTGTCGCGCAGGCTTTTGGGGGCGACGATAAAACCGAGTCTGAGCTGTGGAAACAGATACTTCGAAAAGCTCCCCAGATAGATGACGCGATCTTGGTGGTCATCGGCTTTCAGGCACGTCCCGAGGTTGCCAACCGAGTACAGCTCGCCGTCGTAGTCGTCTTCGATGACAAAAGCGCCTTGTCTTGATGCAAGCTCCAACAACGCTTCACGCCGCTGCACCGACAGCCGATAGCCCAAGGGAAATTGGTGATTCGGCGTGAGGTACGCAAGCTTGACATCGGCGCCCAACTTCGCGATATCCATGCCTTCTTCGTCAACGGGCACTGCGGAGATTTGGAATCCGTTGGCAGCAAATAATTTTGGCACCAAGGGATAGCAGGGATCTTCAACCGCAATCTTCGCCCCACCGCCTGCAAACAATCTTGCGATCACGTCCAGAGACTGGTGGGTGCCGGAGGTCAGCACAAGGTCGGACGCCTGGCAGGGCAAGCCGCGTGTGGCGCGCAGGTGGTTGGCGATGAGTGTTCTCAGCCGCAAGCGACCGGCAGGATCGTTGACGTCGGCGGCGCTGATGTCGGCCTGCGACAAGCGACTGATGGCGCGCCGCATCGGCGTTGCGCAGGCGTCCAAGCCGATGCGATTGGGCAGGCCGAGGCGAAAATCGATGCGCGCGCTGCGCGCCGCAAGCAGATAGGGCTTCGCGGGCAGCGCGCGCGCCCAGTCACTCAGCAACGCGGCAACATGGTCATGGCCCGCGCTGCGGGTATCTGCCGCCACCGTCGTGCCCACAACAAACGTACCCGCACCCACGCGACCGGAAATAAGACCGGCTGCGGCCAGCATGTCGAACGCGACCGTCACGCAATTGCGCGAAATACCGAATTCCTTGGCGAGCTTGCGGGTGGCAGGCAAGCGATCCCCGGGTTTGAGCCGCTGCTTGCCGATCTCGTCGCGCAGAAGCTCAAAGAGCTGCTTAGCCTTCCCGCGCGCAGTGTGGGTGAGGGCAGTTGCGGTATCGCTCGCCGGTGGGGTCGCTGGCTTCATGAATGGCTCCCTACATTTAACAGAAAGTGGCACTTTAGCGCGGCGGGTGCCGCCGCTTAGACTCACGGCAAGGCGCCGGGCGATGCTGCATTTCGACGTTGCTAAACACGCAACCTATTTCAACTCGCACCGACTCAGGCCGTCCCAAATCATCAGCGCACAAGGATCTCAATATGTACTCTCTCATTCTGCCGCTATTTTTAGTTTTCACTTCAATTATGGCGAGTCCATCGAAAGCGGACCCCGCGCCTCGGCTAGTCGACGTCAAGCCGAGTGTGGCGGACCCTACCAAACCTAAACTGAACGAACCGATCTTAGAGCCTGTTCAAGATCTCATGGGAAAGATGCAGTGCTAGGCAAAATCGGATGCAGAAGCGGAGCATACACGTAGTATGTGAGCATTCTGCATTCGATTTTAACGCCGCAATGCGCCCTCCCATGAGATCTTGAACAGGCACTTACACAGTGCCCCGATCCCTGGCTTCGGTCGGCGAGCCGCCTTGTATCCGCTGGGCGTGCTTCCTGCCAATGAAGGCCACTTTAATTCCACCTCGATTCTCTTGCAGGAACATGCCGACACGCACCTCAATAGTCCCAACGACAGTGGGAAGGTGCATGCTCAAGAAGGCCAGATTCAATCAGGCTACGTTAAGGTGAGCAATGACTTGACCCTATATTTCGAACAAGCGGGTCATGGGGCAAAAACGATAGTTTTCATTCCTGGCTGGACAATGAGCACCGAAGTCTATGAGCATCAATTAAACTATTTTAAAAACTCCAATGAATGGCGCTTTATTACGTATGATCCTCGCGGGCAGGGGCGCAGCACCAAGACAGAGGGTGGTCATTTTTACGAGCAACATGGCAGAGATTTAAAGAATTTCCTGGAGGCTTTAGATCTACATTCCGTCGTGTTAGGGGGGCTGGTCTTATGGCGCATTAGAAATGTTGTCCTATGTACAACAATTCGGTTCAGATCGTCTCTCAGGATTGATCATGATTGACTCGCCGCCGAAATCTACGAGCGTCGATAACCTTAAAGAGTGGGTCTGGTATCGGTATGATGATGCGGATAGCGCGCAGGAATATTTCACTCTTGGCCCGGTCCGTAACCGAGAGCAATTTAACAAGGAGTTCGCGCAGTGGATGTTAGTAACGCCTACGCCAGAACGAATTCGGTGGGTGACTGATATTGCCAATCATACTTCTGACACTGTTGCAGGCATGTTAAACGCCGCAGGCATTTTTTTAGATTTTACGGAGGAACTTAAATCATTGGAGGGTAAAGTACCTTTGCTTTATACAGTGAGGGCCGAAGTCAAAGATGTTGTCGAGACCTGGGCAAAGCAGAATACACCCAGTGCAAAAGTTGCCGCTTTCGGTAATCATTTATTGTTTTGGGAGTTCCATGAAAAATATAACAAGGTTCTAGATGAGTATCTACTAACAGTCGATGAGCGCACGCCAAAAAATCAGCCGTAACACTTGGAATCGGTTAAGGCGTTGGAACGGAAAGAGCAGGCAAATTTGCCTAGCAATTGAGCGCAAAGGGATATGCTCCTGGCCAAGTGGAATAGGGTATTGGCTATCGCAAATTAACAATGCCTTCATTTTCCAATGAGGTCGATAACGTTTCTTTAGTCCACTGTCACAACGATTTTTCCATTTGCCCCGTTTGACTCCATCAAACGATGTGCTTCCTGTATCTCCCCAAACTGGAAAACTTTGGCGGGCTTTGCGCGGTAACTGCCTTGTGCTACTCGATTGACGATGGTTTGAAACGGAATGTCCGAGAGGGGATATTCCGGCAGGCCGAAGGTAAAGGCACTCGCAAAAAAACTGAGATGCACACCGCTGGGCATGTGCATCAGTGGATCGAACAACGCAATGGGAGTACCGCCACCCAGGAAACCTGCCATACAGACGCGACCGTCTGGGCATACGGTGGCTAATGAGTCGAGCAATGTAGTGGTCCCAACCAGTTCCAGCACGGCATCGATACCCTTGGAATATAGCGCGCGGATGCGACGCGAAAGGTCGGGGCCTTCAAGCAGGGTTTCATTCGCGCCGATCGCCCTCAGGGTCGCAAAGCGATCTGGATTACGTGTCGTGGCGATAACGTGAGCGTCGGCATGAGCGGCGATGTTTACGGCCGCCTGGCCCAGCGCCGACGTTGCGCCCCGAACCAGCAGTACCTGACCCGCGCTCAGCGCAAGATTACGATGCAGACAGGTCCAGGCCGTCGCGTAGGATTCCGGGATCGCAGCCAGCTCGGCCCAGGGCATGTCGGACTCTATCGATACCACATTGGCGACCGGAACTCGGGTGTATTGGGCATAGCTACCGTTGAAGGTGCGTCCCATCCCGCCCATCAGAGCAGCCACTTTCTGACCCTCCTTGAAGCGTCCATCGGGATCGGCTTTGACGAGGCCAACGCATTCAATGCCGCTTATTTTGGCCGCCTCGCCCCATACCCCTTTGCGGAAATAGATTTCGGCATGGTTCAGGCCGAACGCTTTGACTCCGATAACGACTTCTCCTGACTTGGGCTTGGGCTCTGGCGCCTCCCCGATAACCAATTGCTCCGGCCCGCCGTACTGCTGAATGATGATCGCTTTCATGGACACTCCTGAGGTTGAAAAACTGTAGCGGTTGATACAAAAAATAGCACCCTCCCGATCACCTGTCAAAATTTTTCTGTATTGACTGTTACAAATTTATGCTAGCCTGATCTTATGGGCCGGAAGATTGAATTCGACTACGACAAGGCGATTGAAAAAGCCACTCACCTGTTCTGGCAGCATGGTTATTCCAATACGTCGCTGCGCGAACTACTGAAGGCAATGCGGATTGGCGAGGGGTCGTTTTACAACCGTATCAAGAGCAAGAAAAACCTCTATCTCGAATGCTTGAAACACTACAACGACACAGTGAGCCGACGGCGATTGAATACGCTGCTTTCGCAGCCTACTGCAAAGGAAGGAATTCGTGCATTCTTCAAAACCGTACTCGACGAGCTGGATAACCCGAGGACGCCGCGCATCTGCTTGATGGCCGGAAGTCTATCCAGCGACGTACTCAATGCGCGCGACCTTAAGCAATATATCGTGGCTGAAATGGAGATGTTCGTTGGATGCTTCACCCAGCGCTTGGAGGCAGCCAAAATTACAGGCGAGCTGCCCGAAGACTTGGATACGGATACCGCTGCGCAGATGCTCTTTACTTATCTCCAGGGTTTGTTCCGAACGATTCGGGTCCTGCATGACCGTGCGCAGGTTGAAAGGCAGATCGAGACATTGCTTACAGGCCTTCGGCTATCTTTCGACCACACGTAGGATACAAGCTTTTTTTGCGACCTGACACACTAATCACTTTTCCAATTCAAAGCGCTTGCGGATCAGCGCCTCCTCGGTCGGGCCGTCCATATTCTTGATGACGTGGCGTCGCCGACTCCATGAATGGCTCCCTACATTTAGCAGAAAGTGGCACTTTAGCGCGGCGGGCGCCGCCCCTTAGACTCACGGCAACACACAGGACAATGTCGCTGCCTTTATTTACAACATCGGTACACAAGGATCTGGATATGTACGCTCTCGTTCTACCGCTACTTTTAGCCTTCACAACAGTTATTGCGCTACCGGGTTGCAGTCCGTCCAAGGCCGCGCAGGAGCCTGATGTCAAGCCGCTGCATTTCATCGACATGACGCATGAGATTCCGACATTCAAACCGAGCACGACGGACCCGACCAAACCCGACCTGAGCGCGCCAATTTTACACAGCACGCCGGTTCCCGGCTTCGGTCCGCAAGCCGTCTTGTATCCGCCGGACGTGTTTCCGACCAACGAAGGCTACTTCAATTCCGCTTCGATTCTGCTGCAGGAACATGCCGGCACGCACCTCAACAGCACCAACCACTACATCAACAACGCAAGCAGCCAGGAGCTCGGGGGGATTCCAGTGGATCAACGCAAGGCGGTGCATGAATTACCCATTGAACAACTGGCCGGTCCCGTGGTGCTGATCGACATTTCCGAACGCGTGCGGGCCGAGTTGGCGAAGAATGGCGGACGTCCGTATCGCGACACCAAGGTTACCGATTTCAGCGACAACTCGCTGGCCACCGTGCGCGCGCAAGACATCGACCGCATCGCGGATCAGATTCGCGACGGCGTGTGGCTGGTTGCGCGTCTGGGTTGGGACAAGTTCTATCCCGGCGGCGAGGATTGGGATGCATCGCCGTATGTTAACGGCTTGAACCATCCGGGCTTCACGCGCGAGGCGCTCGACCGGTTGATCGCGATCATGGATGCGAAGCATGTCAAAATTGCCGGCATCACCGCCGACAGCTTCACCTGCGATTCCGGCCAAGGCGCGAAGGGCACGGATGACAACTACTCCAACTCATGGCCGTCGCACGTGAAGCTCTACCAGCGCGGCATCGTGAGCGTTGAAAATCTCGCCAACGTCGGCGCGCTCGCGGAAGCCATCGGCCGTGGGGAAAGCTGCTCGGTGGTCATGGGCGTGTTGAAGCACGTGGGCGGTACCGGCGGACCGGTTCGAGTAGTTGCGGCCTGCCAGCAATAGCGGTTTGGCGAAGGCGCCTTATTACGCTGCATGTAAATGTTAGTTGCCTAGTTTGTCACTTACGTAGTTTCGTTATGGACTCAAATGGAGATACCCATGAACAAGGCACAGCGATTAGTATTACTCGTCATTTTCAGTTGCGTGTTTTCCGTTAATTCGGCTGTTGCCGCCGCCAATAAAATTGGGATTCTAGTCTTCGATGGTTTTTTAACCAGCGATGTCACCGCACCGATTGAAGTCTTTGGTGCGGCAACTAAAAAAGCGTGGTTTTCATCTTATGAAGTCGTCGTCATTTCGGCGACCAAGAATAAGGAGGTGCGCTCCGAGGAGGGACTAAAAATTATCGCCGATAAAACCATCTACGACGAGCTCAAGCTGGATGTGTTGCTGGTGCCCAGCGCCTATGAGATGGACGCTTTTTTGAAGAACAAAGACCTCATCCAATTTATCAAAAAGCAAAACCAAGCGGCGTCCTGGATGGCGAGCAATTGCTCGGGTGCTTTTTTACTCGGCGAGGCGGGCGTGCTTGACGGGAAAAATGCCACGACCTGGGCCGGAGGCGAAAAGGACCTCGCCAAAGCCTATCCAAAAATAAAAGTTCACACCGATCAAAATGTGGTGATCGATAGCAAAGTCATCACTTCAAATGGCGGCCCCGTTAGCTACCAAGCAGCCTTTGAATTGCTGACCAAGTTGAGCTCCGCGAAATTTTCCAAAGAAATTTCGGAAGCGATACAATTTAACCGTCTCGCAAGCGCTTTCAAGCCTTAATGCGCCAACCGGAGGCCACTTGATTAACGACACAATTCTAAAAGACGCCGAACGCGTGGTTCGCATCACCATGGTCGTCATCTTGTTAACCGCCGGCACCAGCAAATTTTTCAGTCACGGCGGTTTTCACGCTTACTATTTGGGCTTATTTCAAGGTGATTTGCGCATCAAACTTCCGCCGGATTTGGTGAGCGCTTATCTGCAGTTGATCCCCTATATCGAAGTCACGCTGGGGCTGGCGCTGCTGAGCAATACCTACAAATGTTACACCGTCTATGGCTGGTTCGCCTTCATGCTCAGCCTCATGGTGGGCCACTACGTGTTGCAGGAATGGTCAGCGGTCAACGACATGCTAGGCTATATATTTCTCGGTCTGTTAGGCTTGGTGCTGCCGCACCATCGTTCATGGTTGCGGAGAGACTCCATTGCATCCTGAAGCGAACCTCGCAGGAACCCTAATGCGACCCAAATTGATTAGTTTCAAGCTCTGCCCCTTTGTGCAACGCGCCGCCATCGTGCTGGAACGTAAAAAAATCGAACACGACATTGAGTACATCGACCTAGCCAATCCGCCGGCTTGGTTCACCGAGCTTTCGCCGTTAAAACGCGTGCCGGTGCTGCTGGTCGGCGAAGAGGTTATCTTCGAATCGATGGTGATCAATGAATACCTCGACGAGGCCTACCCGAATCAACTGCATCCGCAAGATCTCATCCTGCGCGCCAAGAACCGCAGTTGGATTGAGTTCGGCAGCGAGTGCATGTGGGACGTCTTCCATTTGAGCGTCAAAGAAAGCGAGCGGGAATTTTATGAAGTGCGCGCGGGCCTGTTGAACAAACTGGATCAGGTCGAGAACGTGGTCACCGCCGCACCGTTCTTTAACGGCCCGGCATTTTCATTGGTGGACGCCGGCTACGCCCCCCTGCTGCAGCGACTGGACTATCTCGACCAGTTAATGCCCGGCATTTTGGACGTCGCGCGTCACCCTAAAGTCGACACCTGGAAAAATAATCTCGTCAACCTGGATGCCATCAAGAAGTCCTGCGTTCCAGGAATCAAAAAGCTCTACCACGAACACCTCTGGAAACGGCAGGGATATATTTCAAGATTCCTGGACAAGACAAAATATAGCGGTGATGTGGTCAGGAGCGTTTATTGATGAACAACGAGTTCAAGCTCGATGTAGCGAACAAGTGATTGCGTAGCAGCCTACGCCCGATACGCCAGCCCATCTTGCTCGATTAGTCGGTCCATCACCGTATGCGTAGGCCGCATAAGCTTCGCTTTGCGTTTGTGCCAGGAATGCACGGTGGCAAGAAGTTCCATTCCATACGGCGATTGAAATCCATTAATTAGGAGCGATACACGCTCGACACGCTGCGCTAATGCGGTATGAGATCCTTCCACCAAAAATTGATGGGCCTTATATAAGCGCATGAGGCCCATCGAGTATGAAAATCCCCCTGGCTACCCTTTATTCTAAGGGGAAAGGGCGGCACTCCTACTTGCCGTTCTTGTTTTTCTTCGCGCGTGGATGGGCTTGGTCGTAAACCTTGGCGAGGTGCTGGAAGTCGAGGTGGGTGTACACCTGGGTAGTTGAGATGTCGGCGTGGCCGAGCAGCTCTTGCACTGCGCGCAGGTTGCCGCTGGATTCGAGCAGGTGGCTGGCGAACGAGTGGCGTAACTTGTGGGGATGCAAACGACTGCTGATGCCCTGTTTGATGCCCCACTCGCGCAAACGCAATTGCACCGCGCGCGGCGAAATCCGCTGGCCACGGTTGCTGACAAACACCGCTGGGTCGCTGCCCGCTATCAAGCAGCCGCGCCGCGCCAACCAATCTTGCAGCGCGCTCTGCGCCTTGCGCCCCACCGGCACTATGCGCACCTTGGAGCCCTTGCCGGTGACACGCACGGTCGCATCTTTCAAGTCGATGTCACTGATGTCAAGACCCACCAGCTCGGCCAGACGCAGGCCGGACGAATACAGCAGCTCCATCATGGCGTGGTCACGCACCGCCAGAATATCGGCCGGGTCGATCCGCAACAAGTGGCTGACTTGATCGACGTCCAACACCTTGGGCAGAGTGCGCACCGATTTGGGCGCACGCACGCCCAGTGTTGGGTTGCTATGCATGACATTTTCGCGATCCAGGTATTTGTAGAACATGCGCAGCGCCGACAACTCGCGCTGGATACTGCGTCCGCCCAAGCCGGTGCGATGGCGCCAACTGGCATAGCCGCGCACAAAATGTGCGTTGAGCTCGCTCCAATCGGGCACGCTTTTGGCGGCGCAAAACTCCACCACCCGGCGCAGGTCACGCTCGTAGTTGGTCACGGTATGCGGCGACATGCGACGCTCGTCGCGCAAATGCACCACAAAGCGATCCACCCACTCCAATGCGGCTGTGCGCATCAAACCATGGAACTCCAGAAAAGCTGCATTATTCCGCGATGCACACGCGCAGTGCGCGGCTGACCAGCTCACCCAATTGCGCCAGGAACACCGTGCCCTGCTCGGGGTGAAAACGTTGCGCGTCGACCGAACCCACCGCCAGCATGCCAAACACCGGCAGGTCGTACAGTGGAATCAACGCGGCCGAACTGATGCTGCCGGCGTTGAGCGCGAACAGTTGGCGCATTTGCTCAGGGCGAAAGCGCCCGCATACCGGTTTGCGTTCGTTGACTAGGCGCGTGAAGCCGTCGAACACGCTTTCGGCGTCCGCGTTGAATTCCGCGAAGGCGGTGAGATCGGTGCGGCCGGGAAGCGCGCGCAGTCGCAACGTCACCGCATCGACGGCGAAATCGCGCTGTAAATAGTTCTTCAACATTTCCAGCACCTCGCCCAAGCGACGGCAGTCGATCAGACGCAAGGTGAGCTGATGCAGACGCCGGTCCAGATCGTCATTGGCACGCGCGATGTCAACCAGATCCTGCAACTGGCGTTTGAGTTTTTTGCGTTGCTCGCGCAGCACCGCGACTTGCCGCTCGATCAGCGACACCGCCTTGCCGCTTGCATGCTGCAATTTGATGTCGGCCAGCACTTGCGGATAGCTGTCGAAGAAATCTGGATTCTGCTGCAAGAAATGCATGACTTCTTTTTCCGAGATACGCTGCACTTCGTGTTGCGTGGTACTCATACGTCGATCTCCCCTGCGAATACCTTGGTTGCGGGACCGGTCATCAATACCGGTTCGTTAGCGCCACGCCATAAAATGTTTAAACTGCCTCCGGGTAAATCCACCCGCACCTGTTCCGCGAGTACACCGCGTTTTCTACCCACCGCCACCGCTGCGCAAGCACCCGTGCCGCATGCCAGTGTTTCACCCACACCACGTTCGAACACGCGCAACTGGATATGCCGCTCGTTCACAATGCGCATGAAGCCCACATTCACCCGCTTGGGAAAAAGCGCGTGGCATTCGATGGCCGCGCCAAGTGTCAAGACCGGCGCCGCCTGCACATCGTCCACGACAAGCACCGCGTGCGGATTCCCAATCGACACGGCGCCGATGCGCAACTGCTGTCCATCCACATCCAAAGCATAGAACATCGCCTCGTGCTCCGCTGTAAACGGCAGATCGCGTGGCGCGAAGCGCGGCACGCCCATGTTCACCGTAACCTTGCCGTTGGATTCGATGCTCAGACGAATCAACCCCGTATTGGTTTCAACGACGATATTGTTTTCATCACTTAAGCCTTGCGCGCGCACAAACTGCGCGAAGCAACGCGCACCGTTGCCGCACTGCTCCACTTCACCGCCGTCGGCGTTGAAAATACGATAGCGGAATTCAGCATCTTTGCTCTGCGGCGGTTCGACCAGCAGCACTTGGTCGCAACCCACCCCGAAGTGACGGTCAGCCAGAAAACGAATCTGCCCGGCGCTAAGTGCCACGTCTTGACGCACTGCGTCGATGACAACGAAGTCGTTGCCCAAGCCGTGCATTTTGGTGAACTTGAGAAGCATGACGGAAGGTTAGCGCCAATACGGGTAGTTGGGTAGTGGCGAAACGTCCGCGCGGAAATCCATCGGCTACATTAAGGACTTATCCTTAGCCGCGCATACATAGACCTGAATAACCACGGTTTTTTAATATTGCATCACTACATGTTTTCTCGGCCGGCCGTCGATAACGCTCCTGCCGTGCGGGCGAACTCCAGCTTCGTAGGTCGGGTTAGGTGCAGTTTGCACCGTAATCCGACGAATGGCGTGCGGCTTCCCACCGAGAAAAACCGCTGCAATTTTGCGCCGTAACCTGCAATAAACTAAACTATTGGGAAGCGTCCCTTTTTAACTCTGCGGCGATGTATACGGCGCGTGATGAGCCGGTGCAGTAGATTCCAATCGCCGCTTTGGGCAACCGGACACCGAGCGTAGTCACCCCGCCTCATCACTCTACCTCAATCTGCCTTGTTGAATATTAGCCACTCAGTGGCTAATATTCGTCCATGCACCAGAGAAATATCACCCAGCATGTGCGCACGGCACTGAGCGACACGCCCGTCATCCTGCTCAATGGCGCGCGCCAAACGGGGAAAAGTACGCTCGCCAAAGGCATCGCCGGAAAACTCGGTGGCGACTATGTCACGCTGGATGATGCCACGGTGTTGTCCGCTGCCACCGCAGACCCAACAGGATTTTTGCGCGGGCTGGGCGACATGACCGTCATCGATGAAGTACAGAAAGCACCAGGACTGTTCCCCGCGATCAAGCAACAAGTGGATACTGATCGTCGACCGGGGCGTTACTTGCTCACCGGCTCGGCCAACGTGTTACTGCTGCCGAAAATCTCCGAGTCACTCGCTGGGCGCATGGAAATCATCACGCTGTGGCCACTGTCGCAGGGTGAACTGCGCGAACGCAGTGAACGATTCATTGATCACCTGTTTGCCGCTGAGCTGCCGCGCATGGTGCGCGCCGCGCCGCAAGATCACGACGTGATTTCCCTGATTGCCGCCGGCGGTTATCCAGAAGCCGTGGCGCGCATCGACGAAACACGCCGTCATGACTGGTTTGCTTCGTACCTCAGCGCCATACTGCATCGCGACGTGCGCGACCTTGCCAACATCGAAGGACTGACCGACATGCCACGCTTGCTCGCATTGCTCGCGGCACGTTCCAGCGGACTTTTAAATACTTCCGAACTGTCACGCTCCTCGACCATTGCGCAAACCACATTGAAGCGTTACCTGACCCTACTGCAAATGACGTTCTTGATGGAGCCGCTGCTGGCCTGGTCCGCGAACTTGGGCAAGCGGCTCATCAAG
>JANLTU010000127.1:0-19348 GCA_031363085.1 Gammaproteobacteria bacterium
ATGAAGCGCAGCCGCTGCACCGCGTCGTCGCCGTACACGCGGTAACCACTGCCGTTCTTGCGCGCGGGCGTGATCAAGCCTTCGCGCTCGTAGTAGCGCAGCGTATCGACGCTAACGCACGTCAGCGCGCCGAGTTTTCCAATGGTGAGCATGGGTTACCTCGCTTACTTAACTAAAATACTTAAGACAGATTGTCGCTGGAAGAGTTGTTTGGATGGGAGTGTTAGTGCCGGAGCGCGGCCATCCTGGCCGCCTGCTTCATTATGGCGGGCTGGAAGCCCGCGTTCCGCCATTCCCATCCCAACCCCGGACGCCTGCTAGATCGCGCCCCCCAAACCGGCGGCGCGCAGTTTCTGCACGTCGATGCCGCGACCCGCGCAACAGTCGGCAAGCTTGCCATTGATTGCCACCGCCGGCACGGAGCGCACGCCCAGTGCCTTGGCGCGCTTCACCGTCTCCAGATTTTGCATATCCAGCACACTCACGTCGCACGATGGGCAAGCCAGCGTGCGCACCAATTGCACGGCGTCGTCGCACACTGCACATCCGGCGCTAAAAATTTCCACTTTACGTTTGGTTGTCATGGTCGCTCTCCGTTAATTAATTAGCACCCACCGCAATCGGTAGCGCAAGAGCATGCTAAACCCTGGAGCGTGCTCAAGAGTCAAGCGTTCTCATGCGGAGGGCCAAAAAAGGAGATGAAACGCGTTGCTTTGGTTACGTGAGCGCGTATGCATTCTATGCATATACGCCAAGTAGTTAGGAGTAGGCGGTTTTTGGCGGCTGTTAGACGTGAGTGGTTCACAACTGCGCCGTTGGCGAAGGGCCGCGCAGCCCGATGCAATTGCCCCATGGATCCCGGACCTGGCACATGCTCAAGCCACATTCGATGCGCATCGGCCCACGGTACAGCGTGGCGCCGATGCGACACAAATGCTGGAGTGCCGCTTCAAAATCGGGGACATGCCAGTAAACCACCGAACCGCATGCGCCCGAAGCAACCTTCTCATCGCACGGCACCAGTTCCAACTGCACCGCGCCGATGGAAAGAAACTCAAAACCCGAGGCTTCACTGCGCACGAGCACCGCCGCCGGGAACGCCTGTCGATACCAAGCGAGCGCGGCGGCGACATCGGGAACATGCACCATGACTGCGGCGATGGATGTGGAGGGCATCTCAGGCTCTAACATTCGGGAAACTCACGGAACCGGGTCAGGCTTGTATTGTTGCGTTATAACGCTCCAGCCGTCGAAAGGTTCGTTTCGACGGTTGCCCGATCAAGCAACGCGGGAAAAGATCCCAGCTAGTCCGTTCTCGTCGTGGGATTCGATGGTTATGTTTACTTGGTGCCTTACGCTGAAGAGCCTGATTATTATTTCTTGAAGACGGTGATTCCAAGCAGAAAGGCGACCAGAGACTACTTGCTAAGGGGGGCTGCCCGATGAAAAAACTTGATGCGTTGGAGAAAGCTGGTTCAAGCGGGGCACGCCAAAAGCGGCGCGCCGTTTCTAGGTTTAACTCACCGAAGCTGACGTACATATGAAGTAGCGATGTGAAAAAATAATGTCACGGTGCGCCCAAATCCACCGCTTGCAATGCGTCGCCCATTTCCGATGGCAGCGAGCCGCGCGATAAAGTATCACCGACACCCAAGCGGCCGGATGTATTGGAACCCCAACACTTGATCGCATTGTTATCCAGCTTGGCACAGTTATGTGCATAGCCGCTGACCAACTCTACCGCTTGCAGTGGAGCGCCCAAATTATCCCTGCCAAAGTTAACGGCCGGTAGCAAGTCGCCCATTTCAGCGGGGTTATCGCCTCGGTCATCGGCAGCGCCGATGCCCAATTGCCCCGCACTGTTGCTACCCCAACACTTGGTGCTGCCGTCATCGAGGCGGGCGCAGGTATGCTCGGCACCGGCGGAAATTTCAAGTGCGATGCGATTCGTGCCTAGGTCAACCATCGGTAGGTCGTTCCCCATTTGCTGCAGCGCATTACCCAGCGACACGGTAGACCCTTGGCCAAGCTGACCCCGATTTCCTCGCCCCCAGCACTTCACATTCCCACTGTCGAGAACCGCGCACGTATGTGCTTCACCCAAACTCAATTGCTGTGCAAAGCGAAACGAGCCTAAATCAACGACAGGTAGATTGTTGCCCATTTGGGAGGGTGTGCTACCCAGTGATTCCGTGTTACCCAGCCCTAATTGGCCGTGGGGATTCTGGCCCCAGCACTTAGTCACGGGGGTATCGTACGGACGTGAGGTATCGATGAGGCGCGCGCAGGTATGTAACCAACCTGCGTACAACGTAAGCGCTTTTCGGTTGGTGCCCAAATCTAAGTAGGGTAGCGCATCGCCCATCTCACTGGGATTCGGCGGGGTATCGTCACCGCGTGACTCACTTCCCCCCAGGCCCAGGGCTAAACCATTGCCCCAACATTTGACGCCGCCGTTGTCCAGGCGCGCGCAGGTGTAGCCAAACCCGGCCACCAATTCCAAGGCGTAGCGGCCTGTACCCAAATTCACCGGCGGGATTGCGGCGTTGCCTTCGCCCATATCTTCCGGCACGATTCCTCTACGCACCTGGCTATCAATACCCAGTTGCCCACGCACATTCTCGCCCCAACATTTCACTTGCAGATTGTCGAGCCGCGCGCAGGTGTGATCGGTGCCGGCAACCACCTGCACAACGCTGCGCCCGATGCCAAGGTTAACCGGCAGCAATTTTGTTCCCATTTCATTTAAGGTATCGCCACGGTTCTGCGTATCGCCTTGTCCGAGCTGGCCGAATTCGTTGTAACCCCAACATTTGAGCATGCCATTGCGCAGCCGCGCACAGGTGTGGTTACCGTAACTATGCAATGCCAGTTGTTTGCCGGTATTAAAGTGCCATATAAAATCTTGACCCATAAAATTGCCTGCCACATCCTGAATTTCAGTCGTCAGCTTGGCTGTATAGCGTGTACCAAACTCCAGGGGGGTGCTAGGTGTGAAGATGACCGTCTTACCGTCTTTATTAACTAGCAGCGTGCCGCTTACCGGTCCTTGTGGGCCGCCAACTACGAAGCTCGAACTGGTCGCCGAATCAATTTTCAAGGCTTTGTAAAAGATCGCAATAATTGCATTTAAGTTGGCGCCCATCGCGGTATCAGGTGGGTTGACGGAAGACACGGTTGGCCGCGTGGTATCTGGTCCGGGGGGCGGAGTTGGTGCTGGCGTGGGCGTTGGTTTAGACACAGGAGTGGGTGTGGGCGTTGACGGGGATGTTTTCACAGGCGTCGGGGTTGGCAAGGCTTTACCACCGGCTGGATCCTTGGGTTCGGTAGCAACACCCGCGCCACAGGCGGACAATGCAAACGCAACAATCAGCAAACTTCCCCAGCGTAAAAAAACTAACCGTGTCCTCGTGCCCATAACTACCTCCCACGCATTGTGTCGAACATCCGGTAGCGTAGACAACACCTGTATGCACTTCTGGTTGTCCTGACAAAACAAACCGATAACACCTACGCACGTCACCGATGTAAGCATGTTTCAGTCAAGTAACGCAGCTACATAAAATTCTATTCACTCATTAGCCATTAACGGGTTATGTGGTAACCCGGCATCGACCCCATGGCCGAGTACCACAAAGTAGGAAGAGTAGTAGTAAACAACGCACAGCCTTATGACGACATTAGCGCACGCCTACCCCTAAGCACTGAGTCTTTGAAAATGCGCTTCCTGACGGTGAGTGCCCTTCTCATACAATATATTTATACCGGTAAAAATTACAATCCCGCTGTGAGAAATTCCCTTTAGTTAGCGTGCGTCATGCGCGTAATTTCGGCTGTCTGCAGGTTGCGTTGTGTTCACGCGACATGCACGGGTACCTCAATACTGACGGTTAAACTCGGAGGCTAACATGGCACTTGGAGATGGCATTCGTCGTAACATCGCAATGGTTGATCCAACCGAAAGGGTATTGCTGCGTGATGCCTTGGTGGCATTAAACCATCGATTTTTTCCGGGAGTGCGCACCGACAGCCCGCCCGGTGGGGTGAGTTGGTGGTTCAAGCAAGATGAGATTCATCAAGCGACTCACGTGCACGGCGGGCCAGAATTCTTGCCTTGGCATCGCGAAATCGTGAATCGCATGGAGGCCCTGCTACGGCAAATCAATCCCCGCCTGTCGCTGCATTATTGGGATTGGACACAAGACCCGCGCAGCGTCCCCAATGCGAATCTGGGGGGCAGCACCACCGGGGTGTTGAATTTATTCACACCCGCGTTCATGGGCTATGGCGGCGCGAGCACCAATGTCATCGGCGAACCGTGGGCGAGTGCGGGCTATTACGTGCCGGGCGCCACACCGCATCGCGATGCCTCTGGTAATCCGGCTGATCCGCCGCGCGCGGTGAATCGGTCGATCTCCGGCTCGCCGCTCAACGTGGCGAGCGACAACGCCGTCGTAAATGCGGGCGATTTTGCGATGATGCGAGTGCTGCTAGAGAACTCCCACAACAGCATGCACGGCTTCGTGAATATGGGCGGCGCGCACATCTCGTTTCGCGATCCGTTTGTGTTTTTATTGCATTCAAATGTGGATCGCTTATTCGCGCGTTGGCAAACCCATCCGGCGCACTCTGAGCGCTTAGATGCGCGCACCGTCTATGGGTCAGAAAGCGGCAATGCGGGTTTGAATGGCAACATTCAACCGTGGTCAGGCGGCACCAACACCCGGCCATGGGCGGCCCCGGAAAATCAGCAAACGCCGAAAAATTACAAGCACCCTTCAATCGTCGCGCCGCCGCTCTATGATGATTTCGCCGGCGCCTGGGAATCGTTGGGCGGCATTATTGTTTCGCCTCCTAATGCCGTGTCATGGGGGCCGAATCGCCTCGACGTGTTTGCCGCTGGCACCGATCATGCGTTGTGGCATCGCGGGTGGGGTGGTGCGCACTGGGGTGGTTGGGAGTCCTTAGGTGGCATCATCACCTCGTCGCCGCATGCGGTAGCGTGGGGACCGAACCGGCTCGACGTGTTCGCCGCCGGCACCGATCACGCGTTGTGGCACCGTGGGTGGGACGGTGCGCATTGGGGTGGTTGGGAATCCTTGGGCGGCGTCATCGTCTCGCCGCCTAATGCCGTGTCATGGGGGCCGAATCGTCTCGACGTATTTGCCACCGGTACTGATCACGCATTGTGGCACCGTGGGTGGGATGGCGCGCATTGGGGCGACTGGGAATCATTAGGCGGCGTCATCACCACGCCCCCGCGCGCCGTGGCGTGGGGGCCGAACCGGCTCGACATCTTCGCCGTCGGCACCGACAACGCTGTTTGGCACCGCTGGTGGAACGGCGCGTCGTGGGGCGGCTGGGAATCGCTGGGCGGCTCGGTATTTTCGCTGGTCAGTGCCGTGTCGTGGGGGCCGAATCGGCTGGACTTATTCGCCATCGGCACCGACAACGCCGTCTGGCATCGCGGGTGGAACGGTGCGTCGTGGGGCGGCTGGGAATCGTTGGGCGGCTCGGTATTTTCCGACGTCAGCGCTGTGGCGTGGGGCCCGGAGCGACTTGACTTGTTCGCCATCGGCACCGACAACGCCGTTTGGCATCGCTGGTGGGACGGCGCCGGTTGGGGCGGCTGGGCCTCGCTGGGCGGCTCGGTATTCTCGCCGGTCAGTGCGAAGAGCTGGGCGGCAGGCCGCCTTGATCTCTTCGCCACCGGGCAAGACAGCGCGCTATGGCATAAGTGGTTTAGATGAAGTTTCGCCCATCGGGTGTGAAAAACGAGGTGAGTCAGAATCCGGGTCAAATCCGGGTCAGGCTTGTGCTATTGCAAGTACGCTTCATTGTAAGAATACACTAAAATGCAATTTCACAAGCCTGACCCACTCCACCGTTCCCGCAAGCCTCGTACCTGACCCGTTCTCGTTCAGTGCTGTAAAATCGAAGTGATGTAAACAATACGACAACATGTGTCGACATTACGTAGAGACAGCAACATACGCGACAAATGAAAAACACACTGGCGCAAGACGCAACCGCTACTTTCATTGAAACGCGGCTGCCCGACAAATTCCGAGGCGCAGCAGGTCAGTTGCTGTTAGAACCCCGCGCGCGACCTCGCCTGAGAAGCGTTAGCGATTTCACGCTTGCGGCGCTGTGTATTACTGCGATTGCGGCTCTGATGATCACGCTCAATGGCGGCATCAGCGTCGGCACCTCCAATCACGCCGGGCTGTTGCCGGTGGTGCGGCGAATACTCGATCCCGGCTATCTGCCCAGTGACTTCGGTATTACGCTACGCCTGTATCACCATCGTATTTTTGCATTGATGGTTGCCGCCGGTTCAATGCTGTTTGGGGAAGACCGCGCGCTTATTCTGGTGAATATCATCGGCAAGATGTTGCTGAGTTACGCGCTGTACCGGCTGTGTCGGGCACTGCAACTTTCCAAGCTCGCTTTTCTGTTTGCAGGAACGATGCTTGCGGCCGGAGTCTTGTGGACCGGACGTGGATTGGAAATCAACACACTCATCGGCAACGCTGAGATCATGCCGACGACGTTCGCCTATGCCTGCCTGTTGATGAGCGTCGCGTCCCTGTTGCAGCAACGCTACCGGCACATGGCGGTATGGTCCGGCGTGGCGGTGCTGTTCCATCTGCAAATCGGCGTCATCGCGGGACTGGCGATTTTTCCGCTGTTCCTGGCTAGAATTCGTAGCATCGGTTTACGTGAATCGCTGTGGGTTGTCATGCTGGGAATCCTGGTCACCTTGCCGCAGATCGTACAGCTTGTGGCGATGCTCGGTCGGGGGGTCGTGGGTTCGGTGCAGATCATCGACTACATCCGCTTTCGTCAACCGTATCATTTCGAGTTGCTTTCCCTGACGGCGGCGGTGGCTGTCGCATCGCATCTTGCTGCGCAGGCGCTGGCGTACCGCAAACTGCTGAACACCGGCGACAGCGCCGCGAGTCGCAACGTGCGGCTGCTGTTTTTTATCAGCTTAGCGCTTGCTGCGCTCGCGTTGCTTCATTTTACTGATTACTACCTATGGAAAAACGGCACCCTCGCGAGCGTGCAGTTCATCCGGCTGAGCCCGCTCATCACGTTGTTTGGCATGCTGTCGATCATCGTTGTCGGCCGCCGTTGGATCGCCGAGCAACGCGAACTGCGGCGTGGCCGTTGCATCTTCTTCGCTGCCGGTGCCGGTGCGACGGTTGTGACCATAACGTGGTTGCTGTTCAGCGGAATTTCACTGTCTGGGCTAACCCGATACCTGGATCAGCCCTTGCCTTGGGTCGATATCTGCCGATGGATCGATGCGCACGGCCCGAAGGATACGGTCTACCTCGCGCCGCCGGGCCAGATGGGGTTCACCTACCTGTCGAACCGCTCCGGCGTGGTCGAATTCAAAGTTAATCCGGACGGTGGGCAGTTACTCACGCAGTGGTATGAACGCTTGAGCGATCTGGCAGGAGGGGTGTTGCCCCAAGCACGGGGATTCAATAATCAGGCGCTGCTGGACAGTGCCTACGCCGCGTTAAACGAGCAGGATCTGACGGCGCTCAGCGCAAAGTATCGAGCCGCTTACGCCGTGTTGCCCGCCTCATCAAAAGTCGGTTTTGAAGAGATCTACCAGAATGCGCAATACCGGCTGGTGAAGATTCGATGAACCGGGATCATCGCCTGTTCACGGTGGGCCTCTAAATAATTGTTGCTGGCAAGGCCAAAGGAGGCTGCACGCAACTCGCTCCGGGGGTCAGGCTTGTTTAATTGCGCTATTGGTGCTGGGGGCGAATAAATCATTTCCGGTTATGGCTGCACTCATCTTCCGAAGAAAGCTTCGGTCCATCGATTAATATCGCTTCGCCGAAGTTTAGTGTATTCGCAGCGCGCTAAGTTAAAATGCGTGCCCATGCGCTGCTTGTTTCTTTCGTTGTTTATGTTCACTGCCGCCGCTCATGCCGGTTTGGCGGAAGGCTTGGCTGCGAGCCGTGCAGGCGACTACGAAAGTGCATTTCAGCAGTTGGAACCGGAGGCCAAACGCGGCAATGCCGAAGCGCAATACCATCTGGGAGTAATGTACGACGCCGGGCAAGGCGTGCCGCAGAATGCCGGCAAAGCCTTGCGCTGGTATCTAAACGCGGCGGAGTTGGGCCACAAACAAGCGCAGTACAATGCGGCGGTGATGTACAACGAAGGTCGCGGAACGGCGCCTAATCCGACGCTGGCGTTGCAGTGGTTTAGCAAAGCCGCGCAGCAAGGATTCGCCGATGCGCAGTTCAGTCTCGGGGTGATGTACGCCAACGGCGCGGCAGTAAAGCAAGACTACGCGCAAGCCGCGCAGTGGTACCGCAAGGCGGCGCAGTAGGGCGATGCCGACGCGCAATACAATCTGGCATTGTTGTACGGCACCGGCAAAGGCGTGGTGCCCGATCTTGTGCAAGCCTGGGCGTGGTTTGACGCGGCGTTTGCGCGCGCCGGTAAAGATAATGCCCGCAAAAATCGCGACCTCACTGCGCAACGCATGACGGCGCCGCAAGTCGAACAGGCGCGGAAAATCGCGCGCGATTACGCCGCGAAATATGTGGTGCCGTTCGGCAAGGGCAAGGCGCCGTGAAGCCAAACGTTTGAGCTAAGAGCCTGTTCAAGATCACCCTGGAGGGGTGCAGTGCAAGGCAAAATGGAACTGAAAAACGCCGCATACACGCAGCCCGATTGGCGTCACTGTGCCTCCGATGAGGTTGAGCCCGCACTAGCAAGGACAGAGTGGACGAAGTCGGTCTTGGCAAGTGAGTAGTTCTCACGAGAGGCGCGCGTGGTTGCGTTATGCTCAGTGGCAAGCTTGCGCTTCAACGCTGCATAGTTCACGGCGACTTCTGGATGCCTGCGCAGGTAGTTGCGAAAGGCAAGGTGCTGGGTTTCCTGCATCCCTCCAGCGATGCAGAGGTGAACATGGTGCGTACTCGCCCATATTTCTGGTTTGGTGAAGAAGGGGTACACGAGGTCGAACTCGCCGTCAGAAACAAATTTGTAGCCGAGTAAGGCCAAGCACTTCGCGTACGCATCGACTGTGCGCAGAGACTCAACGGACACCTGGATGTCGATCACCGGTTTTGCGGCTAGTCCTGGAACTGACGTCGACCCGACGTGTTCAATTCGCCGGGCGAGATTCCCGAACGTATTTCGAAGTGACCGCGCCTCCGCTTCGAACGCCTGCGGCCAACCTTGGTTGTAAGGGACGATCTTGATCATGCCGTTGTTTCAGCGAGCGTGGTTTGTGGCGCCCAACTCCAGAATACTTTTAGGTTTCCCTGGATGCATTTGGTCACGCGCAACGAAGCCAAACAAGGCGAGATGCTCGACGTCGAAGCGCTGCTGAATTTCAGCGCGATGTTGGTGTAGCAATGCCAACACTTCGTTTTTTTTCATAGTGCATGTGCCTTTGGGGCATGTGCCCGCCTCTGTATATTCTAATCCAAGCCCAGCTTTTTCAAGCGATAACGAAATGCGCGAAAGGTGATACCCAGCAGTTTGGCGGCGGCGGTTTTGTTGTGGTTGGTTTGTTCGAGGGCTTTGAGAATTTGTTCTTTTTCGATGTTGCCGAGAAAGTCTTCGAGCGGTTGCGACTCGTCGGACTGGGTGATGATGGTGCTTTCCAAGCCGGCGGGTTTTGACAATTGCAGATCGTCGGCGCGAATTGCGCCGCGTTCGCACAGCGTCATCGCGCGCTCCAGAATATTTTCCAATTCACGCACGTTGCCGGGGAAGGCGTAGCCGTTGAGTGCTTCGAGTGCGCCGGAGGCGAGCGTGGGTTTGGGTAAGCCGGTTTCCTGCGCGAGCCGCGTCAGAATGTGGTCAGTCAGTTCCGGGATATCCTGGCGGCGCGCGCGCAACGGCGGCACGGCCAGCTCAATGACATTGATACGGTAAAACAGATCCTGGCGGAATTTACCCTGCGCCACCAGCGAGGCAAGATCTTTGTGGGTGGCGCTGACGATGCGCACGTCGACGGAAATTTCTTTGGCGTCGCCGACCGGGCGCACGGCTTTTTCCTGGATGGCGCGCAGCAATTTAACCTGCATGTGCAGCGGCAAGTCGGCGACTTCATCGAGGAACAAGGTGCCGCCGTCGGCGGCTTGAAACAAGCCTTTTTTATCGGCGTTGGCGCCGGTGAAACTGCCTTTTTTGTGGCCGAAAAATTCGCTTTCCATCAGCTCGGTGGGAATCGCGCCGCAGTTAACCGGCACAAACAGTTTTTCTCCGCGCGGGCCTTTTTCATGCACCATGCGCGCAACCAGTTCTTTGCCGGTGCCGGATTCGCCGCTGACGTAGACGGGTGCCTGACTGCGCGACACTTTGGCGATGGTGCCGCGCAACACGCGCATTGCCGGTGAGTCGCCCAGCAGCACGTCGCGTGAGCGGCGGTCGCGGCTGCTGAAGTGCTCCGACAGTTTCAACGACGAGTTGATCAGGTTGCGCAACACCTGCAAGTCGACAGGTTTTGACACAAAGTCGAAGGCGCCGGCTTTGAGCGCCTGGATCGCCGACTCCATGCTGCCGTGGGCGGTGATGACCGCCGTCGGCGTGTCGGGAGAGTTTTTCTGGATGTATTCGACCAGCGAGATGCCGTTGCCGTCGGGCAGGCGCATGTCGGTGAGGCACAAATCGAATTTGTGCTGCGCCAGCAGCGCGCGTGCTTCGGCTAGGTTTTTCGCCGCGCGCGTGTCGATGTTCATGCGCCCGAGTGTGAGTTCGAGCAGCTCGCAGATGTCGGGTTCGTCGTCGACGATGAGGGTGAGCGGTTTGGGCATTTTTAGCTTCGTTCAAAGTCGCTGAAGTTGATCCGAAAGCAACTGCCGCCGGCGGGGACCGGCAGGTAGTTGAGGCGCGCGCGATTGATTTCGCACAGTTCGCGCGCAATGTAAAGACCCAGCCCCGTGCCGCTCGCTTCGGTGGTGAAAAACGGTTCGAAAATATTCTGCGCAATATCGGGCAGAATGCCAGGGCCATGGTCGATCACGTCGAGAAACGGCCCGCCGGATTCGCGCGTGATACCGCCGCGCAATTCGAGCTTGGGCAGGCCGGCGTAGTTGCTGCTGTGGCGCAGGCCGTTGTCGCATAAATTGGTCAACACCTGTTGCAGTTGTGACAGGTCGACGTGGATGGCGATGTCCGGCGGAGTGATATCCACACTCACACTGCGCGCATCCACGAAATGCTCGGTGGCGAATTCCGCCGCGAAATTAACTAGCCACGGTTGCAGAATCAGCGCTTGCGGATTAGAGCGATCCCGGCGACTGAGCTGCAGCACGTTTTCAATGATCGCGTTCATGCGCCGCGATTGCGTTTGGATAATTTCAGTCAGACGCTGGTCGCCAGCGTTCAGTTGCGGCGACTCCGACAACAATTGCCCGGCGTGACTGATCGCGCCCAGCGGATTGCGCACTTCGTGCGCGATGCTCGCGGTGAGGCGCCCCAGCGAAGCGAGCTTCATCTGCTGCGCCTGTTGCGCCAGCAGCGCGGAATCTTCGAGAAAAATCAACGTGCCGGAAGTCTTGGGGGAACCGATGCGGGTGAAGCGCGGTAGCAGATGGGCATGAGTTTCCGAGGCGCGAAACACACGTGATTCCAGTGCGTTGTTGTCGCGCCAGTGCCGCAACTGTTCGGCCAACGGCGGCGACAATTGCCCCAGCGCGGCGTTGTTGTTCATTACCGGCATGCCGAGCATAAACCAAGCGGACTCGTTCATCAGGCGCACGCGCAGGTCGGCGTCGACCACCACAATGCCGGATTGCATGCGTTGAATTACATGTTCGTTGAGCTGGGCAAGATTGGCCAAGTCGATACCGCGTTGTGCCGCGAGCTCTTCGCTGGCGCGCGCACGGCTGGCCAAAACATAGGCCAGAAACGCGGTGGCGAAAAATGTCGCGCCCAGCAACCCGGCTTGCGGGTAGCTGGGTGAAAAGCTCTGCGTCAGGTCGGCGAAGACTTCCACAGTGAGTGTGGTGACCGCTGCGAGCGCGGCGATAAAGTTGGCGGTGCGGCCGGTCATGATGATGCCGCCGCTGGCAATCGCCACCACCAGCAACATTCCCACGCCGCTGGCAGCGCCGCCACTGGCATACATCAGCAGCGTAATGGCCAGGATATCCGCCGAGATTTGCACATAGGTTTGCATTTCGAAGCGCGGCCAGCGGCGCGCAATGAAAACTCCGCACGCAGCACTGAACGCAAGGTAAAACACCGTGGTCCACAGCGCGAAGGTGGGGTGAAACGCGCCGATATACAGCGGTTTGTCGCGTGTCAGCAGCAGCACGGTAAACACGCTGGACAAGATGAAACGATAAATATTTAAAAAGCCGAGCGGTTTCCAGGTGCGCGAAATATCGTCGGCGGCGTGCGTCGCGCCCGGGGCCGTGGTGCTGAACCGTATGGCGTGCATGCCGTCTTGATCGGCATTTGTACGGCGAAGCTGAGGGTGTCGTCAGGCTTACTAACTAACTTGAGCTTGCCAAGGTCAGCTCTGTCCGCCGCGTTGTTGATGCTCGACCGAGCAGTAGTACTGGTCGCCGGAGCGTAGCGCTTGTAACTCGTTGACGTGCACGCCGCAGTGCGCGCACTGCACCAGCTTAGGTGCCTGGGCTTGTGCGGGCGGTGTTTGAGGTCGTCCGGCAACCAAACGCTTGATGATCACCAGCGCGATGAAAATTGCAACGACGATAAGCAGGGTGCGGACAATTCCCATGAGTCACCCGATAAGGCCGTGAAGAGTTTTCGAAACACTCATCACGACGTGATGGTTTTTTAGCAGTTTGATGTGTGAATGGTCGGGGTGACAGGATTCGAACCTGCGGCCCCTTGCTCCCGAAGCAAGTGCTCTACCAAGCTGAGCTACACCCCGAACGACGACGTTAAAAACTGCGGTGAACGGCGAACAAAGCGACGTAGCGTAGCGCGTCTAAATAGGGGGAATCGGGAAAGTCCACCAAGGCTGCAACGGCTAAATCCGCTTCGTTCTGCGCAGAGCGCGCAGTGTACGCGATGGCCCCGGTGGATTCAATCGTCCGCGTGACCAGCGCAATGTCTTGCAAGCCGTTGTGTTCGATGGCGTGCCGGATTGCAGTGGCTTGTTCTTCGTTGCCGGTGCGCATGGCATAAATCAACGGCAGCGTTGGCTTGCCTTCGGCCAGATCGTCACCCAGGTTTTTGCCGATATCTTGCGGCGAGCCGCTGTAGTCCAGCACATCGTCAATCAGTTGAAATGCGGTGCCTAAGTGCATGCCGTAGCGCGCCAGACAAGCTTCCTGCTGCGGCGTGGCGTCGCTAATGACACCGCCGATGCGCGCGGCAGCCTCGAACAGCTTGGCGGTTTTGCAGCGGATCACATTTAAATAACGTTCTTCGGTGGTGCCGGCATCGCCGCAATTGAGCAACTGCATTACCTCGCCTTCGGCGATGGTGTTGGTGGCCTCGGCTAGAATTTCCAGCACGCGCAATTGGCCGACTTCAACCATCATCTGGAAGGCGCGCGAATACAGGAAGTCGCCCACCAGTACGCTCGCCTCGTTGCCCCAAATGGCGTTGGCGGTGTCGTGCCCGCGCCGCAACTGCGATGCGTCGACGACGTCGTCGTGCAACAGCGTGGCGGTGTGGATGAATTCGATCACGGCGGCCAGCGGGATATGGTGCCGGCCGCTGTGTTGCATGGCGCGCGCGCACAGCAGCAAGATGATCGGCCGCATGCGTTTGCCGCCACTGTTGATAATATAGCTGCCCATTTGGTTGATGAGCGCGACATCGGAGCTCAGCCGCTGCGCAATGATTTGATTGACTGCGCGCAGGTCGTCTTCGATCAGGCGATAAATAGCCGACAGGTCGGGGCGCGCGTCAGACGGCGCGTCCAGTACTGCGGATTGCGATGCGGTTCCCCAATTCATACGGAGTGAGAGTATACGTTTCGTAAACTTCGACGATGACCATTATGAGGTTTGACCTTGCGAGGCGCAAACGCTAAAATGCGCGTCCTTTACGAATCGCGTCCCACTGTGTGGCGTGAGAGCGGAGATTAAAATCTATGTACGCGGTAATTGCGACAGGCGGAAAACAATATCGAGTTGCGGCCGGTGAAACGGTGCGCGTGGAACTGCTGCCGGCTGAAGTCGGTGCCAGTGTTGACTTCAACGAAGTGATGCTGGTAGCCGATGGCGACAACATCAAGGTCGGCACGCCGTATGTGGCGGGCAGTATCGTCAGCGCGAAAGTAACGGCGCATGGGCGCGGCGAAAAAATTCGCATTGTCAAACATCGTCGGCGTAAGCATCACCATAAAGAGGCGGGGCATCGCCAGTATTTCACCGAGCTTGAGATCACCAATATCTCTGGCGGTTAATCGAGGCAGACGACAATGGCACATAAAAAAGCAGGCGGTAGTTCACGCAACGGTCGCGACTCACACGCAAAGCGTTTGGGTATCAAGCGTTACGGCGGCGAAGAAGTCGAGTCCGGCAACATCATCGTGCGTCAGCGCGGCACGCGTTTTTATCCGGGTTTGAACGTGCGCTGTGGTCGTGACCACACCTTGTTCGCGGTCGCTGACGGCAAGGTGAGCTTCACCATCAAGGGCCCGTCCAATCGCCAGTACGTGAACGTGATTGCGGCCTAACCCGTAGCAAGCTTTGCAGCACAAAAGCCCCGTTAGCGGGGCTTTTGTTTTTGGGTGGTTATGAAATTCGTCGACGAAGTGAAAATTGTAGTGCAGGCCGGCAAGGGCGGAAACGGCTGCGCCAGTTTCCGGCGTGAAAAATTCGAACCCTTGGGCGGCCCCGACGGCGGTGACGGCGGTGATGGCGGCGATGTCATTCTGGTCGCTGACGCCGGTCTCAACACGCTGGCGGATTTTCGTTATACGCGCATGTTTCGCGCGCAGCCCGGTAAAAAAGGTATGGGCAGCGACTGCACCGGACGCGGCGGCGAAGACTTACGCGTGCGCGTGCCGCGCGGCACGCTGGTTTACGATTCCGATACCGGCGAGCTCATCGGCGACATTGTCAAGGCCGGGCACGAGTTGTTGGTTGCCAAGGGCGGTCGCCACGGGCTGGGCAATATTCATTTCAAAAGCAGCACCAATCGTTCGCCGCGCCAATGTACGCTTGGCGAGCCCGGTGACATGCGCAATCTGCGCCTGGAATTAAAATTGCTCGCCGACGTCGGCTTGCTGGGTCTACCCAACGCCGGCAAGTCCACGTTGATCCGCGCGGTTTCGGCGGCACGGCCCAAGGTGGCGGACTATCCATTTACTACGTTGCATCCCAATTTAGGTGTGGTACGCGTGGGCCAGTTGCAAAGCTTTGTGATCGCCGACATTCCCGGTGTCATCGAAGGTGCCGCCGAGGGTTTGGGGCTGGGCATTAACTTTCTGCGCCATCTGGCGCGCACGCGTTTGCTGTTGCATCTGGTCGACGTTGCGCCGCTTGGCGAGCATACCGACCCGGTCAACGATGTGCGCGTGATCGCCAAGGAGCTGAAAAAATTCAGTCCGGAACTTGCCGCGCGCGAACGTTGGCTGGTGCTGAACAAGATCGACATGTTGCCCCCCGATGCGCGCGACGCACACTGTGCAAAGATCGTAAAAAAACTGAAATGGAAGGGACCGGTATTTTACATTTCAGGACTGGCCGGCGTCGGCACGCAAGCGTTGATGGCAAAGATCATGGCCTACCTCGATGCCACGCACGGCGAAGAAATTCAGGATCAGGTAGCAACCGCAGCCGAGTAACTGCAAATGACGATTATTAAACATGCACGATAAACGCAAACAACTGGGCCAGTCGCGCCGCTGGGTGGTGAAAATCGGCAGCTCCTTGCTCACCGACGAAGGGCGCGGCTTGGCAAAACCCGCAATCGACGACTGGGTCGCGCAGGTGGCGCGTCTGTGTCAGCAGGGCGTGGAAGTGGTACTGGTCTCGTCGGGCGCGGTAGCGGAAGGCTTGGCGCGACTGGGTTGGACGACGCGGCCCAGCGCCTTGTACGAGTTGCAGGCCGCTGCCGCCGTCGGCCAGATGGGTCTGGTACAGACATATGAAAGCAGCTTTCAAAAACATGGTCTGAAAACTGCGCAAGTGTTGTTGACGCACGATGATCTGTCCAATCGCAAACGCTATCTGAACGCACGCAGCACGCTACGCACCCTGCTTAAACTCAAGGTCGTACCCATCGTCAACGAAAACGATACCGTGGCGATGGAGGAAATTCGTTTCGGCGACAACGATACCTTGGCGGCCTTGGTCGCTAATCTGGTGGAAGCCGATGTGTTGGTGATTCTCACTGACCAAGCAGGCATGTTCGATAAAGATCCACGCAGCAACCCCGACGCGAAATTGTTGCCCGAGGTCAGCGCCGCCGATCCGCTGCTGGAAGCGATGGCTGGCGGGGCCGCCGGCAAAGTCGGGCGCGGCGGCATGCTGACCAAAGTGCGCGCGGCGAAACTCGCTGCCCGCTCGGGCGCCCACACGTTGGTGGCGCCGGGGCGGGTCGCCGGCGTGCTGGATGGCATCGCCGCCGGACAGCACATCGGCACGTTGTTCGTGCCGGGCCAGGCCACCTTTGTCGCGCGCAAACAATGGCTCGCCAGTCATCTGCAACTGCGCGGCAAATTGGTGATTGACGCCGGTGCGGCACGCGTGTTGCGCGAGTCAGGGCGGAGTTTATTGGCGGTGGGTGTGAAAAATGTGAGCGGCGACTTCATGCGTGGCGAAGTCGTTGCCTGTGTGGACGAGCAAGGGCATGAGCTTGCGCGCGGCTTGGTCAACTACAGTGCGGATGAAACGCGCCGTATCATGGGGTTGGCGTCTGATCGCATCGAAGAAGTTCTCGGTTACGTCGACGAGCCGGAGCTGATACACCGCGACAACTTGGTTTTGATTTAGCGTCGGAAGAGCGTGAGTGTAGAAACGACAAACCCGGCAGCGCGCCGGGTTTGTTGTTTGAAACGGTAACGACCGCGTTAGGCCATGGCGTGAATGCGTGCGTTCAAACGGCTCTTGTTACGAGCGGCATTGTTCTTGTGCACGATGCCTTTATTCACCATCGAATCGATCACCGGAGTGGCGGCGCGAAACGCGCTGGCGGCTTCATCTTTTTTGCCGGCTTCGATGGCTTTTTCAATTTTCCGGACGGCGCTACGAATTTGGGTGCGCAGCGTGACATTATGCTGGCGATGCTTTTCAGCCTGCCGGGCGCGCTTTTTGGCTGATGCGATATTGGCCAAGGGGTAACTCCTTAAAGCTCTAGGGTTTGAAGGCCCGCTAATATGATATTTTTGGTGGTGACTGTCAAGTTGGCCGTTTCAGAAACGAAAACGGCGCGCCGGTATCAAACCGGCGCGCCGTGCAACTAGCAAAAATTACTTAACGATTTCTGCGTACGACACAAACAGGATTTCATCGAAGGTGCGGTGCAGCGCATTGCTGGTGAAGCTTTTCATCACCGCTGCGTCACGCCAGCGCACGGTGTCGCCATTGTTGACGGCCATCGCGTTGGTGGCGATCCAGGTTTTCTTGCCGCCGATGTCCACCTCCATATAGGTGTAGCTGCTGGCATGCATGCTTTGCAGGATTTTGCCTTGGCCGGCGTTGGCGCCCAATTGCGGTGCGTTGTTCATCTGCGTTGCGACCCCGGCGGGGTGGCCGGCCGGCATCGCTGTTTGTTGTTGCTGCGGCGATGCGGACGGAGCCTGCGCCACTGGTGCGGCGGCAGGTGGTTGCATCTGCTGCTGCGCGGGCTGTTGTTGTACGGCGGGAGCGGCGGTTTGGGCGGCGGGTTGTGGCTCGGACTTTTTCGAGCAGGCGGCGACGGAAACCAACAGTGCGCCAGCCAGGGTGATAGCGAGTTTGTTCACGAAACGATCTCCACAGGGTTGCGATTAAAAGCACGCGCCAATCTACCACGCGCATTTCCGAAACGCACGAGGACGACGGGCTACGGGGCGGTGAAGCGCATCGATAAATCCACCGCGCGCACGTGTTTGGTGAGAGCGCCGATGGAGATGAAGTCCACGCCGGTGTTGGCGTAGTCGCGGATATTTTCAAGCGTGATGCCACCCGAAGCTTCCAGCGGCACGCGGCCGGCTGCGACGCTGACAGCTTCGGCGATCATTTGCGTGTTCATATTGTCAAGCAGCACAGTATCGACACCGGCGTAGATGGCGTCTTTCAACTGGTGGAGATTTTCCACTTCGATTTCGATTTTGAAACCGGTGCCCATCAGGCGACGGATCGCGGTGACCGCCTTGGAAATGGAGCCGGCGGCGGCGATATGGTTTTCCTTGATCAGCACCGCATCGTACAAACCCATGCGGTGGTTATGCCCGCCGCCACAGCGCACCGCGTATTTTTGCGCGGCGCGTAAACCGGGAATGGTTTTGCGCGTGTCCAGAAGTTTAGTCGAGGTGCCGGCCAGCGCGTCGACGTAACTGCGCGTGAGCGTGGCGGTGCCCGACAAGGTCTGCAAAAAATTCAGCGCGCAGCGTTCGCCGGTGAGCAGGCTGCGCGCCGGGCCTTGCGCGACGCATAACACCTGCTCGGGTACGACCCGCTCACCGTCGGCGCAGTGCCAGATCACATGCACTTTGGGGTCGAGCTGCCGGTACACTTCGTTGAACCAAGTGCTGCCGCACACCACGGCGGGTTCACGGCTGATCACGGGTGCTTCGGCCAGTGCGCTGGTGGGAATGAGGTGCGCCGTGATGTCGCCGCTGCCGACGTCTTCGGCGAGCGCAATGCGTACATCTTGGCTGAGGGTGGGTGTTGCCATGTTAGTAATAAAACTGTAGTCCAAGTGCGAGCTGGGAAAAATTATTTTCGTCGCTGGTGAGGTATTCCAACACCACGTTGCGGTTGTGATCAAACGCCAGCAGGGTTCCCACGCCCCAATCCACGCCCACGTCGCTGTCGTCGCCGCGCGCTGAATTTTTAAAGGCCGCGTAGCGCATGCCGACTTTTCCATAAATGAAAATACGTGGCTCAAGCGGGTAAGAATAGTTGATAAAAACAGCGGTTTTATTGAAAGTGACCGCGCCGTTCGAGCTGTTCATTTTTGAAAAACTTTTGAAAAATTCGCCTTCGACGCCCAGATGCGGCGCCAGTCGCGGCAGGTCGCGGCCTACCGCAACACCGAGGGCATAGGCATCGCTGTGGCCGTCGAGCGACGCCAATGCCGCCAGCACGCGCGTGTAATTTTCGGCGCGCGCGTTGGGCCACGCGGCGAGGGTGGCCACGACAACAACGAGAGCGCGCAGAGTGGGGTGCATGTCGAGCGCAAGTATAGGAGATTTAAATGCATCTGTCGGTGTGGCTTG
>JANLTU010000147.1:0-27151 GCA_031363085.1 Gammaproteobacteria bacterium
CGTAGGCTTTGAACTCGCCACCGTATTTCTCCGCCAGCACCTTCGTCAGCGCCGCCGTCAGTGTCGTCTTGCCGTGATCCACGTGACCAATCGTACCAACATTCACGTGTGGCTTGGTTCGCTCGAATTTACCCTTGGACATGCACTGCCCCCTTCAATATAAGGTGTTGAATGAAACACTAACCCGACCTGCCGGCCAATTTACTGCTAACGCAACGGTGGTGCCCACAACTGGAATCGAACCAGCGACCTCTTCCTTACCAAGGAAGTGCTCTACCGACTGAGCTATATGGGCAATATCTAAAATGTTGAATGCTTAATGTTGAATGTTTAATTTCGGCTGCGCGCCTACCGCACACGTTTATTCAAAATTAAGCATTTAACATTCAACATTCGCGCAGCGTTTGGAGCGGGTGATGGGAATCGAACCCACGCTATCAGCTTGGAAGGCTGAAGTTCTACCATTGAACTACACCCGCCTGACACTGCCACCCATTTGCTCGCACCCGCCCGGACTCGGCGCACCCATACTCCGCAACTAGTAAGCCTATTGGTGGAGGGGGGTGGATTCGAACCACCGAAGTCTGAGACGTCAGATTTACAGTCTGATCCCTTTGGCCGCTCGGGAACCCCTCCGCAAATGTAAGCCGCGTATTCTCCGAAATCGCCACCCCCGTGTCAACAAATCAACGCAGCATTAAAACAACTTGGTAAATTCTCAGCCGCCATAGGATTCCGACGCCGAGTTATCTAAACTCTATAAATTCTTAGTTTTTGCCGCTCCTTTCAGAACTCACCTGCCATGACGACGATTCGACAAGACGATTTGATCACCAGCGTCGCGGATGCGCTGCAATACATTTCTTTTTACCATCCACCTGATTTTCTCAAGGCATTGAACGACGCCTACGAGCATGAGCAATCACCGGCGGCGCGCGATGCGCTTGCACAAATTCTGGTGAATTCACGCTTGTGCGCAACTGGCCACCGGCCAATTTGCCAAGACACCGGGATCGTCGTGGTCTTCATCAAGGTGGGCATGGCAGTGCGCTGGGACGCGCAGTTAGGCATCGCCGACATGGTCAACGAAGGCGTGCGCCGCGCCTACAAAAATGTCGACAACCCGCTGCGCGCGTCCATCGTGACCGACCCAGCGGGACGCCGTAAAAACACCGGCGACAATACCCCAGCCGTGGTACATATCGATCTGGTTGCTGGCGATCAAGTGGACATCATTGTCGCGGCTAAAGGCGGTGGCTCGGAAAACAAAGCGCAATTTGTGATCTTAAATCCCAACGAAAGCATCGTCGACTGGGTACTCGACATTGTCCCGACGATGGGTGCCGGCTGGTGCCCGCCCGGCATCCTGGGCATCGGCATCGGCGGCACGGCGGAAAAAGCCATGCTGCTCGCCAAAGCAGCCCTCATGGAGCCGATTGATATCCACGAATTGCGCGCGCGCGGCGCGCAAACCCGCAGCGAAGAACTGCGCCTAGAGTTGTTCGACAAGGTCAATGCTCTGGGTATCGGTGCACAGGGCTTGGGCGGACTGACCACGGTGGTCGACGTAAAAATTCGCGACTACCCCACCCACGCCACGTCGCTGCCGGTGGCGCTAATCCCCAACTGTGCCGCGACTCGACATATTCACTTCACGCTCGACGGCCGTGGTCCGGCGCACTTGCCGGTTCCAAAATTGGACGACTGGCCGAGTGTCACCTGGCAAGCCGGCGCAAACGCCCGACGCATAAATCTCGACACCCTCACACGCACCGATGTCGGCGCCTGGAAACCGGGCGAGACACTGTTGTTGACCGGCAAATTGCTTACTGGCCGCGACGCCGCGCATAAACGCATTGCCGACTTGTTGCGTGCCAACACCCCCTTGCCCACCGGCGTGGACTTCACCAATCGCTTTATCTATTACGTCGGACCGGTCGACGCGGTGCGCGACGAAGCGGTCGGCCCGGCCGGCCCCACCACCGCCACGCGCATGGACAAATACGCGGAACTGATGCTGTCAAGAACCGGCGTCGTGGGCATGATCGGCAAAGCGGAGCGTGGCCCCGAAGGCATCGCTGCGATCAAAAAACACCGCTCGGTCTATCTCACCGCCACCGGCGGCGCAGCGTATTTAATTTCCAAGGCGATCCGCAACGCGCGCGTTGTCGCTTTTCCCGAGCTGGGCATGGAAGCAATTTATGAATTCGAAGTGGACGACATGCCGGTCACCGTGGCTGTGGATGCCAGCGGCAATTCGATCCACGCACTGGGACCGGCGCTGTGGCGCGGCAAGATCGGGAATATTCCAGTGAAGATCGAATCGAAAACCTCTTGAGGTTTACACCGATAGCGCTACTTCCAAAGACGGCTACCGACTATGGCGGCGTTGCTGGTTGCGCTTCCATACGCGCCTTCATCGCCTGCTCGCGCGCGGCGGCGGCGTTATTGCGTGCCTTGGTAAATTCACCGACGGACAAATCTTCCTCGGCTTTTTTTAGTAGCTCTTCGGCTTTTTGCAAGGCATCGGCAGCGCGCTGCTCGGCACCGACGGAACGCGCCGCGCTGATCGCCTGACGCGCGTCGCTCATTTCTTGCACCGGCGCTGCCGCACAGGCCGCGACCAAGCACACCAGCAACATCATGAGTGCGCGGGTGCTGCAAAATTCTGTCATGTTTGCCTCAATTGGAAGGTGCGCGGCGGTGCGCAGAAGCGCCAAATATAGGTGCGTGAAACCTTCGAAAAACTAACACCCACCCCCCACCCTGTCAAGAAAGCGCAACGACACCAGTGGCCGGATTTCGCACCAGACCGCTGGGCGTGGTTAGCGTCGCGCTTCGTGTGACACAACTCGGTCGCGCGTGGTATAGCGCCCCAGGCACACGCCGGCGAGAAGCTTTTAAACATGGGGGCGGGAAACGAGCTGGAACCATGACCATCAATCGACACTGATGAACACATTCCTGCGGCACTCAGACTGTGTATGACAAAACTGGATGCATGCTCCTGTAGCCACGCATAATAATGCAATAGCGCAAGCCTGACTCTAATTTTAACATGCTGTAAGCGCCTCGATCAGTAGCGCGCGTCGTAACCGGGTGGATTTTATTCCTGCTTTAATTCAAGGCAAACAGTGGTTTTTCATAGGTGTGTTGAGTCTTCTTGCGTAAGTAATCGAGACGCTCGTAGAAAGGATGCGACTCGGCTCTGGTGATGTTTGAACGCACGTGAATAGAGCGGAGTCCTTGCCGAATAGTCCACTGCTCGGCAGAAGAAACCAGTGCTTTTCCAACTCCCATCCGTCTCGCTGAAGCGGTTACGACCAGACCGGTGATCTCCGCTTTTCCCCAGACTCCAAAGACACGCGGCGTTCTACGACAATCCATCCCGGCAGATGACTTCCACTCCCGCTTGCTACGGCCACAAAGCACTTTGAGGAGTCCAAGAGATTCTTGAGGTTGGATCGAATTTCCTCGCTCGTTCTTGGATAGCCCAGCTCGCCAGAAAGGCGCGCGATCTCGGCGGAGTCATCTAGCCGAGCAGCTCGAATGCTGAAGGAATCGTTCATCACTGTGTAACGACCATGTCGAAAAACCTAACTCTGAACCCGGCAACCAGGATTTGGAAAGTCATTTTTGCCAGCGTCATTTGTCATAGGGCGGCGCTTTTTTTCAAGTGGCGCAGCGCTAAGTGTGGCGACAAGAATCCACCCATTCTCTGGTAAGCATCCACGGCGCGTCGTTAGCTTTTATCGGGTCAGGGTATCAGCTCGCTATTCCGCGCACAAAATCCGCTACCCCGGCTTTTGCGCAGTATCGCCGGATGACTACCGCGCTCAAGACAGGCAACGCTAAAGTCTTCGACGGCACTGCCGAATACCGCTGCGTCAGATTCTGCTGCCCAAACGAGCCTCGCGATGATCCGAACAGATGTGCAAGTCAGGTTGAATACGTGGCTGCTGATGCTGCTGGGCGCGTGCCTGTTGAGCGCCTGCGGCAAGGCTGCCGATACCGGCGCAACCGATACCGCGCCTGCGACACCCACGATTTCCATTGCGTTGCTGCGCAGTTCCGATGGCGTGGCGACGACCTCGATCAGCAGCGCCGTGCCCGGCACAGTAAAAGTCAATATCCGGCTCGCCGACGGCTCGACGCCGCAAAACGTGTTGGTCACGTTGACCACCGATTTGGGCCTGTTGAATCCGGAGGCGGGTACCGCGCTGACCAATAGCAGTGGCGATGCCACCATACAGTTGCTGTCCAACGGAACAACCGGCGCAGGCACCGTCACTGCTGCCGCGAATGTCGGCGGTAAAGCACTGTCGGCGAGTCTGAATTTTTCGGTGACGTCATCGTCGGTTGCCGGGCGTACGCTGAGCATCGCGTTAAAAGACAACACTGGCGCCTCGACCAGCAGCGTACGCGCAGACGCCGCCGGCACCTTAACTGCCACCATCACCGACGCCGCCGGCGCCGGAGTGCGCGATGCCATCGTGGTGTTCGACACCAAACTCGGTGCGCTTGCGCCCGGCAACGGCACCGCCATCACCAATGCTTCGGGACAGGCTTCGATCACGCTGGGATTCAAGGACGCGTTAGGTGCCGATACCGTGAAAGCCACCGCCAGCATCGGAGCGGAAACGCTTTCCGCCACGCTAAATTATCAAGTTGCACCGCCGGCAATCCGCATGGGCTACACCAGCGGCTCGTTCACGCAAGGCATGGTCGGCGTCGGCGCGTCGCCACTTTCGCCGGGTGGAACCACCGGCTTGACGGTCAATATTGTCGATGCGAATGGCAATGCTTTCACCGTGCCGATCACGGTGAAATTTACTTCAAACTGCGCATCGGTCGGCAAGAGCAGCATCGACTCCTCGGTGCCCACCATCAATGGTCAAGCCGTGGCCACTTACCAAGCCAACGGCTGCGTCGGCGTCGACACCGTGATTGCAAGCGCGGACTTCGGCGGCTCCAGTTTCAACGCATCGGCCAGCCTGACGGTGAATGCCGACATTGCAGGGTCGATTGAGTTCCTGTCGGCGGTACCCGCCACGATTGCGATTATGGGCACCGGCAGCGTGGGCCTGAGTGAGACTTCCAGCGTGCTGTTCAAAGTGAAAAGCACGCAGGGCTTGCCGGTCGCCAATCAACTCGTGAACTTCGCGCTCAACACCCGTGTCGGCGGGCTGGTGGTGGCGCCGGCCAGCGGTTACACCAACGGCAGCGGTGAAGTCGGCACGGTGGTGCGCGCAGGTGCAGTGGCCACTGGCGTGCGCGTAACGGCCAGCACCTTGTCCGGTACTGTGACGCTCACCAGCCAGTCGAGCCAGTTGACGGTGAGCACTGGCATGCCCGACCAGAACAGCACCAGTATTTCAGCCTCAATCTTCAATCCCGAAGGCTTCGATTGGGACGGACAAACCATCACCCTCAATGCGCATCTTGCCGACCATTTTAACAACCCGGTGCCCGACGGCACGACGGTTTCTTTCATCGCCGAAGGTGGTGCCATTGAGCCGTCGTGCCTCACCGACAAAGGCGCCTGCTCGGTCACCTGGATCAGTCAAGCTCCGCGACCGCCCGATCACCGCGTCACGGTGTTGATGACTGCCGTCGGCAACGAAAGCTTTTTCGACGAAGACGGCAACGGCAGTTACAGCAATGCTGACGGTGAACCGTATAACGACGCGAATGCCAACGGCGTTTTAGATGAACCGTTCACGGACGCGAATGGCAACGGCAAGTTTGATGAACCCTTTACCGACACCAACGTTAATGGCGTTTATGACTTCGGCGAGCCGTTTGTCGACTACAACCACAACGGCCGCTACGACGGCACGGGCAACAACCCGGCGGGCGAAACCAGCTTCGTTGATCGCAACGGCAACGGTGTTTACGACGGCGCCGGCACCAATGCCGCCGGGGAGTCCTATACCGACGCCAACAGCAACGGCAGCTTCGAAGGGCCGGGCTTTTCCGACTTGCCGGAAGCGTATCTCGACAAAAACGAAAACGGCGTGCGCGACCCAGGTGAGCCGTATTTTGACTTCAACAACAACGGCCAATACGACGGCCGCGACGGCAAGTACAGCGGCGCGCTGTGCACGCATACGACACTGTGCGCGGCACAAAACACCGTTCATGTGCGCGACGCCATCGTGATCACCATGTCCGGATCCAGTGCGTATATCGTAGCGCAGAATTCGAGCACGCCCAGTTTGATCTACAGCTCTAATGTACCCGGTGTTCCGGTGAGCGGTACGTTTAGCGCGTTAAACGTCGCAGGCGGCAGCGCAATATTAAACATTTCATTGGCCGACAGCGCCGGACAATCGCTGCCGGCCGGCACGCAAGTGACTATTTCAGCCGATGTCGGCACACTGAAAGGCGACACCAGCTTCACCATTCCGGGTAACGCCGTCAGCGGCAAAGTCGCCGTGATCACGGTGGTCGACGATGACCTGACCGCCAACGCGAACGGCCTGATCACCATCCGCGTGGTGACACCCAAGGGCGTGATCACAGAATTAACCTTTGCACTGGGGGTTTAGCAACCGACGCTCTTTTGGTGAACCTGCAAGGTGCCCACCAGTTGCGCGATTTCTGTCAAGTCATGGCGCTGTAGATAATCGACGATGCCCGCGTTGATCTTGGGGCACACCAAGGGATCGTAAAACAAGGCGGTGCCGATACCCACGGCGCTGGCGCCGGCGATGATGAATTCCAGCGCATCTTGCGCGGTTAAAATTCCGCCCTGGCCGATGATAGGAATGCCATGCGCCTTGCACACCTGATACACCTGATGCACCTTCAGCAACGCAATCGGTTTGATTGCCGGTCCGGACAATCCGCCTTGGTTATTTCCGATAATCGGCACGCGCTCTTCGATGTCGATGGCCATGCCCATCAGCGTATTGATGACGGCAAAGGCATCGGCGCCCGCGTCGATGCAGCGGCGCGCGTTGTCGGCGATATCGGTCTGGTTGGGCGAAAGTTTCGCAATCAGCGGCTTTTTTGTCACGCTGCGGCACGCTTCGACCACACGTGCGGACATCACCGGGTCGTTGCCGAACACTACGCCGCCTTCTTTCACGTTTGGGCAGGAAATATTGATTTCAATCGCATCGATGGGCGAGTCATCGAACAGGCGCGTGACTTCGCGGTATTCCTCAATAGTTGAGCCGGATACGTTGGCGATGAAGCGCGTCTCGGTAAAATCCAGCGTCGGCAAAATTTTGTTGACCACGGCGGCGGTGCCAGGATTTTGCAAGCCGATGGAGTTGAGCATGCCGGCCGGGGTTTCACACACGCGGTGCGGCGCGTTGCCCAGGCGCGCTTGCAGCGTGGTGCCTTTCAAACACACGGCGCCCACGTCGCGATTGGAAAAACCCTCAATGCGGGTGTACTCCTCGCCGAAACCCACGCAGCCAGAAAGCAGCACCAATGGCGTGTTAAACTTCAGACCGCAAAATTCCGTGGCCAGCATGGCTTGATCTTTTGTCGTCATTCTCAACCTGATTACGCGCTATGTTTCACGTCGTTTTAGTCGAACCCGAAATCCCGCCCAACACCGGCAACATTATACGCCTGTGCGCCAACACCGGAGCGCAGTTGCATATCATCCATCCCGCCGGTTTTAAACTCGACGACAGCAAACTGCGCCGCGCCGGTTTGGATTATCACGAGTTCGCAACCGTGCGTGAGTGGAACAACCTTGCCGAATTCAGCGCCGCGATCCAACCGCCACGCGTGTTTGCCTGCTCCACCAAAGGCCGGCGCGCGTTTACCGAAGTGCGCTACAACGCCGGTGATGCATTTTTATTTGGTCCGGAATCGCGCGGCTTGCCGGCTGCGCTGCTGGACACGCTGGCGTTCGAACAGATTCTGCGTATCCCGATGCGAGCAAATCAACGCAGCTTGAACCTGTCGAATGCCGTGGCAGTGATGGTTTACGAGGCGTGGCGGCAAAATAATTTTCAGGGCGCGGACTAAAAAATCTCGGGTTTTTGTGCGCGCTCCAGCAACACACTCACTGCGTCGCGCGGCGCTAGGTTTGCATACAGCACCGCATACACTTGATCCGCAATCGGCATATCGACATCGTGGCGACGCGCCAGCTCATGCACTTCGCGCGCGGTCTGCACGCCTTCAACCACTTGATCGATGGAGTGCAGCGCTTGCGCTAATGTCTTGCCCTGACCCAATGCCAAGCCTAGACGGCGGTTGCGCGATTGGTTGTCGGTGCAGGTCAGAATCAAGTCGCCCAGACCCGACAGACCCGTCAAAGTTTCGCGGCGTCCACCCAGCGCCACGCCCAAGCGCACCATCTCGGTCAACCCACGCGTCACCAACGCCGCGCGCGCGTTAGCGCCAAACCCTAGCCCGTCAGAAATTCCCGCTGCGATGGCCAGCACGTTTTTCAGCGCACCGCCGATCTCCACACCGATCATATCGTCACTGGTGTAGGCGCGAAACGTGCGGCTATGAAATGCACGCACGATATCGTTGGCGAATTGCGCATCCCGCGACGCCACCGTGACGGCGGTGGGCAAACCCTGGGCCACTTCGCTTGCAAAACTCGGCCCGGAAATGACCGCCATAGGAATCGCAGCGCCCAGCACCTCGGCCACCACCTGATGCAACAAATGGTAGCTGCCGTGCTCCAGCCCTTTGGTCGCCCACAGCAGGCGCGCATTCGGCATGAGCAAGGGCTTAAAATTTTGCAGTGTGGCGCGGAACGCACTGCTGGGCACGGTCACCAAAATATCGCGCGCCGCGCTCACCGCAAACGCGCTATCGCTGGTGGGCTCCAGATTGTCCGGCAAGGTAAATTCGGAAAGATAATGCGGATTACGCCGCTGCTGCGCAGCAGCTTGCATTAATGTCTTGTCTCGCCCCCATAAGCGCACCTGCCGACCATTGCGCGCCAGCAACAACGCCAGCGCCATCCCCCAGGAGCCGGCGCCAAGAACTGCGATGGGTGCGTCAAGGTGTGATGTCATCGCCTGCGTGAAATATTCCGGTGGTCATGCACTATCTTGCTTGCAGTGGAAAGCGCTCAGGGTGCGAAATTATTTCTTCGGTTAAATCAACATCCAGATCCGGCCAGTAGTAGTGCCCGGGCGTCGGTTCTTCAACGTTCAGAATTTTTCCCACAGGCACTTCTCGGCAACTGCTCCTGCGTTGCTCTACCTTCCGCCATCCATGGCGGTCGCCTGAACCATGGAAAATTATCGTAGGACATGAACAACTCGTGCCCACCCGCCAATAGCCACACGCCATGATTTGAAATATGGGTGATTTCAGTCGGGGAAGTGTTTGTGCCAAGCGCGTTTGAGTTCATCGTGAACGATCTTCGTACCGGGAAGGAATTTTATAACACCCCTTTTTCACCTCTTAATCCATTCCGGGTAGTTTTTTATACCCTCAATGTTGGTATTAACCGGTAGCCGGCTAGGCACACAGCGACCCACAAGATCCGTATTGAATACGGGGTTAGGGATTAGGCGTTATGTTCATCAAAGCTTTTCATAACAAATTTTTGAGCTTCTTGTATATTGTATCTGCCTTCGTCATAGCCGTATCCGAGCTCTGTTTCTGGGTGGTTTAATGTGGATTGAGCCCAATAACCTTCAAGCTCTGCGATGCTGATTAGGCTCCGTACCCTCTCAAGTTTTTCTCTGGCTTCTAGTCGACCGCCACTAATGCCTATTATTCCAGCGGCCTTTAACTCAGTGAAAATGTCTTGTTCTGAGTCTTTTCCTTTGAATATTGTTATTTTTAGCATACGAAAAACCCTTTTGAACAACTAACACACTAATGCACCGCACTAACATCCGGCGGCCCCTGCTCGTGGCTGCGTTGCAAATGCTGTGCAAACAAGGCGTCGAAATTCACCGGTGCCAGGATCAACTGCGGAAAGCCCCCCTTGGCGACGAGATCGGAGATCGCCTCGCGTGCGAACGGAAATAAAATGTTGGGGCAGAAGCTGCCCAGCATCGGCGCCAGCTCATGTTCAGGGAAGCCACGCACGGTGAAGATTCCGGCTTGATGCGCTTCGATCAGGTAGGCGGTTTTGTCGCCCAACTTCGCGGTCACCGTCAGTGACAGCATCACTTCATGCACGCCGTCAGCCAGCACGCGCGCCGACGTACCCAGTTCCAGATTCACATTGGGCTCCCATTTCTGGGTGAAAATTGCCGGTGAGTTGGGTGTTTCGAATGACATGTCTTTGATGAAAATTTTCTGGATCGTAAACTCGCGAGCCACCTCGGTGATCGGTTGTCCGTCTTGACCATTTGGTTTTGTAGTGTCCATGGTTATAAATTCCTAGGTTGTTTGGGTGTTGAGGGGTTGTTGTTCAGAGATATTGGTGCGTCCACGCCAGTAAATTTTCCAAATCCATTGCGCCCGCCATGCGTGCGACCTCCTTGCCCTGCCGATATAAAACCAAGGTCGGTATGCTGCGAATACCATATTGCGCGGCCAGCCCCGACTCTTCCTCGGTATCGACTTTGGCTAAGCGTACGCGCGGTTGCAATTGCGCGGCGGCGCTTTCAAAAACCGGCGCCATCATCTTGCAGGGCCCGCACCAGGGCGCCCAAAAATCCACCAGCACCGGAATATCGTTACGCTCGATGTGTTGCTGAAAATTGGCGTAGCTCAACGCCAGCGGACGACCGTCGAACAAAGCCGCATGGCAGCCGCCACATTTACCACCACCCGCGAGCTTCATCACCGGCACCCGGTTGGTCGCATTGCAGTGCGGACAAACAATATGCAAAGAGTCCGTCATTTCAAATCGATCCGCGAAGTTGCAGCCAGCAATTTATCGAGTTCACCGCGACTATCCAGCGCCGCCATATCGTCAAAACCGCCGATGTGCTGACCGTGGATAAAAATTTGCGGAATGGTACGCCGTTGGCTGAGCTGTTCCATCTCCACACGCAGCTCCGGTGACTGATCAATTTTAATTTCGCGAAACGCCACGCCTTTTTTTTCCAGAAGGCGCCGCGCCCGTACACAATAGGGACATTGTTCTCCGCTGTACATTACAACACCGTCGGCAGGGGTCATGGTGACGTTCATCCTTTTGCCAGCGGCAAATTGGCCTTCTGCCACTCAAGCATTCCGCCCGCCAGCCCGTACAAAGATTCAAATCCCTGTTTGCGCAGGATCGAGCACGCCTGCGCGGAACGCTGACCGGTGCGGCAAACAACCACTAACGCCTGGGTTTTGTGGCGTTCCAGTTCATTGATGCGACCCGCCAGCAAACCCACCGGGATGTGTAGCGAATTAATGATGTGGCCTTGTTTGAATTCCTCGTCGGTACGCACGTCGAGCACGACGGCATTTTGCCGGTTGATTAACGTCACTGCCTCGCTGGGCGGTACGTTCTTCACGCCCCGTGCACCGATAAACGAATGCACTAACATTGCGATAATCACGGCCAAGGCCAGCAACAGATACCATTGTTGTGCCGCAAAGGTAAGCAACTGCTCCATATCCTGGCTCTCTGAAAATTGGGACGGGTTCATGAAAATTACGGTGAATAGCGCTGCGGAGTCAGATCACGAACTGCAAAACACTTCGCGCATCATTTCGATCAGGCGCAAGGTCCGCACGTCGCCGATGCGGTAATACACGCGGTTGGCATCTTTGCGCGACATCAAAATTCCCTTGTCACGCAGGATCGCCAGATGTTGCGAAATATTGCTTTGCGAAGTGCCGACCAGATCGACGATGGTTTGCACGCTGATTTCCTGATCACCCAAGGTGCATAAAATTTTCAGCCGCAACGGGTGCGACATCGCCTTCAAGGAGCGGGAAGCGCGGTCGATATCTTCATCGTGCGTGATCAGTCCCTGCGCTTCAATCATTGTGCTCATTGCTTCATATACCCTGCGCTACTGTTATTTTTTGGGGGTGTCGAAGGGGACGACATCGCTGTAGTGATCTTCAGATTGACCTTCCGCCTGGCGATAGATGCTGGCTTCGCGTAGACAATCTTTCCGGCCATCATCAAACCAATATACAATAATGTTCACTACGAAGAAATATCAGCGTACCGCACGCATAACCTTGACCAGCAAAACCAGCTTGTCGACATCGAACACCTAAACCTTGAAATAGATTCCAAAGTGAGCATGCCGAAACGACCTCGACCGATGATCCTCATCGTTTTAGACGGATGGGGTTATAGTGAATCCGCCGACTCCAACGCCATTTACGGTGCCCGTAAACCGGTGTGGGACCACTTGTGGAAAGATTTCCCGCACACGCTGATTCGTGGCTCGGGCGCCGAAGTGGGCTTGCCCGCCGACCAGCTGGGCAATTCCGAAGTCGGGCACCTTAACCTGGGCGCTGGACGCGTGGTGCTGCAGGAGTTTACCCGCGTGGGCGAAGCCATCAGCTCCGGTGCCTTCTTCAACAACGCCACCTTGACCGACGCGGTGGACCTCGCCAAACGCAACAATAGCTGCGTGCACATTCTGGGCTTGTTATCGACCGGCGGCGTGCACAGCCATGAAGATCATATCTTCGCAATGGCCGAACTCGCCGCCAAGCGCGGTGCCCGACAAGTGTATTTACACGCGTTTACCGACGGCCGCGACACCGCACCAAAAAGTGCGCTGGAATCGATCAGCGCTATGGAGGCGGTCTTCAAGCGCCTACCCAATACGCGCTTCGCGTCATTGATCGGCCGCTATTTCGCGATGGATCGCGACCACCGCTGGCCACGCATCGAAGCGGCATACCGGCTGATCACCGAAGGTCGCGCGGCATTTTCTGCCCCCGACGCGGCAACCGCGGTCAACATGGCTTACGCGCGCGGTGAATCCGACGAATTCATGCAGACCACCGCGATTGTGCCGGCCGGCCAGCCACCGGTGCGCGTCCAGGATGGCGATGTGGTGGTGTTCATGAACTACCGCTCGGATCGCGCACGACAACTGACACGTGCATTTATCGAACCTGACTTTTCCGGCTTCCCGCGCCCGGTCCACCCACACCTGGGTGCCTTCGTCACCTTGACGTCGTATAGCGAAGACTTCCATGTGCCGGTGGCTTATCCGTCGGCGCGGGTTGAAAACGTGTTCGGTGAATATCTTTCCAATTTGGGCCTGCGCCAGTTGCGCATCGCCGAAACCGAGAAGTACGCCCATGTGACATTTTTCTTCAACGGCGGTGTGGAAACGCCGTTTCCCGGCGAAGACCGCATTCTGATACCGTCGCCCAAAGTGGCCACCTACGATTTGCAGCCGGAAATGAACGCCGTAGAACTGACCGACAAGTTAGTCGACGCGATTGGCAGCGACACTTACGATGTGATCATCTGCAATTACGCCAATCCTGACATGGTCGGACACACCGGCAACTATGCTGCCACCGTCAAGGCGATTGAAACCATCGACATGTGCTTGGGTCGCGTGGTTGAAGCGGCGCGACTACGCGGTGGCGAATTGCTGATCACCGCCGACCATGGCAATGCTGAATTGTTGCGCAACGCAACCACCGGACAGGCGCACACCGCGCACACCTTCAATCCGGTGCCGTTTATTTACATCGGTCGGCCCGCCACCACTGCCGCAAGCGGCGCACTCTCCGACGTTGCACCGACCATGCTGTATTTGATGGGCATCGAACGACCGCCGCAGATGGACGGCGACATGCTTGTGACCTTGAGCTGACTTGAGCGCGCCAATACCTTCGTCGTGGCCTTGTGCCGAAGTGCCTGGGCGAAGCATTTGGCGCGGCGCGGTTCTCGCGCTGCTGTTCTTCACTCTTTCGAGCATAAGCTATGCTGCACTGAAACCCTCGGCGCAAGCGCTGGAACAATTGCGCACGCGCATACAACTCCTGCGCGACGACTTGAACACCGTGCGCGGTACGCGCCGTGACGTGCGCGTGCAGCTAACCGACATCGAACGCAGCATCGCCGTGACCGCGCGGCAGATACGCAAGATTCGCCAAGACCTGGCGCTCAATACGCAACGCGTGCAAGAATTAATTACCCAACGGCGCCAATTGCAAGCGCCACTCGCACGGCAACGCGAGGTGTTGGCGGAACAAGTTCGCACCGGTTACGTGGTCGGCCGCCAAGACTACATGAAGATGCTGCTTAATCAGGAACAGCCAGCACGCGTCGGTCGCGTGCTCACTTATTACAGCTATCTGGAAAGTGCGCGACGGGGACAAATTGAAAGCATCACCCAACAGATGGATCGCTTGCACGGCGTGGAAGCCGCAATCAACGCAGAAAATGAAAAGCTTGCGTCCACCAATACGCGCTTAACCGGCGAAAAAACTTCGCTGCTCGCGCTGCAAAGCGAGCGACGCGGCATTCTGGTTCGCATTGATGAGGTTCTAAACGACAAGACCCAGCGCCTCGCCAACCTGAGCTCCGACGAACAGCGTCTCAGTGAACTGTTGCGCCGCCTGCCAACGGAGTTGTCGGACATTCCCGCCGATGTGAATGTTAAAGGCGCGTTCGCTAAAGCTAAGGGCAAATTACTGTGGCCGACAAGCGGACGCATCGCTGCGGCCTATGGCGCGCCGCGCGGCGCCGGCAACCTGCGCTGGCAAGGCGTGGTGTTGGAAGCGGAAGAAGGTACTGAAGTGCGCGCGATATGGCGCGGACAAGTGATTTTCACCGGCTGGCTGAATGGTTACGGCATGATGATCATCATCGATCATGGCGACGATTACATGAGCCTGTACGCACATAACCAAAGCGTGGTTAAAGAAGTCGGCGATTGGACCGAAGTCAATGAGGTGATTGCAACTGTTGGTGACAGCGGCGGTCAGAGAAAGAGTGGGCTGTATTTCGAAATCCGTCACAATGGCAAACCGGACAATCCGGTGCAGTGGTGTCAACGTCAAATCGCAACTATAGGGCGTTGAACGTCGCTATTGAACTAATTGAATTTCAATGTATGTTATTCGGCACAATGACCGATGCGTGGAGCACTGAATGAAGGCGAACTATCGTAATGCGTTAATTTTGGCGGCAGGAACCGTTCTTGGCATTTCTATTGCCATTGGACACGGCGTACTTGCGCAAAAATCCGAACCTGCACAAGCGTTGCCGTTGGAGGAACTGCGCACCTTCACCGATGTGTTCACGCGCATCAAACGCGATTACGTCGAACCGGTCGATGACAAAACCCTGCTGGAACACGCGATCCGCGGCATGCTGGCCGGGCTCGATCCGCATTCCAGTTATCTGGATGAAGAAGCTTATAAAGACTTGCAAACCAGCACCTCGGGTGAATTCGGCGGGCTGGGCATTGAGGTCGGCATGGAAGACGGCTTCGTCAAAGTGATCGCGCCGATTGACGACACGCCGGCGTATCGCGCGGGCGTGAAAGCCGGCGATCTAATTATCCGCCTGGATGAAACTCCGGTGAAGGGATTATCGCTGAACGATGCTGTCAAGCTCATGCGCGGCAAGCCCGGCTCGGAAATCGCACTGACCATCGTGCGTGAAAAAGAAGAGAAGCCGCTGCGCATCTCACTCAAGCGTGACATTATTCAAGTGAAGAGCGTCAAGAGCCGCACCCTCGACAAAGGTTATGGCTATGTCCGCATCACGCAATTCCAATCCCATACCGGCGAAGACATGGTCAGCGCGATTGAAGCCCTGATCAAAGAAAACAAAGACAACCTCTACGGCATGGTGCTGGATTTACGCAACAACCCCGGCGGCGTGTTGAATGCGGCGGTGTCGGTGTCCGACGCCTTCCTGGAAAAAGGTCTGATCGTCTACACCGAAGGACGCATTGAAGATTCCAAGCTGCAATTCAAGGCCACGCCGCGCGATGTATTGAACGGCTCGCCGATGGTGGTGCTCATCAACGGCGGTTCGGCCTCTGCATCGGAAATCGTCGCCGGCGCCCTGCAAGACCACAAACGCGCCGTCATCATGGGCTCGCAATCCTTCGGCAAGGGCTCGGTGCAAACCATCTTGCCACTACCGAGCAACACCTCGGCCATCAAGCTCACCACGGCGCGCTATTTCACGCCCTCGGGACGCTCGATCCAGGCGGATGGCATCAAGCCCGACATCCCGTTGGAGCAATTGAAGGTTGCCGACGCAGAGCCCGCGTCGCTCGGCTCGATCAAAGAAGCCGATCTCAGCGGTCACTTGAAAAATGCGCAGCTCGACAAAGATAAAGACAAAGATAAACCGGCTAACGGTAAAACAGCGACGCCTGCCAAGGACGAGAACACACTCGCGAATTTGGCTAAGACCGACTATGCGCTGTATGAGGCGCTGAACATGCTCAAAGGCATGCGCATCCTCAAAGCCAGTGCCAAATAGCAGTACACCATGGCCAAGGTACTGGTGCCGCTGGCGCAGGGTTGCGAAGAACTGGAAGCGGTGACCGTCATTGATGTGCTGCGCCGCGCCGGGATACACGTAATCAGTGCGGGGCTCGATGAGCGCCCCGTCACGGCCAGTCGCGGTACGGTGTTGATCCCTGACACCACGCTTGAGCAGGCCCTGCACGACGAGTACGACATGGTGGTCCTGCCCGGCGGTCAACCGGGCACGGACAACCTGGATAAAGACACCCGCCTTAAACCCTTGCTACAAAAAATGGCCGCCGCGCAAAAATACACGGCGGCCATTTGTGCTGCGCCCAAAGTGCTTGCCAATGCAGGCTTGCTGAAGGGTAAGCGTGCCACCGCGTTTCCCGGCACCTTGGAAAAACTTCAGTTACGCGATGTCACCTTAGACAGCGCAGCGGTGGTCCGGGATGGCCTCGTGATTACCTCACGCGGGCCGGGCACGGCGATGGATTTCGCGCTGGAACTGGTTGAACTGCTGGCCGGCAAAACTAAACGCAGCGCCGTCGAGGATGCGCTACAACGGCCGCGTTAGCTTTTTTCTAACCCCCGCAGCGCATCAAGCAACTTGCGCAACGCCTGACCACGATGGCTGATGCGATTCTTTTCCGTTGCATCCAGCTCGCCGCCGGAACACTGGTGCGTCGGCACAAAAAATATCGGATCGTAGCCAAACCCGCCGCTGCCGCGCGGTGCTGTCAATATTCGCCCCTCCCAGCTTCCGCTACAGATGATCGGTGTGGGATCAAGCGCGTGCCGCATATAAACGATAAGGCATTGATAGCGCGCGCCGCGTTGCGCTTCAGGCACGCCGGCCAGCGCTTGCAGCAGCTTTTGATTATTGGCTTGGTCGCCGGCGCCTTGGCCTGAGTAACGCGCGGAGTAGATGCCCGGCACGCCATTTAACCCATCAACCTCAATACCCGAGTCGTCGGCAATGGCCGGCAACCCGGTGATATCTGCCGCGTGACGCGCCTTGATAAGCGCGTTCTCGACAAACGTCAGGCCGGTTTCATCTGCGTCACTGACCCCCAACTGCGCCTGCGGAATAATGTCAAGATGTAGGCCACCGAGCAGTTCAGCAAACTCGCGCAGCTTGCCCGGATTGTTGGACGCCAACACCACGCGATGATTACTATTTTTCTGGCTGTGTATGGGAGTGGGATCGCCGGGCTTCATTCCTTGAGCGCCGCTTGTTGTTTGGCAATCAGCTCGGTTATGCCGTGGCGCGCCAGTTCGAGCATCGACTGCAACTCTTCAAAACGAAACGCGTGGCCTTCCGCCGTGCCTTGCAATTCGATGAATGCGCCGGCGTCGTTCATCACGATGTTCATGTCGGTTTCGGCATTGGAATCTTCGGCGTAATCCAGATCCAGCACCGCCTGTCCTTGATAGATACCGACCGACACTGACGCGACGTGGCCGTGTAACGGATTCTTGCTGATTTGCTTGTTGCGCCGCAGCGCCGTCACGGCATCGACCAACGCGACGTAGGCGCCGGTGATGGACGCCGTGCGCGTGCCGCCGTCAGCTTGGATCACGTCGCAGTCGATGGTGATGGTGCGCTCGCCCAGCGCCTGGGTATCGACCACCGCGCGCAACGCACGGCCGATCAACCGCTGAATCTCCATAGTGCGCCCACCCTGCTTGCCGCGTGCTGCTTCGCGGTCCATACGCTGGCCGGTGGAGCGCGGCAACATGCCGTATTCTGCGGTCACCCAACCCTGGCCTTTGCCTTTCAAAAAACGCGGCACACCCTCATTGATCGAGGCGGTGCAAATGACTTTGGTATCGCCGAATTCCACAAGAACCGAGCCCTCCGCATGCTTGGTGTAATAGCGGGTAAATTCGACATGGCGCAACTCGTTGGCTGCGCGTCCGCTGGGTCGCATACGTTAGACTCCTACATAAGATTGAAAAGGGTGGCCATTATACCCATGCGGGCGCGGAGCGGTTGGCGTGGAACACCAGCACCAGTAGAAATTATCCGTCGCGGCCCTACCCAGCAATTTGGTTTTCTGATATAAAGTCGCGCTCTCAGGCTCGTTGTGCGCGAAAAATAGCGCCGACGAAAGATCCGTTTTGGAGGTAATTGCAATGTCCAGAGTCTGCCAGATCACGGGTAAGCGCCCGATGTATGGGCACAATGTGTCCCACGCGAACAACAAAACCAAGCGGCGTTTCTTGCCCAATCTGCATACCCACCGGTTTTGGGTCGACAGCGAGAATCGTTTTGTACGCTTACGCATTTCATCCAACGGTATGCGCATCATTGACAAACACGGCATCGACAAAGTGTTGGCCGATTTGCGCGCTCGCGGCGACAACGTTTAAGGAGCTTGAATCATGCGTGAAAAAATCAAACTGGTGTCGAGCGCCGATACGGGCCACTTCTACACCACCACCAAGAACAAAAAGACCATGCCCGACAAAATGGAGATCAAGAAATTTGATCCCGTCGTACGCAAGCACGTGATCTATAAAGAATCGAAAATCAAATAATCGATCCGCTCTTTTCATGAGCAATAAAAAACCCGCACCGTGCGGGTTTTTTATTGCTCATGAAATACTTTCGTTACGCGGCACGCACCGTATACCCAGGCAGGCCGCGGGCAAATTCCTGTAACGCCCGAATACCGGTTTCTTCAGCTTGTTTACACCATTCCTGTAGCTGCTTAAGCAAGACTTCTTGCGTGGCAGTCGAGCGCCGGCCAATCTCCTGCAACTGTTGCTTGAAGCGATACACGGTGCGCAGCGCCTGACTGCGGCTCAGCACTGTTTCCAGTTTTTGCTTGGCGTCGGCGTTGAGCAACGACTCCTCGCGAACTAACAGGCTGCGGCTGCGTTTGAAAAGCTGCCGATACGAAACATCGGCCTTGTGAAATTCATCTTTGAGCACCGGGTAGATGACAACGCGACAGTAACGCGACATGACTTGAAAGCGATTGATCACCACGGCTGCCAGCGTGTCGGCATCAATCCCCGCTTTGGAGCGCACGATAAACGGCGTGGGCGGCACTTTGCGTACCCGCGCCAAACGCAGCAGATCCAGAATGCGGATATACATCCAGCCGATGTCGAATTCCCACCATTTCGACGACAGCTTGGCGGAGTTCGGATAGGTGTGGTGGTTGTTATGTAGCTCCTCACCGCCGACCAGTAGGCCGATGGGCGAGATATTGCGTGACGCGTCTGCGCACTCGTAGTTGCGGTAACCGCGCCAGTGACCGATGCCGTTAATCACACCCGCCGCCCATACTGGAATCCACATCATCTGTACCGCCCACACTGACAAACCCAATGCACCGAACAGCGTGACATTGATCAGCAGCATAAGGACGATGCCCAAGTAGGAAAAGCGCAGATACAAATTGCGTTCGATCCAGTCGGTCGGCGTGCCTTTGCCGAATTGCTCCAGCGTTTGCGGGTTAGCCGCCTCGTTTTGGTAAAGCTCCGCGCCCTGCGTCAGCACTTTTTTGATACCGAGAATTTGCGGGCTGTGCGGGTCATTTACCGTTTCACATTCGGCATGATGCTTGCGATGCACCGCGACCCAATCGATGGTGCGCATGCCGGTGGTCATCCACAACCAGAAGCGGAAGAAATGACTCACCCACGGATTTAAATCCAGCGCGCGATGCGCTTGGTGTCGATGTAGATAGATCGTGACTGCGGCAATCGTAATATGCGTCACGGCCAAGGCGTAGCCAACGATTTGCCACACGGATGCTGCCATCAAGCCTTCAAAATTCATGAACCTTACCCTCGCACAGATATAACGGAAACATAACACGAAGCTTTAGGATTAAGCGACGTGCGCTAAGCCTCGGCAGAAAACTGCTCCTGCGTTTTCTGCACTTCCGCCATCCTTGGCGGTCCAATCGCATGCGCAATCCATGCCTGCAATGTACCTTGACGCTCGTTAAGCGCCAATCCTATGCTGCATTAACCCCACCTACTTGTTATTTTTTGTATCCATGCCGCCTTCACCCACATTGAAATACCCTAACTTGGGCTTTGGCTTAGGCTTACGCGTCGATCATTATCAAACCGTACTAGACACGCGTCCAGCGGTGGATTGGTTCGAGGTCATCACCGAGAACTATCTGGTCCTGGGCGGAAAACCGCTGCATTTTCTGCGACGGATTCGGGAACATTACCCGATGGTGATGCACGGCGTGTCGCTGTCGGTCGGCAGCACCGACCCGCTGAATATGGACTACCTGCGCCAAGTCAAACAATTGGCGAGCGAGTTGCAGCCGGCATGGCTGTCCGACCACTTGTGCTGGACGCAGATGGGCGGCACCAATATCCACGATCTGATGCCGTTGCCGTATACCGAGGAAGCCTTGGCGCACGTGGTCGAGCGGGTGCAGCGCGTGCAAGATTTTTTGGGACGACGCCTGCTGCTGGAAAATGTGTCAAGTTACGTTACCTACACCGACTCCAGGTTGAGTGAATGGGACTTTCTGGCCGAAATTGCGCGCCGCGCCGACTGCCTGATTTTGCTCGATATCAACAATATTTACGTGAGCGCCTACAATCACGGCTTCGCCGCGCTTGACTACCTCAATGCAATTCCACCGGAACGCGTGCAGCAATTCCATCTCGCCGGGCACAGTAATTTGGGCGACTACATCATCGATACCCACGATCATCCGATCATCGACCCGGTATGGCAGTTGTACACCCAGGCGATCACGCGCTTCGATGAAGTTTCAACCATGATCGAGCGCGATGACCATATTCCGCCGTTCGACGAATTGTTCGCTGAACTCGCGGTTGCGCGCCGCATCGCACATGAAGTGAAGCATGTCACGGGGACGGCATGAGTTCGTTGCGCACTTTACAAAGCAATTTTCTCGCCTACCTGCGCGCACCGCAGACGCAGATGCGCGGGGCGGTGCTTGACACGCCCACCGTCAGCTCGGAACGGCGCTTGAAAATTTATGCCGACGCCTATCGCCTGCGCTTGGTCGATGCGCTCGCCGACAACTACCCCATATTGCATGCGTTGTTGGGTGATGACGCATTCGCGGAATTGGGCGCCGGTTATTTAGATGCACAACCATCGCAGCATTTTTCGATACGTCACTTCGGTCATCGCTTGGCCGAGTTCGTTGCCACGCAAACACCATATGCTACGCAGCCGGTGCTGATGGACCTAGCGAATTTCGAATGGGCCTTGCGCGATGCGTTCGACGCTGCCGATGCTACGGCACTGCGCAGCGAAGATTTAGCCGCCATCGCGCCTGAGCAATGGCCGGAACTGCGTTTTAAATTGCATCCTACGGTTCGGCGCCTGGACTTAACATGGAACGCCCCGGCGCTGTGGCAAGCCTTGAATCAGCAACTCGATCCGCCAGCACCGCAAATCAATAAACATATAACAGCATGGCTGGTATGGCGCCATGACTTGAAAATTAATTACCGGTCGCTGGATGTGGACGAAGCCTGGGCTCTCGACGCATTGCAATTCGACACCACATTTGCGGATTTATGTGCCGGGCTATGCGAGTGGGTGGACGAATCGCACGCCGCCGTGCGCGCGGCACGCTTTGTTCAGCGCTGGCTGTCTGAGGGTATTCTGCGCAATGATTCTCGGCCTTAACCGCAATGCCGTGCCAAGTTGTGAACTAAATCGAGTTGCCCGGATTACTCCGTTGAAAAAGAATTAGTGCTACGATAGATTCGTCGTTAATCGCATTACTCTTCACTCTTCAGGAGAACTTTATGTCGATGTCGGCGCAAACTCGCCACGAACGTCGTGCCGATTCTCAGAAACAACTGCAAACCCTGGTGTCATCGCGCACTGATACCCTTTCGCTGTACAGCCGTCTGGCTGCGAGTAAGCCGTTCAAGTCCAACAAATCGACCCAGAAATTACTGCAGGAATTCTGTGCCTCGCTGATCGATTACACGGCGGGTGCTCATTTTCAACTGTATCGCTTCATCGACGAACGCAAAGAGCGTCGCAAGCGCGTCAATGACATCGCAGAACGCTTTTACTCTGACATTGCCGAGAGCACTCAGCAAATCCTCGACTTCAACGATAAATACGACTGTCAGGACCACTGCGAAAATTTTGATCGCCTGGAGGCCGACCTCTCCAAGCTGGGTGTCATTTTGGCGGACCGCATCGAAATGGAAGATCAACTGATCGAGGCGCTCTCGCTTCCACGCGACGAGTAAATTCCACGCCTGCCTCATTCCAAGTAGCGCGTGCATGCCACTTGGAATTGCCTGCCTCGCACCAGTTACACCGCTACTTTGGCTTGCACGGAACCGCCGACCAAATTTTGCTGGCGTATTCGCTGATGGTGCGATCACTGGAAAATTTACCCATGTGTGCCACGTTTAAAATCGCCTTGCGGGTCCATTCTTCCTGGTCGCGGTAGAGTGCATCGACGTTCCCCTGGCAGGCGATGTACGACGCATAGTCAGCGAGTAAGAAATAACGGTCGCCATGCGCCGTCAACGCATCGAAAATTGGCCGGTAGCGATCCGCGTCGCTAGGTGAAAAATAGCCGGTATTGATCATGTCCAGCGCATGCTTGAGCTCCGGTTGGGTATCGTAAAAATGCCAGGGGTTGTAGCCGTTGCGCTGCCAGTTTTGAATTTCCGCCGCCGTCAACCCGAAGATGAAGAAATTGTCTTCCCCCACCTCCTCGCGAATTTCAATATTCGCGCCGTCCAGCGTACCGATGGTCAGCGCACCGTTCAGCGCAAGCTTCATGTTACCGGTGCCGGAAGCTTCGGTCCCCGCCGTGGAAATCTGCTGCGATAAATCCGCCGCCGGAATGATATCGCCAGCGGTCGAGACATCGTAGTTGGGAATGAAGACAACTTTCAGACGCTCCCCCACCGCCGGGTCGTTGTTCACAATGTCGGCAATGTCGTTGATCAGCCGGATGACAAGCTTGGCTAGGTAATAACCAGGCGCCGCCTTACCGCCAAAGATGACGGTGCGCGCAACGAAGTCGCCGCCCGGGTTAGCGCGAATGCGATTGTACAAGGTCACGATGTGCAGCACGTTAAGCAACTGGCGCTTGTATTCGTGGATGCGCTTGATCTGCACGTCGAACAGCGAATTGATATTCAGCGTCAATTTCAAATGCTGCTTTACCAAGCGCGCGAACTTTTCCTTGTTGGCACGCTTGACGTCGCGGAACTGCGTGCGAAAAGCGGCATCGGTCGCAAGCGGCGCGAGCTCGCGCAACCCGAACAGATCCGAGGTCCAGCCCTTGCCGATCCGCGACGTGATGAGTTGTGTCAAGCCCGGGTTGCTTTGGTTGAGCCAGCGGCGCGGTGTAATGCCATTGGTGATGTTGATGAACTTGGCCGGATCGAATGCGAAGAAATCCGCAAAAATCGTTTGCTTCATCAGCTCGGTATGCAGCGCAGCCACGCCGTTCACTTTGTGGCTACCGATGATGGCCAGATGTGCCATACGCACACGCTTTTCGCCGTCTTCGCCGATGATGGACATGCGCTTGAGCAAGTCGTTATCACCCGGGCGCCAATGCATGACAGAACGTAAAAAGCGCTGGTTGATTTCGTAAATGATCAACAGATGACGCGGCAACACGCGTTCGAACAACACCACCGGCCAGCTCTCCAAGGCTTCCGGCAGCAGTGTGTGATTAGTGTAAGCGAACGTGCGGGTGGTCACATTCCAGGCTTGATCCCATTCGAGGCGGTGCTTGTCGATCAGGATGCGCATCAACTCGGCGATCGCGATCGACGGATGCGTATCGTTGAGCTGAATGGCGACTCTATCCGGCAGGATGTCGAAATTTTGGTGGTACTTGGCAAAGCGATACAGAATGTCTTGCAGCGACGCACTGACAAAAAAATACTGCTGCTTGAGGCGTAACTCGCGCCCCATCTTGGTGGTGTCGTCCGGATACAGCACCTTCGACAAATTTTCCGAGCCGTTTTTTTCTTCGACCGCCTTGATGTAATCCCCTTCGTTGAAATATTTCAGATTGAAATCGCGCGTCGCTTTCGCCGACCACAGCCGCATGTTGTTGACGGTTTTGGTATTGTAGCCGGGCGTCGGCGTATCGTAAGCCATGGCCATCACGTCGTCGGTTTCCATCCACTGGTGCCGCAGTTTGCCATCTTCGTCAGTGAAATCGACCACACGGCCGTAGAATTTCACCGGGTGCAACACCTCCGGACGCGCGAACTCCCAGGCGTTGCCATAGCGCAACCAGTTGTCCGGATGTTCCACTTGTTGACCATTTTCGATGCGCTGCGTGAACATGCCGTATTCGTAGCGGATGCCGTAGCCGTAGCCAGGCAAATTCAGCGTTGCCATCGAATCCAGAAAACAGGCGGCCAACCGCCCCAAGCCGCCATTGCCTAACGCGGCGTCGAATTCCAAGGTGCTGAGATTTTCCAATTCCAAACCGAGCTCACGCAGCGCGCGCTCGCATTCTTCGTAAAAACCCAGGTTCAGCAGGCTGTTGCTGAGCGTGCGGCCGATCAGAAACTCCAGCGACAGGTAATACACGCGCTTGGCATCTTCCTGGTAGTAATGCCGCATGGTTTCCATCCAGCGCTCGATCAAGCGGTCGCGCACCACATGCGCCAGTGAGTGAAACCAGTCGCGATCCGTGGCGGTGATATTATCCTTCGCAACCGAATAGGTCAGATGATTGGCGAGTGAGCGTTTGATTGATTGCGCGTTGAACTCGACCGGCTCGAACGCCGGCAACTTGATAGGCGCTTTTTTATCCATACACTAGATCCTCATGCGCGGCTTCATCGCGACGCAAAATCGAAACACACTGGAATCGGCGACTACCGACCACCGGATTACCGACTCTCAATACTCGCGTCGGTTTATGCTTAAAATGAACTGACAGCCCACTTTGCTATCGAAGGTATCGGCAGTGAAAAAAACTTTTGCAGTTTTTTCAATCCTGCTCGGCCTATGGCTGACGGGCGGCATGTCGACCGCCGTGGCGGACGAGTTCGAGCGCGCGATGGCCGCATACGAAGCCCGCGATTACGTCAGCGCGCTCAAAATACTCACGCCGCTCGCGCAGCAAGGACACGTGGAAGCGCAAAGGCGCCTGGGCGTGATCTATCGTCACGGCCTGGGTGTAAAACGCGATGATGTATTGGCGCATAAGTGGTATCGCGCAGCCGCACAAGGCGGCAACGCCGAAGCGCAAAACAGTTTAGCCACCCTGTATCGCTTTGGGTTGGGCGTGAAAAAAGATCCCAACGAGGCGGTGATCTGGCTGGAAAAAGCTGCCTCGCAGGGTTTAACCAAGGCACAAGAAAACCTCGGCATGATGCTGCTGCACGGCGAAGGCGTACCGCCAAATGATCAACACGCGGCACATTGGCTGGAACTGGCAGCGCGCGGCGGTGCCGTGCAGGCGCAACTCAACGTGGGCCTGCTGTATCTGGCGGGCCGGGGTGTGGCGCAGGACAACACAGCGGGCATGCAGTGGATACAGAAAGCCGCCGGACAAGGCGACAAGAAAGCTCAGCAAGCCTTGTCGCGTGCTTATGCGGAAGGTTTATACGGGCTGCCGCGCGACCCGGCCAAAGCACGCGCCTGGGCCGACAAGGCCGGCATTGTTTACCAATGAATGAAGGAGCGAATCACGCCGTGACGATCATAATGCAATGGCTGCTGGTAGTGTTGTTGGCAATCACCGGGAACGCAACCGCCGCCGCCCCGCGCAACGCGACGCTGGTCTACTCGGCCAATCTCAACGGCGAGTTGGAACCCTGCGGCTGCGCCGAAGAAAGCAACTTGGGCGGCATTCGGCGCCAAGCCTCCAAAGTGCTGGAGTGGCGCAAAACCCGGCCCGACTTGTTTCTGATTTCTTCGGGCGGCTTGCTGGTGAGCGAGCTGCCCAGCGACCAAACCAAAAGCGAATTCATTCTCAAGGGTTTTGCGGCACTGAAGTACGACGCCGTCGGCGTGCAATGGCGCGACCTTGCTTATGGTCCAAAAATGCTGCACAGCGAACCCTTGCCGTGGGTGTCGAGCAACGCCTCGGAAGGCAACTTCGCCAAAGAACAGCGCGCCCGCCACGGCACTGTCGAGCTTGCCTTTTTCAGTTGGCTGGACCCGCGTGCGGCGCCAAACATGAGCGCCCCGCCGGGCACCGACAGCGCACTGCTGGCCAGCGCGCTGGCAAAGGCAAAGCACAGTGGTGCGCTGACGTTATTGTTTACCAGCTTGCCGCTGGACGAAGCACGCACGTTGATTCCACTCGCCGATCTGGACATCCTGGTGCTGCGCGCAGTGGACGAAACCTTCGGCACGCCGCAACGCATCGGCACCACACTGCTGCTGCAACCCGGCACGCGCGGCATGCGGCTGGGGCGCCTGGAGATCGTCATCGATGCCAACAACCGCATTGGCGATTTTACGCATGAAGCCGTCAAACTCCCGGCCGAAGTACCCGACGCACCGCTTCTTGACAATTGGTATGCGCAATACACCGCCAAGCTCAAAGAAGACTATTTGCGCCGCGTCGAAGTCCGCAAGGCACTGAACTCGGGCACCCCCGATTACGTCGGCGCGGACGCCTGCAAAACCTGCCACGGCGCCGAACACGAGAAGTGGAGCAGCAGCAAACACAGCCATGCCTGGGAAGCGCTGGAAGGCGTGAACAAGATTTTCGACCCCAACTGCGTCGGCTGCCACAGCGTCGGCTACGAAAAACCGGGCGGCTACATCGACGCGTCCCTGACTTCGCACCTGACCAACGTGCAATGCGAAAACTGCCACGGCGCCGCACGCGCCCACGTCGACTCCGGCGGC
>JANLTU010000148.1:0-15766 GCA_031363085.1 Gammaproteobacteria bacterium
CGTAGGCTTTGAACTCGCCACCGTATTTCTCCGCCAGCACCTTCGTCAGCGCCGCCGTCAGTGTCGTCTTGCCGTGATCCACGTGACCAATCGTACCAACATTCACGTGTGGCTTGGTTCGCTCGAATTTACCCTTGGACACGGCTTTGTACCTCTCTCAATCTAAACGCTGAAATTAATGGGTCAAACATCTCTGCGCGCGATATACCGCGCGCACTGCTTCAATTTTATTATTGCTTCGACTTCTTGATTACCGCCTGCGCAACACTGGCTGGCGCCTCGGTGTAATGACCAAATTCCATCGTATAGGTCGCACGACCCTGGGTCGCAGAACGCAAATCCGTGGAATAACCAAACATCTCAGCAAGTGGGACTTCCGCACGCACCACTTTGCCGGAAACTGAATCTTCCATCGCCTGAATGACGCCGCGACGCCGATTTAAGTCGCCGATTACATCACCCATGTTTTGTTCGGGCGTAACCACTTCGACCTTCATAATGGGCTCAAGCAACACCGGGCTGGCTTTCGCGCAACCATCCTTAAAGCCCATCGAGCCGGCGATTTTAAACGCCATTTCATTCGAGTCAACGTCGTGATACGAGCCATCAAAGATCGAAACTTTCACATCCACGACCGGGTAACCGGCCAGCACGCCGTTCTGTAATTGCTCTTCGATCCCTTTTTGTACCGCCGGGATGTATTCACGCGGCACGGTACCGCCAACGATTTCGTTGACAAACTCGAAACCTTTGCCGACTTCTTGCGGCTCGATACGCAACCACACATGACCATACTGGCCGCGACCGCCCGACTGCCTCACGAACTTGCCTTCGCTCTCGACCGACTTGCGAATCGTTTCCCGGTAGGCTACCTGAGGTGCGCCCACATTGGCCTCGACTTTGAACTCGCGACGCATGCGCTCAACGAGAACTTCAAGGTGTAACTCGCCCATACCCGAAATAATCGTCTGGCCGGTTTCTTCGTCGGAACGCACACGAAACGACGGATCTTCTTGTGCTAATTTGCTCAGCGCGATGCCCATTTTTTCTTGGTCGGGCTTGGTTTTGGGCTCGATCGCAACGGAAATCACCGGCTCCGGGAATTCCATGCGCTCCAAAGTAATAATGGCATCTAAACTACATAGCGTGTCACCCGTGGTAACGTCTTTCAGACCCACCGCAGCAGCAATGTCACCAGCGCGAACTTCTTTTAATTCTTCACGCGTATTCGCATGCATCTGCACCATGCGACCAATGCGTTCTTTACGATCCTTGACCGGGTTAAACAGAGTGTCACCAGAATTCAACACGCCCGAGTACACACGGAAAAATGTCAAGGTACCAACAAACGGGTCCGTCATGATCTTGAATGCCAACGCGGAGAACGGCTCTTCGTCGGACGCATGACGCTCAGCTTCGGTTGAATCCTTGTCGTCCAGATGGCCCACAATGGCCGGAACATCTATAGGAGCGGGCAAGAAATGAATCACCGCATCCAGCGCGGCCTGCACGCCTTTATTCTTGAAGGCTGAGCCGCACAGTACCGGCACGATTTCCATCTTGATATTGCGCTCGCGCAAGCCAGCAATAATCTCTTCGCTGGTTAACGCGATACCACCCAGATATTTTTCCGATAACGCTTCGTTCGCTTCGGCTGCCGCCTCAACCATCTTGTCGCGCCAGTCATTGCACGCCGCAACCATGTCTACAGGAATTTCTTTTTCTTCAAACTTCATACCCTGGGACGCGTCGTCCCAGTAAATCGCCTTCATCTTAATCAGGTCGACGACGCCGACAAATTTTTCTTCCTGCCCAATGGGCAACTGCAACGGCACCGGCCGGGCACCAAGGCGCTCACGCAACTGTTTTACAACATTCAGGAAATTAGCCCCGGCGCGATCCATCTTGTTGACGAACGCAAGACGCGGGACATGATATTTATTGGCTTGCCGCCACACGGTCTCGGATTGCGGCTGTACGCCGCCGACGGCACACAACACGAAAATTGCGCCGTCCAATACGCGCAGCGAGCGCTCGACCTCAATCGTGAAGTCCACATGGCCGGGTGTGTCGATAATATTGAAACGATGCTCAGGAAACTGCTTGGCCATGCCGCTCCAGAAGCAAGTCGTAGCAGCGGCAGTAATCGTAATGCCGCGCTCTTGCTCTTGGTCCATCCAGTCCATGGTCGCGGCGCCATCGTGAACCTCGCCGATTTTATGCGACACGCCGGTGTAAAACAGAATGCGTTCTGTGGCCGTGGTTTTACCGGCGTCAATATGCGCCATGATACCAATATTGCGGTAACGCTCGATGGGAGTTTTGCGGGCCACGGAAAAAACCTCTAACTAAAAAACCGTAATGAATTTTCTGCTGCGACTACCAGCGGTAATGTGCGAAGGCTTTGTTGGCTTCGGCCATGCGATGCACGTCTTCGCGCTTTCGAACCGCCGTGCCTTTGCTCTCGGCGGCATCCATAATTTCACCCGCCAAACGCATGCCCATCGACTTCTCACTACGCGCACGTGCCGCCTCGACCAACCAGCGCATCGCCAGCGCATTACGGCGTTCGGAACGCACTTCGACCGGAACCTGATAAGTTGCACCACCAACACGGCGGGACTTGACCTCAACCATGGGGCGAACATTATCCAACGCCTTGGTTAACAGCTCACGCGGATCGGTTTTCTTCTTTTCTTCAATGCGCACGAGCGCGCCATAGATAATTTTTTCAGCAACGGACTTTTTTCCGCTCTTCATCACCGTATTGATGAATTTTGAAAGCAACACATCACCGAATTTCGGATCGGGAATAACTGCTCGTTTTGCTGCAACTCGTCTACGCGCCATACGCTGAAAATTCCTATTTAAACCTTGCCGAGCAGATTAAGACTTGGGACGCTTTGCGCCGTACTTGGAACGACTCTGCTTACGATTCTGCACACCCGAAGTGTCAAGACTGCCACGCACTACGTGGTAGCGCACGCCAGGCAAGTCTTTGACACGACCGCCGCGAATCAACACCACGGAATGCTCTTGCAAATTGTGGCCTTCACCACCGATATAGGTGATGACTTCATAGCCATTGGTTAGGCGCACTTTGGCAACCTTACGCAACGCCGAGTTCGGCTTCTTCGGCGTCGTGGTGTATACGCGCGTACACACGCCACGCTTTTGCGGGCAAGACTCCAGCGCCGGCATCTTGCTTTTTTTAACGATGCGTACGCGTGGTTTGCGCACCAACTGGTTGACTGTGGCCATTATTTACTCCAACCCTCTAAATAAAACGACAGGCAGGGAAACCCGGCCTGTCTGTAAAGAGCGGGGATTTTAGGCAGACACTGAAAGACTGTCAAGCACGAACGAAAACTTATGTTTTGTTGCGTCCGTGTTTTCTGCCGTCCACCACCCGTTCGAATCTTCCTCATTACATGTCGAGCATGAAAAATAGCGCGCAGACCAACACCATTACTCCATGATCTCTTCGACTTCGCTACCCGCTGCCTCACCCAAACCGCGCGCCGACTGTTCGGTCATGCCACCGGCCTCCGCACGCCGCCGACGACGCTCCATGTGGTAGGCCATTCCGGTGCCGGCGGGAATAAGGCGCCCGACGATGACGTTTTCTTTCAGACCACGCAGCAAGTCGACACGACCCGTCACGGAAGCTTCAGTCAACACACGCGTCGTTTCCTGGAAAGACGCGGCCGAGATAAACGAATCGGTGCCCAACGATGCCTTGGTAATGCCGTGCAATAGCGGCTCTACGATTGCTGCCTGTTTGCCGGCGGCAATCACGCGATCATTCTCTTCGCCCACACGGTGGCGATCCAACTGCTCGCCTTTCAGATAACGCGTATCGCCGGAATATTTAATCTCCACCTTGCGCAACATCTGCCGCACGATAACTTCGATGTGCTTATCGTTGATCTTCACGCCTTGCAGACGATAGACGTCCTGCACTTCATTGACGATGTAGTTGGCCAGCGCCTCGACGCCGAGTAAGCGCAAAATATCATGCGGGTTGGGCGCACCTTCCACGATGACTTCGCCGCGCTCCACATGCTCACCTTCGAACACGGTGATGTGGCGCCACTTCGGAATCATCTCTTCATGCGGTTCGCCACCGTCGGCCGGCGTGATTAACAAACGCTGCTTGCCCTTGGTCTCTTTACCAAAGCTGACCGTGCCGGTGATCTCAGCAAGAATAGACGGCTCTTTGGGCTTGCGTGCTTCGAACAACTCGGCCACGCGCGGCAGGCCGCCGGTGATGTCGCGCGTCTTGGACGATTCCTGCGGTAAGCGTGCAACCACATCACCCACCGCCACTTCGGTGCCGTCTTCAAGACTGACAATCGCGCCACCCGGCAAGAAGTAACTGGCCGGTATTTCGGTACCCACCAGTAGCAGGTCTTTACCTTTTACATCGACGAGCTTGACGATGGGCCGCAAGTCTTTGGCCGCACCGCCACGCTGTTTGGGATCGGTCACTACCAAACTGCTTAAGCCGGTCACTTCGTCCACTTGGCGTTGCACGGTAACACCCTCGATGAAATCGAAGAACTTCACCCGTCCGGCCACCTCGGTGATGATCGGGTGCGTATGCGGATCCCAGGTCGCAACGATACGACCAGGATTAACTTCGGCGCCGTCCTGCACCGAAATCACAGCACCATACGGCAACTTGTAACGCTCACGATCACGACCATGCGCGTCGACCACGGTAATCTCGCCAGAACGCGATACTGCCACCGCATTGCCGCTCTTGTGTGCGACGATTTTGATGTTATGCAACTTGATCGTGCCCTTCGACTTCACTTCGATGTTGTTGGCTGACGCCGAGCGTGACGCCGCACCACCGATATGGAAGGTACGCATGGTTAACTGGGTACCCGGTTCGCCGATGGATTGCGCCGCAATCACACCGACCGATTCACCCATATTGACCAAGTGCCCACGGGCCAAGTCGCGACCATAACAGGATGCGCACACGCCATAACGTGAACGACAGGTAATCGCCGAACGCACCAGCAACTGATCAATGCTCAGCTCTTCCAGGATGTCGACCATTTTTTCGTCGAGCAAGGTCCCAGCACTCACCATGACTTTGCCAGCGGAATTCAACACATCCTGCGCAACCACCCGTCCCAAGACACGTTCACGCAAGGCTTCAACGACGTCACCGCCTTCAATTAACGGCGTCATCATCAAACCATCGGTGGCGCCACAGTCGACTTCGGTGACGACCAAATCCTGCGCAACATCGACCAGACGCCGCGTCAGATAACCGGAATTCGCAGTCTTCAGCGCGGTATCCGCCAAACCTTTACGCGCGCCGTGCGTGGAAATGAAGTACTGCAACACGTCCAGACCTTCACGGAAGTTCGCGGTGATCGGCGTTTCAATAATGGAGCCGTCAGGCTTAGCCATCAAACCACGCATCCCGGCGAGCTGACGAATCTGTGCGGCACTACCACGCGCGCCAGAGTCGGCCATCATGTAAATCGGATTAAACGACGCCTGCCGCACTTTATTGCCTTTGGCATCGATGACTTCTTCCGAGCCAAGTTTTTCCATCATCGCTTTGGCGACTTGGTCATTGGCACGCGACCAGATGTCCACCACCTTGTTATAGCGCTCGCCGTTGGTCACCAAGCCGGAGGTGTACTGATCCTCGATTTCTTTAACCTGCGTTTCAGCACCAGCGATGATTTTTTGCTTTTCTTCCGGCACCACCATGTCGTTGACGCCGATCGACACACCCGAACGCGTCGCATAGTGGAAGCCCATATACATCAGGCGATCCGCAAAAATAACGGCTTCTTTCAAGCCCAGATCGCGATAGCACACATTGATAATGGACGAGGACGCTTTCTTCGTCATCGGCCGGTTGATCAACTCAAACGGAAAGCCGTCCGGCAAAATTTCCGACAACAGGGCGCGACCGACCGTGGTACTCACCAGTGCCGTGATCTTCTGTCGCTCACCTTTGCTGCCCACCACGGTGTTGCACATGCGTACTTTCACTTTGGCATGCAAATCCACCGCGCGGCTTTCATAAGCGCGGTGCACTTCGGCGGTGTCGACAAATATGCTGCCCTCGCCTTTGGCATTCACACGGTCGCGGGTCATATAGTAAAGACCGAGCACCACGTCTTGCGTCGGCACGATCACCGGCTCGCCGTTGGCGGGCGACAACACATTGTTGGTCGACATCATCAGCGCACGCGCTTCAATCTGCGCTTCAATCGACAGCGGCACATGCACCGCCATCTGGTCACCGTCAAAGTCGGCGTTGAATGCAGTACACACCAACGGATGCAACTGAATCGCCTTGCCTTCGATCAGCACCGGCTCGAAGGCTTGAATGCCTAAACGATGCAACGTCGGCGCACGGTTCAACAGCACTGGATGCTCGCGAATAACTTCTTCGAGGATGTCCCACACTTCGGGACCTTCGCGCTCCACCATCTTTTTTGCCGCTTTGATGGTAGTCGCCAAGCCACGCAGTTCGAGTTTGCTGAAGATGAACGGCTTGAATAATTCCAGCGCCATTTTCTTCGGCAACCCGCATTGATGCAGGCGCAAGGTCGGACCGACCACGATCACCGAACGGCCGGAGTAATCGACGCGCTTGCCCAACAGATTCTGGCGGAAGCGACCCTGCTTGCCCTTGATCATATCGGCCAGCGATTTAAGCGGGCGCTTGTTGGAGCCGGTAATAGCACGACCACGACGGCCATTGTCGAGCAGCGCATCGACGGCTTCTTGCAGCATGCGCTTTTCGTTACGCACGATAATGTCGGGGGCGTTCAGGTCCAACAGCCGCTTCAAGCGATTGTTGCGATTGATCACGCGACGATACAAATCATTCAAATCCGAGGTCGCAAAACGACCGCCGTCAAGCGGTACCAGCGGACGCAGATCCGGCGGCAACACCGGCAACACCGTCATGATCATCCATTGAGGTTTATTACCTGAAGCGAGGAACGACTCGATCAGCTTCAAACGCTTGGCGATTTTCTTCGATTTAGTTTCGGCTGTCGTGTTGGGCAATTCCTCCCGCAGGCGTTCCATCTCTTTTTTCATATCCAGCGACTTGAGCAACTCAAGAATTGCTTCGGCACCCATGCGCGCGTCGAATTCGTCGCCGTACTCTTCGATGGCTTCGAGGTAAGCTTCGTCGGAGAGCAACTGACCGCGCTCCAACTGTGTCATGCCCGGCTCGATCACCACGAAGGCTTCGAAATACAACACGCGCTCGATGTCACGCAAAGTCATGTCGAGCAACAAACCAATGCGCGAAGGCAGCGAACGCAAATACCAGATGTGCGCCACCGGCGACGCCAACTCAATGTGGCCCATGCGCTCGCGACGCACTTTGGCCAATGTGACTTCGACGCCGCATTTTTCGCAAATGACGCCGCGATGCTTGAGGCGCTTGTATTTGCCGCACAAGCATTCGTAATCTTTGGTCGGCCCGAAAATCTTCGCGCAGAACAAGCCGTCACGTTCCGGCTTGAAGGTGCGGTAATTGATAGTCTCGGGCTTCTTCACCTCACCATACGACCAGGAATGAATCTTGTCGGGCGACGCCAGCCCAATGCGAATGGCATCGAAGTCTTCGGTCTGGTTCTGTTGCTTTAAAAGATTGAGAAGATCTTTCATGTGCACTCCTGCTTACGCGGCTACGCGATTTACTTGGTTCAACACTGTGAACGATTCAACACCTACAGGCGGCGCGAGCTAGAACTGCTCAAGCTCGATATCAATGCCCAACGCACGAATTTCCTTCAGCAACACATTAAAGGACTCCGGCATGCCGGCATCCATGCGGTGGTCGCCGTCGACAATGTTTTTGTACATCTTGGTGCGACCGTTCACATCGTCCGATTTGACCGTGAGCATTTCCTGCAAGGTGTACGATGCGCCATAAGCTTCAAGCGCCCACACTTCCATTTCGCCGAAACGTTGGCCGCCGAACTGTGCTTTACCACCCAAGGGTTGTTGCGTGACCAAGCTGTACGGACCGGTGGAACGCGCATGCATCTTGTCATCCACCAAGTGGTTGAGCTTGAGCATGTACATGTAACCGACCGTCACCGGACGTTCGAAGGTTTCCCCAGTTCGTCCATCAATTAGCGTGGTCTGACCGCTGGTGGGCAAGCCCGCCAAGGCCAGCATGTTTTTGATTTCAGTTTCGTGGGCGCCGTCGAACACTGGCGTTGCCATCGGCACGCCGCTGCGCAGATTATTGGCAAGACCCAAAATTTCGTCGTCGTTCAAGGACGCTAGGTCTTCTTTCTTGCCGCTGCTGTTATAGATCTTGTCGAGGAATTTGCGGATCTCGGCAGCCTTCTGCATTTCGTCGACCATTTGGCCGATCTTGCGACCCAAGCCTTTCGCGGCCCAGCCCAAATGACATTCAAGCACCTGTCCGACGTTCATACGTGACGGCACGCCCAGCGGATTCAACACGAAGTCGACCGGCGTACCGTCGGCCAGATGCGGCATGTCTTCAATCGGCACGATCTGCGACACGACGCCTTTATTGCCGTGACGTCCGGCCATCTTGTCGCCGGGTTGTACGCGGCGCTTCACGGCCAAATACACCTTCACCATTTTCAATACACCCGGGGCCAACTCGTCACCTGATGTCAGCTTGGCTTTTTGAGCAATGAAGGTTTCCTCCATTTCGGTGCGCTTGAGCTTGATTTGCTCGGCAAACTTCTCCAGATCGCCGCCGGTATCTTCATTGCGTAGGCGAATGTCGAGCCACTTGTCGCGTGGCAGCTCAACCAAATATTGCTTGGCGATTTTGGTACCGGCCTTGAGCCCCGCCGGGCCACCGTCAGCAACTTTGCCAACCAGCATTTTTTCCAAGCGGTCGTAGGCATCGTCTTCCATGATGCGGTACTGATCCTGTAAATCCTTTTTCACTTTCGCTAACGCGGCTTCTTCGATTTGCTTGGCGCGCGTGTCTTTGGGCACGCCGTCGCGCGTGAACACTTGCACGTCGATGACCGTGCCATCCATCCCGGACGGCACGCGCAATGAGGTGTCTTTCACATCCGAGGCTTTTTCACCGAAGATGGCGCGCAGCAGTTTCTCTTCCGGCGTCAGTTGCGTTTCACCCTTGGGCGTAACCTTACCCACCAAGATATCACCGGGCTTGACTTCAGCGCCAACATAAACAATTCCGGCTTCGTCCAGCTTGGCCAAGGCGGATTCGCCGACATTGGGAATATCGCCGGAAATTTCTTCCGAACCCAACTTGGTGTCACGCGCCACGCAGGTCAGCTCTTCGATGTGGATCGTGGTGTAGCGATCTTCCTGCACCACGCGCTCGGAAATTAAAATTGAGTCTTCGAAGTTGTAACCGTTCCACGGCATGAACGCGACCAGCATGTTTTGGCCCAAGGCCAATTCACCCAAGTCGGTGGACGGGCCATCGGCCAGCACATCGCCCTTGGCCACCACGTCGCTGGGCACGACCAGCGGCTTCTGGTTGATACAGGTGTTCTGGTTGGAACGCGTGTATTTGATCAAAGTATAAATGTCAACACCAGACTCGCCCGGCATGGTCTCGGTATCGTTGACGCGCACGACAATACGACCCGCATCGACGGAATCCACCACACCACCACGTCGCGCGACCACGGTCACGCCGGAGTCGATCGCCACCGCGCGTTCGATGCCAGTCCCCACCAACGGCTTTTCAGAACGCAAAGTCGGCACTGCCTGACGCTGCATGTTGGAGCCCATCAAGGCGCGGTTGGCGTCATCGTGCTCCAGGAACGGAATCAACGCGGCCGCCACCGACACGATCTGTTTGGGCGACACGTCGATGTAGTTGATGCGCTCCGGCGTCGACATGGTGAATTCATTTTTGTGACGGCAGGACACCAAGGTGTCGGTGAGCTTGCCGCCTTTATCCATGGTCGCATTCGCTTGCGCGATCACGAACTCACCTTCTTCAATCGCGGAAAGATAGTCGATTTGATCAGTGACACGGCTATTTGTCACTTTACGGTACGGCGTTTCCAAAAAGCCGTATTCGTTGGTGCGCGCATACACCGCGAGCGAGTTGATCAGACCGATGTTCGGGCCTTCCGGCGTTTCAATCGGACACACCCGACCGTAATGCGTCGGATGCACGTCGCGGACTTCGAACCCAGCGCGCTCGCGCGTCAGGCCGCCCGGCCCAAGGGCTGAGACGCGGCGCTTGTGCGTGACTTCGGACAAGGGGTTGTTTTGGTCCATGAACTGCGACAACTGACTGGAACCGAAGAATTCCTTGATCGCCGCCGACACTGGCTTGGCATTAATCATTTCTTGCGGCATCAGGTTCTCGGATTCCGCCAAGCTCAAGCGCTCTTTAACCGCACGCTCGACGCGCACTAAACCAGCACGGAACTGGTTCTCGACCATTTCGCCGACGCTGCGAATGCGACGGTTACCGAGGTGATCGATATCATCCACGGTGCCACGGCCATTGCGGATTTCAATGACGGTGCGTAACACATCGGTAATGTCGAGCTTCGACAACACGCCCGAGCCGGTGATTTCCTGACGACCGACACGACGGTTGAATTTCATCCGCCCCACTGGCGACAGATCGTAGCGATCCGCGCTGAAGAACAAATTATTAAACAGCGCAATCGAGGCGTCCTTGGTCGGCGGCTCGCCGGGACGCATCATGCGGTAAATTTCCACCAAGGCTTCAAGATCGGTGCGCGTGGAATCCAGGCGCAGCGTATGGCTGATATACGGACCGCGATCCAGATCGTTCGCATAGATGGTTTTAAAATCTTTGATGCCGGCCTTCATGAACTTGGTGAAGATCTCAACATTCATTTCGTCGTTGGCATTGGCCAGCACTTCGCCGCTGGCAGGATCGACGACATCATGTGACAACACCCGGCCCATCACGTAGTCGCTGGGCACGTCGAGGGTTTTTACGCCTGCTTTTTCCAGGTCACGCACATGCCGCGTCGTGATACGACGACCGGCTTCGACAATGACTTTGCCTTTGACTTCAATTTCAAACGACGCAGTTTCACCACGCAGCCGTTCGGGCACCAATTCAAAGCTGAGTACCTGATCTTTCTTGACCTTGAAATGGTCGGTCTCGAAATACATCTCAAGAATTTGCTGATTCGAATAACCCAGCGCGCGCAACAGCACCGTGGCTGGCAATTTGCGGCGACGATCAATGCGCACGAACACGCAATCTTTCGGATCGAATTCGAAATCCAGCCACGAACCACGATAAGGAATGATTTGCGCGTGGTAGAGCAGCTTACCGGAGCTGTGGGTCTTGCCCTTGTCGTGATCAAAAAATACGCCGGGCGAACGATGCAACTGCGACACGATCACACGCTCGGTGCCGTTGATGACAAACGTCCCGTTTTCCGTCATGAGCGGAATTTCACCCATGTAGATTTCCTGCTCATGACCTGCTTGACGACCTTGGCACCTGCCGGCGCTTCCTTGTCGTAAATGACCAAACGCACTTTCACACGCAACGGGGCAGCGTAAGTGAGTCCGCGTAATTGACATTCGCGCACATCGAACGTGGGCGTGCCCAAGCGGTACGCGACGTAGTCAAGCGATGCGAAACCCGAGTAGCTGATCATCGGGAACACCGACCTGAAAGCCTGATGCAAACCTTGCGGTTTGCGTTTTTCCGCTGCGACCTCCTCCTGCAAAAATTCCCGGTAGGAATTCACCTGGATTGCCAGCAAGTAAGGTTCTTTCAGAATCTCTGGGCGTTTGCCAAAGCTCTTGCGGATACGCTTTTTCTCGGTAAAAGTATAGGCCATCGGTGTTCCCCTGAGCATTAACTCAAAGTCGTTGCGAAACCAATAACGACAAGCCGGTGGCACGAGGCCACCAGCTCATCATCATGGAACATGAGATCAAACTGCAAAAACACACGGCGCGACACCTGCCCGGCGCTGCCGTAGCAGATGTCGAACACTGCTTTCCGTGCGTTGATATTCAAGGCGCGAGTTACTTCAACTCCACCTTGGCACCCGCTTCTTCCAACTGTTTCTTGATGGCTTCCGCATCAGCCTTGGCAATGCCTTCCTTGACCATTGAGGGCACGCCTTCGACCAAGTCTTTCGCTTCTTTCAAGCCCAGACCCGTGATGGTACGAATCACCTTGATGACGTTGACTTTATTTTCGCCAAAGGATGACATCACGACATTAAATTCGGTCTTTTCCGCTGCGGCCGGTGCGCCCGCAGCCGCCGCAGCCGGTGCAGCCGCCACGGCTGCGGATACGCCGAATTTTTCTTCCATCGCCTTGACCAGATCGACGACTTCCAGGACCGTCATGTTGGAAATTGCAGTCAAGATGTCTTGTTGTGTTGCAGCCATGATAATAATCTCCAGTTGAATCGCGCCTTGGCCTAGGGCCTTGAGCGCTCTATATAAAATTAAAAATTAAATTAGCCACCTGCCGATTGCTTTTGGTTGCCGACCGCTGCCACCGTACGCACCAGTTTGGCGGTCGGTTCATTGATCGTGCGCACCAGCATCGTGATCGGCGCCAACATGACCGACATCAACATGCTGATCGCCTGATCCTTGGTCGGCATTTTCGCCAGTCGTTCGAGATCCGAAGCCGCCAGCACCTTGCCGCTGAGCGAAATAACTTTCACCACCAGCTTGTTGTTGCCTTTGATGAATTCGGCAATCACGCGTGCAGCGGCACCTGGATCCTCTTTCGAGAATGCCAGCACCAACGGGCCCACCAACTGCTCGCGCATACAGGCGAACTCAGTCCCGTCGACCGCACGACGCGCCAAGGTGTTTTTCACCACCCGCATGTAAACGCCTTCCTTGCGCGCTTTATTGCGCAAGTCATTCATTTGCACGGCGGTGAGACCACGGTTCTCGGCGGCAATCGCAGACACGGCAGTCGCCGCAACCGCATTGACTTCCGCGACGATGGCCTGCTTTTGAGCTAATTCAAGCACGTGTCACCTCCAGTTTGTTAAACCATCGGGATTGCAAAGCAATCCCACCTACGGTGACCCGCCACAAAAACCTAAACGAGGGATTGTGAAGGGGCTACACCGTCTACGTAGGATGGGAGTTTGAGGCGTATCGCTACAGGGAACGCCCAGTACGCGAAACGCTCTCACTCTCGATTAAGCTCAGGCTTACGCCCTTGCGCCTACGGTCTTCGACGCACGCGTGCAGTCACCTGCACGCGACCCAAAGTCTTTAGTATTAAAAGCTCAATGACGACTGTTCAATCACCAAACCCGGGCCCATGGTGCTGGACACGGTAATCTTTTTCAAAAAGATGCCTTTAGAGCTGGGCGGTTTCTGCTTTTGCAGATCGGTCAACAACGCTTGCAAATTTTCTTTCAGCGCTTTGGCGTCAAAGTTAACTTTACCGATAGGACAATGAATGATACCGGCTTTGTCGATGCGATAACGCACCTGACCCGCCTTGGCATTGCGTACGGCGCCTGCCACATCTGGCGTGACGGTCCCAGTTTTCGGATTGGGCATTAAGCCGCGCGGCCCGAGAATCTGACCGAGCTGTCCGACGACGCGCATGGCATCGGGGCTGGCGATCACGACATCGAAATCCAGCGACCCGCCGCCTTTGATTTGTGCAGCTAAATCGTCAAACCCCACGATATCCGCACCGGCCTCTTTCGCCGCTGCCGCATTCGCGCCTTGCGCAAAAACTGCAACCCGCACTACTTTGCCAAGACCATGCGGCATCACGGTCGCACCGCGCACTGCTTGATCGGTTTTCTTCGCGTCGATACCAAGGTTCACAGCGACATCCACCGATTCGATAAACTTGGCCGGAGGAACAGATTTCATCAAACTGATGGCATCATCGATGGGATATTGCTTGCCAACCTGAATCTTCTCGCCAATAGCCTTCCAGCGTTTTGTAAGCTTTGCCATGACTATTTCACTCCTTCCGTCACAAGGCCCATGCTGCGCGCACTGCCTGCGATGGTGCGTACGGCGGCATCCATATCGGCGGCAGTTAAATCCGGCATCTTGGCGGTGGCGATGTCTTCCAATTGGGCGCGGCTGACCTTGCCGACCTTGTCACGATTGGGCACTTTGCTGCCGCTTTTGATCCCGGCCGCTTTCTTTAGCAACACGGTCGCAGGCGGCGTTTTGATAATGAAAGTGAAACTGCGATCACTGTAAACTGTGATCACGACCGGCAACGGCATGCCTTGTTCCATTTTCTGGGTCTGCGCGTTGTATTGCTTGCAGAACTCCATAATATTCACACCGTGCTGGCCCAAGGCGGGACCGACCGGCGGACTGGGATTGGCCTGACCGGCCTTGACCTGAAGCTTGATATAAGCTTCGATTTTCTTTGCCATAACTCAACTCCTCTGTTGTTGGGTATTAGCGCCTCGGCGTGTCTGAGGGACACGCGTCGCTGGCTCCCCTTGTTGCCAAACAATGTTGAATGTTTAATTCTGAATGTTGAATTTCGGCGCGCGCATCGCGCACACTGGAATTAAACATTCACAATTCAGCATTCAATATTGTCTTTAAAACTCAGCCTTTTTCCACCTGCCCAAATTCGAGCTCAACCGGCGTTGAACGGCCGAAAATCAATACCGCCACGCGCAACCGGCTCTTTTCGTAATCCACTTCTTCGACCACGCCATTGAAGTCGTTGAAGGGACCATCACAAATGCGTACCACCTCACCCGGCTCGAACAAAATTTTGGGACGCGGCTTGTCTACACCTTCTTGTACCCGCCGTAAAATCGCATCAGCTTCTTTGTCGGAAATCGCGGCGGGTTTTTCCGCAGTCCCACCAATAAAGCCCATCACCTTGGGAACCTCTTTGACCAAGTGCCAAGATTCATCGTTCATTTCCATTTGCACCAAGACATAACCGGGAAAAAATTTGCGGTCACTCTTGCGCTTCTGGCCTTCACGCATTTCAACCACTTCTTCAGTCGGCACCAGCGCGTCGCCGAAGAGATGCTCCAGCCCCTGGCGTTTGATATGGTCAAGCAGCGAGCGTCTGACTTGTTGCTCAAAGCCAGAGTAGGTGTGCACCACGTACCAACGCATTGCCATGGATTAACCCCCTTGACCGGTCAAAAGATGCACTATCCAGGCGAGAAACATGTCCAGCAACCACAGCAGCACGCCGAGCAGAACCACCATGGCGATCACCACCAGGGTTGATTGCACGGTTTCGCTGCGCGCGGGCCACACCACTTTGCGCACTTCAATCGTGGAGTCGCGCATGAAGCTCCAGGTAGTGCGCCCGACTTCAGCTTGCGACAAGATGGCCGTGGAGATCCCCAGCATTACCAGCAGCGCGACCCAGCGCAACAGCAATGCCTGATTATCAAAAATATAGAAACCCGCAATCGCGCTGCCCAGCACCAGGATCGCTAGTATTACTTTGATTTTATCTACCATCACACCCGCGCTTAAACTTACGTCTGCCATTTATGTGGCAGGCCAGGAGGGAATCGAACCCCCAACCTGCGGTTTTGGAGACCGCCGCTCTGCCAATTGAGCTACTGGCCTAATCTATTTGTAGGAGTTTGCCCTCGACGCCAACCATCGCGCCTGACCCACCGGCACGACGCTCCTAACAAGTTGTTATTCAAATATCTTCGCCACCACTCCCGCGCCCACAGTGCGACCGCCTTCTCGAATCGCAAAGCGCGCACCCGGCTCCATCGCAATGGGGTTGATCAAGCTCACCACCACTTTGACGTTGTCGCCCGGCATC
>JANLTU010000151.1:0-3312 GCA_031363085.1 Gammaproteobacteria bacterium
AGTTGGACAAGTTCCGGAGGGCGCAGCAGCACCTCGGCGGCCAATCCAACATATCCATTGGTCATCACCACGGCAACGACGGTTACGATCACGCTCAGCAGCGCGGTGGATACTTTCCTCTACCTGCTTAAAGACACCACCATCACCACCGCGCCGGCGAACCGCGAGCTTCTCGGCCCCAAATACACCAAGTTCTACGTGTATGCGCACAACGCGTTACAAGGCACCGACAATATCGTGACGAATGCCAACCTCGACGGACGTGGCGCGCGCGGTGCCGGGTCTATGCAATGTCTGTCACGGCGGTGAGCCCAAGGCGCTGGAAAACGGCGTCTATCCCAATCTCGGCAATACCAACACGCAGTGGTTGCCTTGGGATTTAGACACCCTGGTTTACGACACGGTCGACCCCGCTTTGTCGCGTGCCGCGCAAGAGCCGCAGTTCAAAAAATTCAATCAGGCGGTGTTGGCCACCTACCCGCAACCAACGACGGTGACGTGGACCGGCAGTGTGGCGATTCCGGATAACGACGTGAACGGAGTCACCATCCCGCTCACCGTGTCGGGCGTCAAGGGTCCAATCAATCAAGTCATTTTATCGTTCGACGGAAATGCCACGACTCCGGGGATTGCACATCCAAATAGCGCTGATATACAAATTCAGTTAATCGCACCCAATGGAAGATCTGTGATTATTTGTTATGGAGGCGGTGTAAATACACCCTCCCCCGCATTGGGTGCGAATTTACGTAACGTATATTTTTCTGAAGATGCAGAAGTGCCGTGGTTTGATCGTGCGCGGAGTGATCTGATTAGACATCCAAAAGGTACACGTCCTGCGGAATATCGCGGCACTTACATGCCAGACGGGGGGGATAAGCTCGGCCGATTCAACGGCCTTGATCCAAACGGAATATGGCAGGTCATAGTAAAGGATGGTGGTGGTGGGACCACTGGAACTGGCACAGTGAACCAGTGGTCGCTCCATTTTAACGGCACACCCGATGCGGCCTATCTACCCGCACCGGTGGAATTGATTCGCGGCTGGTATGGCGGAGCCTCGGCCGCTAACCCAACGCCCAATCCGACCTTCAATAGCCAGTTTGTAGCCAAGGGTTGGCAGGTTCCTGCGGTGAGCGTGAATGGGCAAATACTGAATCCCAGCGATTTGTATCTGCAGGTGATGGGCCCAACCTGCCGAGCCTGTCACGCACAACGCGGAAACATGCGCCGCAATGAAATTGATTTTGCCAGTTACGACAAATTCATCGGTGTTTACGGCAAACAAATCGCAAGCTTGGTTTACGACAAAGGCTTAATGCCGTTGGCGCGGCGTACCTATCAGAATCACTTCTGGGCGAAGAATGGTTCGACCATCAACCCACCTGCGGCGCTATTGGCAAAATTTCTGGGGATCAACGCGAATACTCACCAGCCAGGGTTCCCGGTGGCGGATGCAGGTCCTGATCTAATGGCTATAGGTTTCTCCGCAGTGCCACTCGGGATTCCGGCAACGTTAAATGGCAAAGGCAGTGTGTTTGCGACTGGCTATCAATGGACGATAAAAAGCAAACCCGCAGGAAGTGCTACGATACTCGGAGGAGCGACGACGGTAACACCCACCTTTACGCCGGATATAGAAGGGACCTACGTCTTTTCTCTCACCGTGAACAATGCGAAAGGTATTAGTGCGCCGTCTGTTACTACCTTCTATGCAAGCGCATCTGTATCACCATCCCCAGTGTCGTTTACGACGCATGTTGCACCACAGATTTGTGTGACGTCTGGTTGCCATTTCGACAATCGTGGACCGAATTATGTGGACCAAAACAGCATTGAGAATAGCGCTATTAAGTATCGCCGCTTTATTGAACGTATCGATTTAAATGACCTTAAAAATAGTTTGCTCGTGAAAAAAATGAACGGAGATGTGCCGCATGCTGGTAATGCTCAGTTCACCAACAATTTGATGCGTTGGATCTATGAGGGCGCACCGAATAATTAGCCGTATAAATCTTTTTAGAAAGTGACAAGCCAAAGCCCCCGAGCCAAAAAGCTCGGGGGCTTTTTTGTCAAGACTGCATTTCTGAAGAGATAGCCAAAGTCGTGACATTTTTAAATACGATGTCGGCCGGGTTGCCGAGGGCGATGCGGTGCACGCCAAGAATCTCCATCTAACCAAGCGCTGCAACCGAACGTGAACGCACCACAAAATCGGCGTGGAAAATTACCAATGAGACTTTAGTCGCATTGACGGGTTTGTAAAAATTACGCGAGAATCGGTCGTCGCCAAAATTACGGTGACGATGTAGCGAAACTTCCGAAGAAAGCGATGAATTTCAAAAAATCGCCACCGGGATAAAACATCAACATCAGGAACAGGGGGCAACCATCTATGCGTGTCAAATTCGGTCCGCGGCAGTTCACTCTGCGCGGTGCCAGACCGTGCTATTAAAAATGTAAAACCTATCCAGTCGTTTCTTCGTTGTGCGTCAGTTGTAGTTGCGGATGATCGCAGCGTGGCGGAAGAGGGATCGAAGCGGCGCGCCGTGAAGGCACGTCGCTTCAATAAACCAACCCATACATCATGCGGTTCAAGGAGGATTATTTATGCAACTGTTGCACACATTTAAGTTACCTACGAAGCAGTTCAAACCCTGGTGGGCGGTGCTGGCACTGCCGCTGTCATCGCTGTTGCTGTGCGGATCGATGGCTTGGGCGCAACCCGATACACCGGCAGGTGTGCCGGACGATCTCAACGGTTTTTTGCAATTTATCAATAAAACCTCGCCGTTGTTCAAGGAAGACGACGTTACCGCGACGGCGTATTACAACGCGATCGACCCAGACAACACGCATCGCACCTTGGCGGATTTTAGAAAGGTCACCGGGCTCGCTGCCGGCGTGGATGCGCAAGCGATTTACATCAACAATGCCGACCTCGGCTTCGGCCGGCGTATGACCACGCGCGTGAATAAAGACGGCAGCGTGGCTTCGTGCGTGGAAAATTACGGCGGCAGCGGTGGCCTCGATATCTACGGCAAACCAAGCCCAGTGGGCAGCGTGGATGTGGACCCCCAAGTGAAACTAGAAAACGCCAAAGCACAACGCGACTTGGTCGCCACCGTGTGCATGGACTACAGCGGCACGCCCGGGGCCTACGCACCGGTCACCGGCACAAGCACAACGACCACCAGCACCCTGGCATTTAACGACGACCTCAGCGCGAGCAACACCAATTCAAGAATTACCTGGCTGTTGCAGCCGGGGAGCTACCGGATGGTTGCGGCGACTTACTACACGGGCCAGTCT
>JANLTU010000159.1:0-4235 GCA_031363085.1 Gammaproteobacteria bacterium
CCGTGCTGAAAAAAATCGCCAACCTTGCTCACGGCAAATATTGGAAGGTGAAGAACCCTGCGGATGTGATCGAGGTGTATAAGGAGATCGCTACTCACTACTGACAAGCCGACTCTAGTACTGGACGGTGTGTACCACCCACCGCATGGCGGATTTTCCGCGTGACTGTCATACCTCGATCGCGTTGAAATCCCCAACTTGGCGATGCGCCGCGCGAGGGTCGATCACACTGTCGCGCACCAGCCAGATCGTTTGCATCCCGGCTGTGACTGCGGCGTCGAGCTCTTCTTTAATGTCGGAAAGAAATAAAATGTCTTGCGGCGGCGCCTTAATCTCCGCTGCGATTCTTCGGTACGAATCCACTTCGCGTTTACCGCCGACGGCGGTGTCGAAATAGCCTTCAAACAACGGTGTCAGATCACCAAACGCGGTGTGGCCGAAAATCAGTTTCTGCGCGTAAACCGAACCGGACGAATACACGAACAGTCGCAAGCCGCGCTGCTTCCAGGCGCGCAATCGGTTGGCGGCGTCTTCATACACATGGCCTTGGAACGCGCCGCTTTGATAACCGGATTCCCAAATCATGCCTTGTAGCGTTTTGAGCGGCGTGATCTTGCGATCTTCGTCGATCCAGCGCAGCAGTTGCTCGATCACTTGCGCGTCGGTGAGCGCCGCAATCGCAATCGCGCGCACCTCGTTGAGGCAGCCGCGCACTTCCGAATTGTCACGATGCGACACCACATAATCCGCCAGGTGCGCACGCGCATACGGGAACAAGATGTCTTTCACGAACGACAGCGACGATGTGGTGCCTTCGATGTCGGTGAGAATGGCTTTAATCATGGTGCACTCGCAGGAAGTTGGCAGTGAAGGTCGGTAGTCCGCCGTTAAGTTGCAGAGATTTATAAATTGCAAAGAATCGGGCGCGCATTTTAACTTAGCGCGCCGCGAATACACCAACTTCGGCAAGTCCATCATCGAGCAACTACACTGTAGGCAAGCATGCGCTCGATGTTGTGTAACGAAGCTGCGGTTAAATGCCAACGTCAACGATTCCGTATTGGGTAAGGTGGCATTTTTTCACAGCGATCCAGGTCTTGGCATTTCATAATCTGCACCTTGGTGTGCTGTCCGAGCGATGGTTGCGCGTGACATGCCGCGTTATGGATTATTGCCTGACCCTGGGGACGGCTCAAAAAATGAGATTACCCGCAAAATTAATGCGTCCGCGTCTGTTTGGAACACTTGCACGCACCCGGCTTTTTACTTTACTGGATGAACACTGCAAGCATCCTGCGATCTGGGTAAACGGCCCGCCGGGAGCGGGAAAAACCACGCTGGTTGCAAGCTATATCGAGGCACGCAAGCATTCGACGGTTTGGTATCAAGTGGATGGCGGCGACGCTGACCCCGCGACCTTTTTCTACTATCTACGTCAGGCCGTGACGCAGGGCATGCACGATGAAAATATCACGCTGCCCTTGCTCACTCCGGAATACCTGCCCGACCTGCCGGGATTTACGCGGCGTTTTTTTCGGGCGCTGTTCGGTCATCTTCGCGCCGATGCCGTGCTGGTCTTCGACGACATCCACCAAGCGACCGCCTCCCCGGTATTTTGCGAGGTACTTGAGCATGCGATGGGCGCGATTCCCGACGGCGCCAACATCCTATTCGTGAGCCGCACGGAACCTCCGCAAGTGTTGCTGCGCGCCATGGCCGCGCAGCGGTTGGTCGCGCTGGGGTGGGAAGAGTTGCGCTTGTCGCTCGAAGAAACACGCGCGATTGTAACTGCGGCCAGTGGCGTGAGCGACGACTGCATCGCCGTGCTGCATACGCATTGCGATGGCTGGGCGGCTGGATTAACGCTGATGTTGGCGGGCCGCAGCCGCATCGGCAACAGCGAGCAACCCGTGCTGGCCTGCAAAGGAATGGTGTTCAATTACTTCGCCGCCGAAATATTTGAGCGCTTGCCTGAAGCTTCACGCGATGTGCTGCTGCGGGTCGCCTTCCTCCCCACGATCACCGAACATGCGGCCGTAGAGATCAGCAACAACCCACACGCGCCCGAAGTACTCAAGCATCTCTACCAGCATCACTATTTTACCGACCGGCGCAGCGACCAGCATGTGAGCTACGTATTCCATGCCTTGTTTCGGGAGTTTCTGCGTGCCCGCGCCCGGCAAGTATTTACTGCCGATGAATGCGCCCACTTGGCGCAGTGCGCAGCGGGCCTGCTGGAACTGGATGGCCGACCAGAAGATGCCGCCGCACTCTATGTTGAAGCGTGCGCATGGCCCGAACTTGCTCGATTAATCTGCCAGCACGGCCCGGCACTCGTAGTTCAAGGTCGCGGTGGCTTACTCGAATCCTGGATTAACCCGATTCCCGAGATGACGCTGGACGCCCTTCCCTGGCTGCATTACTGGCGCGGCATGGCACGCTTGCCGTTCAACCCGCCCGCCAGCCGGCCCTGTTTTGAGCGCGCCTTCCATCTTTTCAAAACACAGGATGAAGCGGCGGCCGCCTCCGGCATCCTGCCTCTTGCGGCACTTACGCATCCCGGCGTGGCAGGCATGTACCTCACGCTGGCTGCCCTGCTGGATAGCTTTTTTTATACCGGCTCGTTGCCGGCGGCCGACCCCTGGATTGGGGCCCTCGACCAACTGCTGGCCCGCCATCCCCGTCCGCCTTCCACGGACGTCGAGGCGCTGTTCCTCGCGGCCATGCCTTGTATTCTATTCCGGCGCCCTCAATATCCGGCGCTCAAACCCCTGGCTGAGCGCGCGCAAACCCTGCTCGACACCTTGGCTGATCCGTTGCTGCGACTGCGGGTTGCCAATTTTGCGATGGGTTATCGCCTTCTCATGGGGGAATTTACGCACGCCGGAATGATTATCGACAGCGTGAAATCGGTGCTTGCGCAGAGATTGCCGCCTTTAGCGGTCATTGTCTGGAACGGCTGTAAAGCAGCTTATGATTGGCACACCGCTGCCCATGCATCCGCGTTAAACACAGTCGATGAAACCCTGCACCTGGCCGAGGCTCACGGCATTCATATCATGACCCCGCTGGCCTGTTCTCAAGGCGTGTATGCAAGCCTGAGCCTGGGGGATGTCGCGCGTGCCGAAACCTACCTGGCAAGGATAGAAAATTCGCCCCTCCCGCTGGAGCCCCTGGATATTTGTCAAAACCAGATCATGCGCGCGGGAATACAGTTGGTGCGCGGCGACGCACACGCCGCCGCTGCAACACTCCGAGCCAACATGCCCTTGGCCGAGCAAACCGGCTGGTTACTCATGACCGCCGTAGCACGTGTTCATCTGGCGCAGGCGTTGATCGAGTTGGGCGATCACACTGGCGCACGCCGGGAGCTGAATTTGGCGCAGCAGTTCGTCGATGAATTCCCCAGCCATATCCTCAAATTCCTTATCCTGAGAGCCGCCGCACAAGCGTTTTTTGCTGCGGGGGAAGAAGAAGCGGGCTTGGCCGCGCTCCGGCAAGGCTTCAAAATCGCTCGCGAGCAAAGCTACATGAACTGCCATCCCTACTGGCTACCAAAAGTCATGTCCAGGCTCTGCGCCAAAGCGCTGGACGCTGGCATCGAAATCCCTTACGTGCGAACTCTCATTAAATATCGCGACCTGCTCCCCGAAACTCTCGATGTTGAACAGTGGCCGTGGAAGATCAAAATCTACACGCTGGATCGTTTCACCGTGCTCATCGACGACCTTCCGCTCAGCTTCAATGGCAAGGTACAGAAAAAACCACTCGAAGTGCTCAAGGCGCTGATCGCAAGCGGCGGGCGCGGTATCGGCGTGCAACACTTAGTCGATGCCTTGTGGGAAGACGCCGACGGCGACGCCGGTAAACGCAGTTTCGAAATTACCCTGCACCGCCTGCGCAAACTGATCGGCACGGACGCGCTGATCTTGGAAGACGGTCGTCTCACGCTGGACGCACGCCATACGTGGGTGGACGCCTGGGCGTTTGAGCGCCGCGCCGGTCAGCTCGAAGCGACGGCGAACAAACATCCTGAACACATCGCGGAACATACGGATGCACTGTACGCGCTTTACCGCGCGCCGTTTCTCTGCGATGTCACGGCGGCGTGGGCATTGCCGATGCGCGAGCGTTTGCGCGGCCGCTTCCTGCGCTGCGTGTACGCGGCCGGCGAACATTGGGCGCGGACTGCGCAATGGAACGTCGCCGCCACGTTGTATGCACGCGCCATCGAC
>JANLTU010000192.1:0-26757 GCA_031363085.1 Gammaproteobacteria bacterium
CTGTTGCGCGCTAACCTCACATTATTCGAGCAACATAAAGCCCGTCTGCACGACGGCGATGAAGACGCGCAAGAAGACCAGGAAGAAGGGGGCGTGACCAACTACCACACCCTGAGCACAGCGCTGCTGGGCATCGTGGAAAAAAACGAGCGGCGCTTCAACGGCGGGCTGGCGGCGCACCTGGAACTCTACGCGCGCGACGACATCGGGCCGCACAGCGAAAACTCCGGCACCGACGAGGAATTCATCTGCGACCAAGCCATCGCATTGGCCAACCTCGGCCTGTGGGCGGGATTGAAACTGCACACCAAGCACCGGTTGATGCCCAACGACTTGTTGATCAGTGCGTATCCGCCGATCAGTAAGTAAAAACGCCGGGATTCGTAATCCTTAACGAGACGCACCGCCATGGACGGCACTAGTAGCACCGATCACAACGCCGCCCCGCGCGACCTCCTGCTGTATCACAACGGCCATGCCTACAGCCTGTTGGCGGAGCCGCAGGGCGGGTGTTACCGCGCCCAGAAATTAGGCACCCGTGAAAACTACCGCGCGTTCCTTGACAACATCGTGCGCGATCCGGCGATGCGCCACCGCCTGTGGCTGCAAGCATTGTACTGGGCGGCGTACTTCGGCGAAGGCGTGAGTCTGGGTCAGGCTTGTGTTATTGCATTTAAAATTTACCCTCAGCTTGGCCTATGTTATTTTGGCTCGCACTATTGCAGGTAAGAGCGGCCTTCAGCTACGCTAAATCGCCGCTGAAAGCCGCTCCCACTTCGGTCCTTTTACCTGCAACGAAGGCGGCGCTACCATTCCTGAGAACCAACAACAGGCATGTTCAAATGACAGACGTTGTTGGCAAGATGACCGAACGACTGCTTGTCGATGCGGGCATTACTCTCGGCATGCGCGTTCTTGACGTCGGTTGCGGTAGCGGCGATGTCGCCCTCTTGCTCGCAAAGCAGGTTGGCGAAAGCGGGCAGGTGGTCGGCATCGATCAAGACGTTCAGGCACTTGCGGCAGCAAGCGTGCGCGTCCGTCAGCTTGCTCTGGCCAATGTGACCTTCACGCAGGGTGATATTTCCGCGCTATCACCTGACCTGGCCCCATTCGACGCCGTCGTCGGCCGGCGCGTGCTGATGTATCTGCCCAAACCTGTTGATGTCCTCCGGCGTATCGCCGCCGTCGTGCGACCGGGTGGGCGGGTGGTTTTCCAGGAGCATGATTCAATCATGGTGCCGGGTCGCGTCACGCCCATGCCGATGCACGAGCAGGTGCACGCCTGGATATGGCAAACCGTGCAGCGCGAGGGCGCCAACATCCACATGGGTTTTGACCTCCCCATCGTGCTTGCGCAAGCCGGGCTTGCCGTCGAGCATGTGCGCGCCGAGGCGGTTATTCAGACGCCGGATGTGCCGTATCGGGTTGCCGCCATCGTTCGTGCCATGCTTGCGCGCATTGTTCGGCAAGGGGTTGCCCGTGAGCAGGATGTCGATATTGAAACACTCGAACAACGACTCACTGCCGAGCGTGTCGAAGCGAATGCGGTCTATGTCAGTGACATGGTATTCGGCGCATGGGCACGCAAGCCACAATGAGCTCGTCCATCACCACGCACGGATTCGACCTAACCCACGGGTGCCAGCGGACTGCTTTGCGGCAGCCGTATTTACGGCTTCCAGTTCTGCTGAAATGCCTCCCGGATGTGACGCTTCGCGGCGTCGTAGCGTCGCTGGTATTGTCCGGCGTAGTCCGCGCTTGAATACAGCAGGTGGCCTTTTTTTAATGCGCTTTCATCGACCGCGATTTCATTGTGATGCGGCAAGGAAGCGCGTTGTGGAAAATCCTTTGCATTGCGTAGCGCAACGGGAATGAACGTGATTTTTTCGAACAGGTCGTGCGAGTCGCGGCTCTGCGCGTACCGGCCCGAAATGATTTTTCCTTGCCACAGCGCTGCCGCATCGTTGTGCGTGCCATTCCATAATGCCGTGTTGGTGGTGAAATTTCCGGACGCAAGATCGAACGAGGAGCCTGCGCTGTAATCCGGTGCTTGCGGCAACACGGCGGACGGATTGGCCGGGTCATATAAACTCAATTGCCCGCCGACCACGCGACCGAAGTGCCCATAACTGGTGTGTGCGTAAAAATCCGCAATGCCGTGTGCGGCACGGTGAAAGGCGTTCAAGTTGACAGCACTTTGCGCATTGAACTGCGCCAAACGCTGGCTTACCAACTGCCAGCCTTCGGTAATGTAGCCATTGTCGAAATGCTCGCGCGGGTCGTAAGCGCTGGGTAGATCCACGACATCTACCGTCAGACTTTTTTGCCCCAGTACGCTGGTGAAATTTAAGTTGAGCGCGTTCAACACCCACGACGGACAAATGTCGCGCGTGAGCGCTTCGTTGAGAATGCTCTTGTGTACCCAGCCGGCGAATTCGGGGTGTAGGCTTGACCAATCACGCTTGAGATTCATCGCGCCTTTGCCCTGATATTCAGACGGCGGTTGCGCCGCCCACAGATGCGCATCGTTGAACAAGAAATAGGGTATGTATTCGGAAGCGTCCGGCAGATTTTTGCGTGCCGCCTTAGCCGAACTCTTCTTCGCTCGTGCCGGCTCGATCACCTGCCACTTGCCGGACTCGTCTTTGTACATCACCCACACGTGGTCGAAGTCCTGATGTTTTTTGCCGAACCACGCGCGGAATTTTCCCAGCGCCACGCGCACGTTGAAGGAGCTGATGCCGCTGGTCAGTAGTAGTGACGCGATCAGCAATGCGCGGTCTTCGCAGTCGCCCGATTTTAATGCCAAGGTCTCATCCGGAAATTGCCAGGGATCAAGCCCGTTGGTGGTACGGTAGAGTATTTTTTCGGTTATAAATTCGCTGATGATGTGGGCGCGGTGATCAAAGGAGCCCGGTTGCCGCGAACTGAATAAATTCCAATTCGCGCCCGGTAATTGGTCAATGTACTTGCGCAGGTCGGTTTCCAGAGTACGGCGCATCACCGCATTACGCTCGGTCACCAAGAATTCGCGTACATCAATGTCGTAGTTGCCGTGTTGACTTCCAATCGGTGGGCGCGAAGACGGAACGATAGAGTCGTGAATGATGCGTTCGCCGTCCCAATTCCAATAACGAAGTTTGTGCACACGTGATGTTGAGAAACACATAGCTCCCTCCTTGTGATGGTCAGTTTGATTGGAACGGGCAGCGAGACTGCTTACTCGACGCGCTAGGGCGTGCGCCGCGTTCTTCGCTTCGGAGCATACGTTACCTGTCAAGTCGACAATAGGTGAATAAGACCACGAGGAGAGTGCAGGTGGAAATTTGATCTTGGCGCCGCGTGACGCCCAGGCGGTTATGACGGCGACTTAAAGTAAGCACGACGAAATGCTGGGGCGGACCCGAGCGTAGACACTGCTCGACGCCATACAGTAGAATGAAACTGTTTTCGGGATCTCAAACAAGCAACACGCTGAGGTCACCTTTCGGGTTTGCATGAGGTGCTCATGACCCCACATTCGGGATGCGTCTTTCGTGTACACGAGACCATCCCTTTTTTGTATGCTCTGTATGCAAAGTAAGGAGAAGGCGTTGCGCAAACCGGCTCTTTTAGCGCTGGCAGACGGCAGTGTGTTCTGGGGCGAGTCCATTGGTGTGGGCGGCCAGACGGTGGGCGAGGTCGTGTTCAATACGGCGATGACTGGCTATCAGGAAATCCTGACCGACCCGTCGTATACCAAACAGATCGTCACGCTGACTTATCCGCATATCGGCAACACCGGCACCAACGACGAAGACGAAGAAGCGCACGGCGTACAGGCGGCCGGTCTGGTGATTCGTGATCTACCGCTGCTGGCCTATAACTGGCGCAAACAAAAAAGTCTCGACCAGTATTTACGCGACAACAAAACCGTGGCGATTGCCAACATCGACACGCGCCGCCTAACGCGCATTTTGCGCGACAAGGGCGCGCAGAACGGTTGCATCATGGCGGGCGACGGCAGCATCGACGAACGCCGTGCGTTGGATGCGGCGCGCTCCTTCCCGGGACTCAAGGGCATGGATCTGGCGAAGGTGGTGAGCGTTGCGAAAAATTACGAGTGGAGCGAAGGTCGTTGGGAGTTAGGCAGCGGGCACAAAAAACCTGCGGCGGGTGATTTGCAGTACCACGTCGTTGCATTTGATTACGGGGTGAAGCGCAACATCCTGCGCATGCTGGTGGAACGTGGTTGCCGCGTCACCGTGGTGCCGGCGCAAACCTCCGCGCGCGATGCGCTCGCACTGAAACCGCACGGTGTGTTCCTGTCGAATGGCCCCGGCGATCCCGAGCCGTGTGGCTACGCGATCAATGCGATCCGCGATATTGTCGACACCGGCACGCCGGTGTTCGGTATTTGCTTGGGGCACCAGTTGTTGTCATTAGCCAGCGGCGCCAAAACCATCAAAATGAAATTCGGTCATCACGGTGCGAACCATCCGGTGCAAGACCTCGTCACCAAGCGCGTGATGATCACCAGCCAGAATCACGGCTTTGCGGTCGATGAAGCCACGTTGCCGAAAAATTTAATTCCGACGCATCGTTCGTTGTTCGACGGATCGTTGCAAGGCGTGCGGCGCCTCGACCAACCCGCGTTCAGTTTTCAGGGCCATCCCGAAGCGAGTCCCGGGCCGCACGACATCGGCTCGCTGTTCGATTGCTTCTTAAAAGAAATCAGAAACCTCCATGCCTAAACGTAGCGACATCAAAAGCGTCCTGATCATCGGCGCCGGGCCCATTATCATCGGCCAAGCGTGCGAGTTCGACTATTCCGGCGCGCAAGCCTGCAAAGCGCTCAAGGAAGAAGGCTATCGCGTGATTTTGGTGAACTCAAATCCCGCCACGATCATGACCGACCCCGGCATGGCGGACGCGACCTACATCGAGCCGATTACTTGGCAGACGCTGGAACGCATCATCGAGCGCGAGCGCCCCGACGCGTTGCTGCCCACCATGGGCGGACAAACCGCGCTGAATACCGCGCTCGACCTCGCGCGCGAAGGCGTGCTGGAAAAATATAAAGTCGAGCTGATCGGCGCGTCACGCGAAGCCATCGACAAAGCCGAAGATCGCGAACTGTTCCGCCGCGCCATGCGCAGCATCGGGCTGGATGTGCCGCGCTCGGCGGTTGCGCACTCGATGGAAGAGGCGGTGCAAGTGCAGGCGCAGATCGGCTTCCCCACGGTGATTCGTCCGTCGTTCACGATGGGCGGCAGTGGCGGCGGCATCGCTTACAACAAAGAAGAATTCGAAGAGATCGTGGAACGCGGTCTTGACCTTTCGCCGACCAGCGAAGTGTTGGTCGAAGAATGTTTGAGCGGCTGGAAAGAATTCGAGATGGAAGTGGTGCGCGACCGCAAGGACAACTGCATCATCGTCTGCTCGATTGAAAACTTCGACCCGATGGGCGTGCATACCGGTGACTCCATTACTGTGGCACCGGCACAGACGCTGACCGACAAGGAATACCAAATCTTGCGCGATGCCTCGCTGCTGGTGCTGCGCGAAATCGGCGTGGACACCGGCGGCTCCAACGTGCAGTTCGGCATCAATCCGAAAGACGGACGCATGGTGGTCATCGAGATGAACCCGCGCGTGTCACGCTCGTCGGCACTGGCATCGAAAGCCACCGGCTTTCCGATTGCCAAAGTGGCCGCGAAGCTCGCGGTAGGTTACACGTTGGACGAGTTGAAGAACGACATCACTGGCGGCGCCACGCCCGCGTCGTTCGAACCAACTATTGATTACGTCGTGACGAAAATTCCGCGCTTCGCGTTCGAGAAATTCCCGCGCGCCGATGCGCGTCTGACCACGCAGATGAAATCGGTGGGCGAAGTCATGGCCATCGGCCGCACCTTCCAGGAGTCGCTACAGAAGGCGCTGCGCGGTCTGGAAATCGGTGTGGATGGCTTCAACGAAAAAGTGAATTTGAGCAGCGACGGCGCGCTCGACAAAATCCGCAAAGAATTGCGCGAACCCGGGCCCGAACGCATCTTCTTTTTGGCGGATGCGTTTCGCAGTGGCATGACGCTCGACGCCACCTATGAGCTCACGCGCATCGATCCGTGGTTTCTGGTGCAGGTGCAAGATCTCGTGCAAAGTGAAGAGCAGATTCAACGTCGCAAACTGGAACAGTTGGACGCACGCGCGCTGCGCGGTCTGAAGCGCAAGGGGTTTTCCGACCGGCGCTTGGCGACGCTGTTAAATGTCAAGGAACAGGAAGTCCGCACCCGCCGCCATAATCTCAACGTGCGCCCGGTGTACAAGCGCGTGGATTCCTGTGCGGCTGAATTTAAAGCGTCCAGCGCGTATATGTATTCCACCTACGAAGAAGAATGCGAAGCGCAACCGACCACGCGCGATAAAATTATTGTGCTGGGCGGCGGGCCGAATCGTATCGGGCAGGGCATCGAGTTCGACTACTGCTGTGTGCACGCCGCGTTTGCATTGCGCGAAGACGGTTACGAAACCATCATGGTGAACTGCAATCCCGAAACCGTCTCGACCGACTACGACACTTCGGATCGTTTGTACTTCGAACCACTAACGCTGGAAGACGTGCTGGAAATTGTGCACCTGGAAAAACCCAAGGGCGTGATCGTGCAATACGGCGGACAAACGCCGTTAAAGTTGGCGCGTGCGCTGGAAGCGGCCGGGACGCCCATCATCGGTACCTCGCCCGAGGCGATTGACGTCGCCGAAGACCGTGAGCGTTTCCAGAAGCTGATCGAAAAACTCAATTTGTTGCAGCCGCCCAATCGCACTGCGCGCACCATCGACGAGGCGGTGAAAGGCGCCGTCGATATCGGCTATCCGCTAGTGGTGCGTCCGAGTTATGTGCTGGGCGGTCGCGCCATGGAAATTGTCTACAACGAAGACGAACTGCGCCGCTACATGACCGAAGCAGTGAGCGTATCGAACGACTCGCCGGTGCTGCTGGATCGCTTCCTCGACGACGCGATTGAAGTCGACGTCGACGCGTTGTGCGACGGCCACGAGGTCGTGATCGGCGGCATCATGCAGCACATCGAGCAAGCCGGCGTGCATTCCGGTGATTCGGCGTGTTCGCTGCCGCCGTATGATTTGTCGGCGGCACTGCAACAGCAGTTGCGCGAACAAACCGTCAAGCTCGCCAAAGGTTTGCAGGTGATCGGTTTGATGAATATTCAGTTCGCGATCCAGGGCGGGCGGGTGTACGTGCTGGAAGTCAATCCACGTGCGTCGCGCACCGTGCCGTTTGTATCCAAGGCCACCGGCGTACCGCTGGCGAAAGTTGCGGCGCGTTGCATGGCGGGCAAGAGTTTGAAGAGCCAGGGCGTGACACGCGAGATTATCCCGGCGTATTACTCGGTAAAAGAAGCAGTATTTCCGTTCAACAAATTCCAGGGCGTCGACCCGATCCTCGGTCCGGAAATGAAATCCACCGGCGAAGTGATGGGCGTGGGCCGCAGCTTCGCGGAAGCCTATTTCAAGGCGCAGCTCGCTGCCGGGGTGAAAATCAAGCGCGGCGGACGCGCCTTCGTCAGCGTGCGCAACGCCGATAAAAAAGGTGTCGCGGCGGTGGCCAAGCAGTTGGTCGAGATCGGTTTTGAAATTGTTGCAACGCGCGGCACCGCACGCGTGCTGGCCGAGGCCGGCATTCCGCATGAGATTGTCAATAAGGTGCAGGAAGGCCGCCCGCACATCGTCGACCTGTTGAAAAACGACCAGATCGACTTTATTGTTAACACCACTGAAGGTAAACAGGCGACTGCCGATTCGTCGGCAATTCGCCGCGAAGCGCTTGGACACAAGATTACCTACACCACCACGCTTGCTGGCGCCAAGGCCACCGCGATGGCGATGGCGGCCTCGGATGTTTCGAGCGTGAATCGCTTGCAAGATCTACACAAGGAAGTCATGGTATGAGCAAAGTCCCGTTAACCCACCGTGGCGCTGAAAAATTGCGTGAAGAGTTACAGTTGCTTAAAGGCGTGAAACGCCCGGCGGTGATCAAGGCGATTGCCGAGGCGCGTGCGCATGGCGATTTGAAAGAAAACGCCGAATATCACGCCGCGCGCGAACAGCAAAGCTTCATTGAAGGTCGCATCAAGGACATTGAAGGCAAGCTGTCGAATGCGCAGGTCATCGACGTGACGCAGGTGGCCGCCAACGGCAAAGTCATCTTCGGCGCCACGGTAGAATTAACCGATGAAGGCAGCGGCAAAGAAGTGGCCTATCAGATCGTTGGCGAAGATGAAGCCGATATCAAAGCTAACTTGATTTCGATCACCTCGCCGATTGCACGCGCCTTGATCGGCAAAGTGGAGGGTGACAGCGTCGAAGTAAAAACGCCGGGTGGACTAAAAAGTTATGAAATTTTGGCTGTGAAATATCTTTGACTCCATGAAACTCGAACGATGTTTGCGCTGGATAAGCCTCGCTGCCTGTGTGGCGCTGGGTGTTGCCGCGAGCGGCTGCGCGTCGGGTCAGCAGCATCCGCCCGCCAAGGCGATGGATTCCAAGCCGGGCGAGACCTCCGTGGTGCAGGAATGTCAGCGTGCGGCGAACGAAGCCGCCCGGCTGCGCACTGGCGCAGTCAGCGCCTCCAATTCGGGACGTCGCGATGTGGCACTGACGCTGTTCGACCAAAGCCTGGACGCGTGGCGGCAAATTACAAGTGGCGCATTACGCTGCGAACCGAATGCCGTGACTTCTGCCTATGAACAACTAGATAAAACGATGCGTGAGCGTGAAGAAACAAACCGGCTAACCCACTAATCTATTTTCTCCATCCAACCACCGCTTGAGCCAAGAGTATTTAAACATGCACTTTATCCAGGCCACTGAACGCGTACTGCTGACCGCTTGGGTGGGTGGTCTGTGGGCCATCGGCTATCTGGCCGCGCCAGTGCTGTTTAAAGTGCTGGATGACCGGCGCATGGCCGGCGAGCTGGCCGGGCAGATGTTCAAGATCATCGCGATAGTCGGCTTGGTGTGCGGTACGGTGTTGCTGATCGCTGCGATGCGGCGCCACGGCGCAGGCTGGATACGTTCGTGGCGAGTGTGGACGCTCGTGGCGATGCTGGTTCTGGTGGCGATGGGCCTATTCGTGTTGCAACCGATGATTCAAGACCTGAAGGCGCAAGGCTTGGTCGAAGGCAGCGAACAAGTCCGCCGCTTCGGGATGCTGCATGGCGTGTCGTCGATTCTTTATCTGCTTACGAGCGTGGGCGGGCTCGCGCTGGTGGCTTGCGGGTTGGTTCCGCGCCGCGTGCCTTCAACCTAGGTTTGGGTTTCTGCGGCGGCTGCTTGGTGGCTTGCGGTGCCTTGCGATACAACACGGCAATGTGGCCGATGACTTGCACCAACTGTGCGTCTGATTGTTTTGCCACCGCGTCAATTGCCACACGACGCGCTGCACGATCTTCTCCCGGCACTTTGATTTTGATCAGCTCATGGTGGTCCAGCGCGATGTTGAGTTCCGCGAGTACCGCGTCGGTGACGCCGGCCTTGCCGATGAGCACGATGGGTTTGAGTTTGTGGGCTGCGGCGCGTAGCGCGCGGGTGTTGTTTTCCGATAAGGGCATGGGGTGCACGGACTCGCATGAATAAAAGGGCGCGTAGTGTAACCCGGCAGCGGAAATATTTCGCGGTTGCGGCCAGTCCGTTTAACGCCGTGAAACTGGCGCTTGGTGTCATTATTGTGGTTGGTGGTTTGCTGGTTTTAGTGAGCGGCAAACTGGCTGCAAGCCCGCTGACGCAGCTATTTGTGGTTGGCACCTATGGTGTCATTGCAGCGCTGGGCCTGATTGCAAAAACGCAGCAAGTGGTACGCGCGCAGGCAGTAACTTCCGATGAGAAATCATCTATTAACAACCAACTTGAAAAGTAACTACCGATCACCATGGCGCGCACCAAAAGCAGCAGTCGCTGGTTAAAAGAACATTTCGACGACCCGTATGTGAAGCGCGCGCAGAAGGAAGGTTATCGTTCGCGTGCGGTCTACAAATTGCAGGAGCTGAACGAGCGTGACCGGTTTTTGCAGCCCGGCCTGTCAGTGGTGGACTTGGGTGCAGCGCCCGGTGGTTGGTCGCAGTACGCAGCGAAGATTTTGGGTAAGACGGGACGCATCGTGGCCATGGATATTTTGCCGATGCAGCCGATCAATGGTGTGTCGATGTTGCAGGGTGATTTTCGCGAAGCTGAAGTCCTGGAACAGTTGCTCGCGTTGGTCGGTGCCGATAAGGTCGACTTGATACTGTGCGATATGGCCCCCAATATGAGCGGTACCGACGTGATTGATCACCCGCGCGCGATGTACATGGCGGAACTGGCCATCGAGTTTACGCAACAGGTGTTACGTCACGACGGCGATCTGGTAATGAAGTTGTTTCAGGGCAGCGGGGTGGATGAGTTCATCAAAGCGTTACGCACCCTGTTCACCAAAGTAGTGTTTCGAAAACCCAAGGCTTCGCGCGCACGTTCTCCGGAATTGTATGTGCTGGCCAGAGGCTACAAGCTGTAGTAAGTTTAGATCTCTAATTTTTTTCACTGCGACTATGCGAGGCGGAGCAACTTGAACGACTTGGCGAAGAACCTCATTCTGTGGATCGTGATCGCGATCGTACTGGTGTCGGTGTTCAACAGTTTTGGACCACGCACTAACTCGGCAAAGCCGGTCGAATATTCCCGCTTCATGCAGGACGTGAAGAATGGCAAAGTCGACCGCGTTTTGATGGAAGGGCGTGCCATCAACGGCATCATGCAGGGCGGTGAGCGCTTCACCACCTACAGCCCCGAAACTGACAACCGCTCGCTGGTTGGCGACTTGCTCAATAACAATGTCACCATCGAAGCTAAACCGCCTGAACAACAAAGCTTCTTGATGCAGGTGTTCATCTCCTGGTTCCCGATGTTGTTGCTCATCGGCGTGTGGGTGTTCTTTATGCGGCAGATGCAAGGCGGCGGCGGCGGACGCGGTGCCATGTCGTTCGGCAAGAGTCGCGCACGGCTGCTGACCGAAGACCAAGTGCGAGTCACCTTCGCCGATGTGGCCGGTGTTGAAGAAGCCAAAGACGAAGTCGGCGAGCTGGTTGAATTTCTGCGTGATCCGGGCAAGTTCCAAAAACTGGGTGGCAAGATTCCACGCGGCGTGTTGATGGTGGGTCCACCCGGCACCGGTAAGACCTTGCTGGCGAAAGCCATCGCCGGCGAAGCCAAGGTCCCGTTCTTTACTATTTCAGGTTCGGACTTCGTGGAAATGTTCGTCGGTGTCGGCGCCTCACGTGTGCGCGACATGTTCGAGCAAGCCAAGAAACATGCACCCTGCATTATCTTCATCGACGAAATCGACGCGGTCGGTCGGCATCGTGGTGCGGGCTTGGGTGGCGGGCACGACGAGCGCGAACAGACCTTGAATCAGTTGCTGGTGGAAATGGACGGCTTTGAGGGCAATGAAGGCGTCATCGTGATCGCGGCAACCAATCGCCCCGACGTGCTTGATCCGGCTTTGCTGCGTCCGGGTCGTTTTGATCGCCAGGTGGTGGTGCCTTTACCTGATTTGCGCGGTCGCGAGCAGATTTTAAAAGTGCACATGCGCAAGGTCCCGGCGGGGGACAACGTCAAAGCATCAATTATCGCGCGTGGCACACCGGGGTTTTCCGGCGCTGATCTGGCGAACCTAGTGAACGAAGCCGCATTGTTCGCCGCGCGCGGTAACAAGCGCATGGTGGACATGGAAGATTTCGAACGCGCCAAAGACAAAATTATGATGGGTGCCGAGCGCCGTTCGATGGTGATGAACGAACAAGAAAAACGCCTGACCGCGTACCACGAAGCCGGGCACGCGATTGTTGGGCGCACGGTACCGTCGCACGATCCGGTGTACAAAGTTTCAATCATTCCGCGTGGCCGTGCCTTAGGCGTCACCATGTTTTTGCCGCTGGAAGATCGTTACAGCTACAGCAAGGAACGTCTGGAGAGCCAGATTTCCAGCCTATTCGGCGGGCGCATCGCCGAGGAACTGATCTTCGGCGCACAAAATGTCACGACCGGCGCGTCCAATGATATTCAACGCACCACCGACTTGGCGCGCAACATGGTTACCAAGTGGGGCCTGTCGGAAAAACTCGGGCCATTGACCTACAGTGAAGAAGACGGCGAAGTGTTCCTCGGGCATTCAGTCACCAAGCATAAAAACGTGTCCGAAGAAACCGCGCACACCATCGATGCGGAAGTGCGTTTGATCATCGACCGCAATTACAAGCGCGCCAAAGAAATCCTGGTGGCCAACACTGATAAGTTACACACCATGGCCGAAGCGCTGATGAAGTATGAAACCATCGACGCCGAGCAGATTAACGACATCATGTCGAACAAACCGCCACGCCCGCCGCAAGGCTGGAACGACGACCAACCTTCGGGTGGCGAACCGGTAACGGTAGCGGAGCGTGACATTAAATCGACAGGTGAGAAAGACGGCACCATCGGTGGTCCGGCTGGACAGCACTAGGCAGGCGCTGGGTGTGAGGCCGCGTGTCCTCAACATGGTGTGAGTAATCTCGATCTAACTTCGCCCCAAGTCATGGGCATCCTCAACGTGACCCCCGACTCCTTTTCGGACGGGGGTCGTTTTTTTTCTGTGGATGCTGCCGTGCAGCATGCGTTAACCATGGTGGAAGAGGGCGCGGCCATCGTCGATGTGGGCGGAGAATCCACCCGCCCAGGTGCCGCCGTGGTGGGCGCACAGGAAGAAATTGATCGCGTGCTGCCGGTGATCGAAGCACTGCGTGGCAAAATCGCCGTGCCGATCTCCATCGACACCTGCAAACCTGAAGTGATGCGCGCGGCGCTGGCAGCGGGCGCCGGCTTCATCAATGATGTTACCGCCTTGTGTGCGCCTGAGGCGCTGCAAATCGCCGCACAAGCGCGCGTTCCCGTGTGTTTGATGCATATGTTAGGTGAGCCGCGCAGCATGCAAGCTAATCCCGTTTATCAGGACGTGGTTGGAGAGGTGAAAGCCTTCCTCGCGCAGCGCATTGCCGCCTGTTTGAGCGCTGGAATCGCGCACGACCGATTGCTCATTGATCCAGGTTTCGGCTTCGGCAAAACCCTGCAACACAATCTCACTTTGCTGCGCCGACTTGACGAGTTCAGCACGTTGGGTGTTCCGCTCTTGATCGGCGTGTCACGCAAGTCAATGATCGGCGCCTTGCTCGGCGCGGCACCTGCGCAACAACGCGTGTTCGCAGGCGCCGCCTTGGCCATGGTCGCGCTGGGCAAAGGCGCCACCGTGATACGCACCCACGACGTGCGCGCAACTTGCGATGTCATCAAAATGCACGTCGCGCTGCACGCGTTTTAAAACTGCACTGCTAAAATTCGTTGCACTGTTTTTAGCAAAGATCATAGTTTTAGCAAAGATCATAGGCATTCATGAGCGGCTGGCGTCAACACTTGGCGCTCCATAGGGCGCAGTAACCGACAACGGAGATTTGAGGATGAAAAAAAAATATTTCGGCACCGATGGTATTCGCGGGCGGGTGGGTGAAGAACCCATCACGCCGGAGTTCATGTTGAGACTCGGCTGGGCGGCTGGGCGGGTACTGGGTCGTCACGGCAAAGGGAAAGTTCTCATCGGCAAAGACACGCGCATTTCTGGGTATATGTTCGAGTCGGCATTGCAAGCCGGACTATCAGCAGCAGGTATTGATATTTTGCTGCTGGGGCCGATGCCGACACCGGCGATTGCCTATCTGACACGCACGTTTCACGCGCAGGCGGGTATTGTCATCAGCGCCTCGCACAATCCTTACTACGATAACGGCATCAAATTTTTCTCGGATCAGGGCACAAAACTCTCCGACGAAATCGAACTTGCGATTGAAGCGCAACTGCAAAAACCCATGGTTACGGTTGAATCTGCGCAATTGGGCAAAGCCAAGCGTGTGGATGATGCAGGTGGGCGTTACATCGAATTTTGCAAAAGCACCATTCCGTTGCAGATGATGTTTCGTAGCATGCGCATTGTAGTTGATGCCGCGCACGGTGCAACGTATCACGTTGCACCAAATGTATTTCGCGAGTTAGGCGCGGAAGTCATCACGGTGGGCACAGAACCCGACGGTCTGAATATCAATGACGGTGTTGGTTCCACCCATCCGCAGTTTTTACAAAGCCAGGTGCTGCACTATCGCGCAGATCTGGGCATCGCGTTGGATGGCGACGGTGATCGCGTGATGATGGTTGATCACACCGGTGAGGTTTTGGACGGCGACGAGCTGCTTTATATCATTGCTCGCGCGCGCAAGAACGCAGGCACGTTAAACGGCGCCGTAGTCGGTACCGTAATGAGTAATTTAGGTTTGGAACATGCGCTGCGGGACATGGGCGTTGGGTTCAAACGCGCAGCAGTTGGTGACCGCTATGTGCTTGAAATGCTACGCCAGGAAAACTGGGTGCTGGGCGGTGAATCGTCTGGCCATATTATTTGCCTGGATAAAACCACCACCGGTGACGGTACGGTGTCCGCCTTGCAGGTCTTGGCGGCCCTTGTGCAGAGCGGCCGCACACTGCACGAACTCAAAGCCGGTATGAAAAAATATCCGCAAGTCCTGTTGAACTTGAAAATGGACAAAAAATTCGACGTCGCCAATAACGAGCAAATTCGCAAGGCGGTGCGTGATGCCGAAGTACGCTTGGCCGACGCTGGCCGAGTGTTGTTGCGTCCGTCCGGTACTGAACCGTTGGTGCGTGTGATGGTGGAAGGCCAGGACTTGCAGCAGGTCCAGTTGCTCGCGCAAGAAATCGCGTCGGTCGTTACGCAAGCCATGAAGGCAATTTAATAGTACGGAGGATTCGGCATGAAATGGATTACGCGTGAACGTCCTAAAATCGACCGTATAGCTTGCCCGTGGCTGATCATGCGATTTATTGATGAGACCGCGAAATTTTTGTACGTTCCGGAACACGAGGTTTTATCCACAGCGCGTGAAACCGGTGCGATTCCGTACGACGTCTCAGACGTCGAGCTTACACACGTCGGGGAGCTGTGCAGTTTTGACGCGTTTTTAAAAAAATATCAGCTTAATGACCCAGCCTTATACGCCTTGGCGATGATTGTGCGCGGCGCGGATACCAACCAACTTCAAATTGCACCACAGTCGGCCGGACTATTGGCGATATCTTTGGGACTGTCACGTAATTTCAGCAACGACTTGGAAATGCTCGCGCATGGCATGGTGCTCTACGATGCATTATTTGCGTGGTGCAAAGAATTACGAGCAGAAATTCACGGCTGGAAATATCCAGTGTGATTTTGCGTAGGTGCAGCGCTGCAAAGAGAAAAAGGGCTACGGCGAACTGGCTGGGGGGCCGTAACCTAAAAGGTGCCGTAGCCCTTATAAACTTGTATAAGGAAGGTACGCATAATAAAGATGCGTACCTATCACTGTCAAATTTTTTTGCTTGTTGGCTGTATCGGTTTATGGATTGCCAAATCCGGATACCAATATTTGGTATCCGCAAAAAATTAAACTCGCATGGATGGTAGGCAAGTCGTCATTTCTTGTCACCATGCTTATGTGCTCGATATTGACATTATATCTGCGCTGCGCAAAACAGCTCATTCGACGAAGCTGAGTCGAGGCGCGGATCTCGTCATTCAATACCGTGTCGAATACGATCCGCGCCAAGGTTCTTATTCTACGAAATAACCACTCAGATCTAATACCAACGTATTCTTAACATTCACCACACTCTTAATTGCTCTGCTTGTTTTGCTCGCTCTTCAGACGGATCTGCGTTGCGTGCAATCCTTTGGGCCCCACGGTCAGTTCAAATTCGACCGGTTGACCACGTTTTAAAGTACGGTAGCCGTCCATCTCGATTGACGAGAAGTGCGCGAAAATATCTTCGTCACTGTCATTTCCGCTGATGAAACCGTATCCCTTCGCGCTATTGAACCACTTCACGACACCTGTTGGCATAAATGACATAGCCTCCTTTAACCGACGTTAGTAACTCACCTGTTTTTGTTGTTTGAAGAGTCATATAAATCCTGCAGTTTGGGATGCTGCGTCTGGTACAACGACTTACAAAGACACTCCCGCTTCGCCGACAAATAAAAACACGAGCTCTTACCACATTTAGTGATAGCACATTATTCCGGTACTAGTGGTATTCGTATATAGGGTATCTCATTAAGAGTTGCTCGGAGTTGCTTGCCTGAGTGACGGTAAGTATGTGAAATTAAGCTCAATGCTCGACGCATAGAGTGCAGAATACGCTGTGTATAAAATGTATTATGAAGGGACAAAATGAGACGTGCGGTGAACTTTTTATGACAAAACAAAACCTTCCAGAGCGTAGTGATTCACTCAGCGTGCAGGAGGCGAAGCCACGCTTGAAGCGTCCGCCTTTATTTAAAGTGGTCTTGTTAAATGACGATTACACCCCCATGGAATTCGTAGTGCATGTGTTGGAGCAATTTTTTGCAATGAGCCGTGAGAAAGCCACGCAGATCATGCTGCACGTGCATACGCAGGGAAAAGGTATCTGTGGTGTGTTTACACGCGAGGTGGCTGAAACTAAAGTGGTACAGGTCAACGAATATTCGCGTAAACATCAGCATCCTTTACTTTGTACCATGGAAGCCGCCTAACGGATTTGGAGTGCCATCATGCTAAGCAAAGAACTTGAAGTCACATTGAACACCGCATTTAAAAGCGCGCGCGAACGACGTCATGAATTCATGACAGTCGAACACTTGCTACTGTCTTTGCTCGACAATACCGCCGCAATTGCAGTGCTGAAAGCCTGCGGGTCGGATATTGACAAATTACGTAAAGAGCTGGCGGCATTCCTGGAAGAAACAACGCCGTTATTGCCGGACGGTAGCGACCGTGAAATTCAACCGACCTTGGGTTTCCAGCGCGTATTGCAGCGCGCGGTGTTCCAAGTGCAATCGTCGGGCAAGAAAGAAGTAACCGGCGCAAATGTCTTGGCGGCGATTTTTAGCGAGCAGGAATCCCAGGCGGTTTATTTCCTAAATAAACAGCAGGTGTCGCGGCTCGATGTGGTGAATTACATTGCGCACGGCATTTCCAAAGTTCAGGAATCGGAAGGTGGCGGCGATGCCGGCGTACCCGGAGGCGAAGAGGAGGCACCGGTCGAGGCGCCCGGCCGTACGCCGCTGGAACTCTACGCGCAAAATCTCAACGAGCTGGCGCGTCAAGGCAAAATCGATCCGTTGATCGGTCGCAAGGATGAAGTCGAACGCACCGTGCAGATTTTATGTCGCCGGCGTAAAAATAATCCCTTGTTTGTCGGCGAGGCGGGCGTGGGCAAAACCGCAATCGCGGAAGGACTGGCGAAAAAAATCGTCGACGACGACGTGCCCGAGGTATTGAAGACATGCACGATTTACTCGCTGGATTTAGGCTCGTTGTTGGCGGGCACGAAATATCGCGGCGACTTTGAAAAACGTTTCAAGGCAGTCATGTCGCAACTCACGCGCGAACCCGGTGCGATTTTGTTTATTGATGAAATCCACACCATCATCGGTGCGGGCGCTGCGTCCGGTGGTGCGATGGATGCGTCCAATTTGATCAAGCCGGCGCTCGCATCGGGTCAGATGAAGTGCATCGGCTCGACGACTTACCAGGAATATCGCGGCATCTTTGAAAAAGATCGAGCCTTGGCGCGTCGCTTCCAGAAAATCGATGTCCCCGAGCCGAGCGTGGAAGAGAGCGTGCAAATCCTGGAAGGATTAAAATCACGCTTTGAAGAACACCATGATGTGAAATACACGCATGCCGCGTTACGCGGTGCGGCGGAATTGTCGGCGCGTTATATCAACGACCGGCACCTGCCCGACAAAGCCATCGACGTCATCGACGAAGCAGGGGCGAATCAACGGTTACAGACGGCGTCGAAGCGTAAGAAAGTCATCGGGCTGCGCGAGATCGAAAACATCGTCGCGAAAATCGCGCGTATTCCGCCCAAGAGCGTGTCGAAATCCGACAAGGAAGTATTGGCAACGCTGGATCGCGATCTGAAGATGGTGATCTTCGGCCAAAACGAAGCGGTCGATATGCTGGTGATGAGCATCAAGATGGCGCGCTCCGGGCTGGGTAGTCAGCAGAAGCCTATCGGTTCGTTCCTGTTTGCCGGCCCCACTGGCGTGGGCAAAACCGAGTTGACGCGCCAATTGGCGAAATTCATGGGCATCGAGTTAGTGCGCTTCGACATGTCCGAATATATGGAGCGTCACACGGTGTCACGCTTGATCGGCGCGCCACCCGGCTACGTCGGTTTTGATCAAGGTGGATTACTCACCGAGGCTATCACCAAGCAACCGCACGTGGTTCTACTTCTGGATGAAATTGAAAAAGCGCATCCGGATGTTTTCAACTTGCTGTTGCAAGTGATGGATCACGGTACGCTCACCGACAACAATGGGCGCAAGGCCGATTTTCGCAATGTGATTCTAGTCATGACGACGAATGCGGGAGCAGATCGTGTCAGTCGTGCCTCGGTCGGGTTTAAGCACCAAGATCATTCCAGCGACAGTATGGAAGCGATCAAGCGCATGTTTACGCCGGAATTCCGCAATCGTCTGGATGCCATTGTGCAGTTCCGCCCCTTGTCGCCGCAGCACATCGGGCACGTGGTGGATAAATTCATTATTGAGCTGGAAGGGCAGCTCGAAGAAAAACGCGTTACGTTACAGGCCGATGACATGGCACGCGCGTGGTTAGCAGAGCGTGGTTACGATCCGAATATGGGCGCGCGGCCGATGGCGCGTTTGATTCAGGATAATATCCGTCGGCCGCTGGCAGACGAGTTGTTGTTCGGGAAGTTGGCCAATGGCGGCCATGTTGCGGTCAGTGTGAAAGACGACAAGCTGGTGTTTGAAATCACCGGAGGTAGTGTTGAAACTGCCAGCGAAAACAATCAGGAAAAAATGACGTGAAGCGAGCTACTTCGCGCGGAAAATAATGCGGCCTTTGCTCAGATCGTACGGTGTGATTTCCACCGTAACTTTATCGCCGGTCAGAATGCGGATATAGTTTTTACGCATTTTTCCGGAGATATGCGCTGTCACGATATGCCCATTGTCGAGACGCACGCGAAACATGGTATTGGGCAACGTTTCCGTTACCGTACCTTCCATTTCAATATGATCTTCTTTTGCCATCCCACCATCCGAATCTGAGGCTATGTTTAGGGCGCACATAGTGCCCTAAACACGGGTGTTTTTCAAAGCCTTATCGGAAGTGATTTGCTACCCGATAAACAATAATGCCGCGCGGGCTTCAGCTCGGCGGCATTGTGAAGTCAAGATGCAGTGTTTAACTCGCGAGCGTTTGGCGCCACGGCGCTTCCGACCAAGTGACGATCGGTAGCGCGTTCTTTGAGCTGATGACGATTTCCATGCCTAGCAGTTGCACGATGGAATCCAGATCGGCAGGGTCAAAAATTTCTTGTTTCAGGCATTCGAGGTGTGTGTAATTCATGCACAACAGATTAGGGCTGAATCCATGTTCGTGTTCGAACTCGTTTGCGATCTGGTAGATAAAGCTCAACATGACGAGTTCCTCTGGCGTTTCTTTGGCTAACCCGAACCGTGCCCAATGTTGGTACGGAAAGAGCTTTCTAACCTGCTTGATATCTTATCGGCCCGATCAAATGCATTCTTGATTCGAGATCACTGTTTTGCGATTCGAGTCAAAGAAATCTGAGTTGAAGATGGAACTGGCAGGGTTAAAAGCGAGTAATTACAAGTCGATCCAACCGTTATTGCGATAGATTTCTAACGGATGAAATTTTGCTTTGTAATTCATTTTGTCAGATTCGGCGATCCAGTAACCGAGATAGACAAACGGCAAGTTCAAGCGCGCGGCTTCACTGACTTGCCACAATACTGCGTAGGTACCCAGGCCACGCTCAGCCTGAGTTGGATCAAAAAACGTGTAGACCGCCGATAGCCCGCTGCGTAAATGATCCACTGATGCAACCGCCAGCAAGTCGGCGCCGCTACGAAATTCATACAACCAAGTTTCTCCCCAGCCGCATCCAAAAAACGACTGGTACTGCTCGGCACTGTAATGTTCCATGCCGCCGCCGGGGTGACGTTGTGCGACATAGCGTTGGTAAAGCCGGTAGTGTTCGTCTTGGAAAGTTGCCGCGACGCGCTGTACTGTGACATCTGCATTGCGCTGCCAAGTGCGGCGTTGACTGCGGCTTGCGTGAAAGCGGTCCACCGGTATGCGTGCCGGAACGCACGCGTTGCAGTTTGGACAATACGGCACATACACGTGATCGCCGCTACGCCGAAAACCATGTTCGACCAAGGTGCTGTAGAGCACTTTGGTCATGCCGGCAAACGGATCGGCAAACACGGTGACGGCTTTTCGGTCCGGCAAATAATTACACGCTGACGGTACCGTAATGTAGAAAGCAAGTTCGGATTGTTCAGGCGGGTGCAGCATCGACTCCTCCCTCATCGGTACAACGACGTGATGGCATCCGCATCCAGTGACCAAGGTGCGCGCTCGTATGGAATATGACAACTGCGCTGCAGGATGTTCACAAATTCCGTGCGGCGAATATCTTCGGAACCGAGGCTGCGCAAATGATCGGATTGAATCTGACAATCGATCACGGTGAAATCCCAGGTGGCGAGTTGGTGCACCAAATATATGAATGCCACCTTGGATGCATTGGTCATGCGACTGAACATCGATTCGCCGAAGTACACCTTGCCCAACGCCACGCCGTATAAACCGCCGACCAATTCGCCGTTGTGCCAGGTTTCGACAGAATGCGCCAAGCCGATATCATGCAAGTGGCAATAGGCTTCGATAATCTCTGGCGTGATCCAGGTGCCTTGGCTGCTCGGGCGCGCTTGCGCGCACGCCTGGATTACGTCACGAAACGCGCGGTCGACAGTAATCTGAAAACGTTCGGCACGGATTTGCTTGCGCATGCTGCGCGACACTTTGACATTGGCCGGAAACAACACCGCGCGTGGATCGGGCGACCACCACAGAATCGGCTGGCCCTCGCTGTACCACGGGAAAATTCCCTGCATATATGCTGTGAGCAAACGGCGTGGCGTGAGGCTTCCGCCGACGGCCAGCAAGCCGTTAGGTTCTTTGAGCGCTAGCGACACGTCCGGGAACTGCACGCGTTTATCGCTGGGTTCGATCCAGAAAGGTCCAATGCCGGTCATGTACTCAATTATAGACAGCGCAGCGGCAAGTGCTATCCATGATGAAAGGAGATTTTAAGCGATGCTCGCGTGTGACAGCCCAGACACAAAGAGGATGTGGCCGTTACCCTGCTTGGAACATCACCTTATTTATACCCGGATGTTATTGACCTGTTATTTATACCCGGGTATTATTATTGCAATCTACAACTGTGAGCATACTGCGGTGACCGACACACCTACCTACACCTATACCAGTTTCGACGGTGATCGACGCATCGCCTCCGGCTCGTTGCAAGCGAATGCCTTGGTGGTCAAACGGGCGCTTGAAAGCGGAGCAACCGGCCCGGTTCTAATTTTCGATGACGTCACTGGCCATTCGATAGATATTGACACGATGGGTTCAGATGCAGACGTGGTAGCGCGGCTGGCTACTAGCGTCGCGACCGACGAACCTGCCGCGCAAGTTAGCGCGGAAGCCACGGCTGACGAACCTCGTAGCCGGGGGCGCCCAAAATTGGGTGTGGTTGCGCGCGAGATAACGCTGCTGCCACGCCATTGGGAATGGCTGGCGACGCAGCCGGGCGGCGCGTCGGTGGCGCTGCGCAAACTGGTCGAGGCGGCACGGCGGGCGCACGTCGACAAAGATAAAACCCGCAAGGCGCACGAGCGTGCCTACCACTTCATGTCAGCGATGGCGGGCGACTTACCCGGTTTTGAAGAGGCGACGCGCGCACTGTTCGCGAGCGACCGCGCCAAGTTCAGCACGCTCATCGCCACTTGGCCCAACGACGTGCGTGGCCATGCTTTAGTGCTTGCTTTCGGCGATGACGCGCAGCTCGTATTTCAACCCACTTGACGAAAGGGAGTCTCAAAATGACAAATCTTGACCAAGCCGCAGGCTACCTCGAACCGACACCGGAGTCGGGACGCGCGTTTGTCATGCGTCGTATGACGGGTTATGTCGTCATGCTGAATCTGCTGCGGTTTCGCGCCACCGCCGACTACACCGCCACGCCTGAACTGGCGCCGGAAGCGGCCATCAGTGGAGCGACGGCCTTTCAGCGCTATATCGACCACAGCTTGCCGTACCTGCGCGCGACGGGGGGCGATGTGCTGTTTCTGGGAGCGGGTGGCCAGTTCCTGATCGGTCCCCAAACCGAACGTTGGGACCTCGCCATGCTGGTGCGGCAACACAGCGTTGAGTCGTTCATGGCATTTGCCGCCCATGAAGCTTACCTCGCCGGGATCGGCCATCGGACAGCGGCCGTCGAAGACTCTCGCCTGCTGCCGCTCGCAGAAATACCGCAGACGTAGCCGCACCGACGCGTTCACTCCACTAGCGATCAACTTCTTCGCGCGGCTCGCCGCGCCGAATAGGCCACGCTTTGCCCAAAGGAAATCCTCATGCTGCCAACATCTCCCGCTGCACCTTCGAAGCCGCGAGCTTTGTGGAGAACCTACATGCTCATCCTGGTTCCGATGATACTGACCAACATTCTGCAAGCGGCCGCAGGAACGCTTGATGGTATCTATCTTGGCCAGATGCTCGGTGTCGACGCCATCGCGGCAGTTTCGGCGTTCTTCCCGGTGTTTTTCTTTCTCCTGGCCATCGTCATCGGCCTGAGTACCGGTGCCACCGTGCTGATCGGGCAGGCTTGGGGCGCCGGGGATCATGGCAACGTGCGGGCGGTCGCAGGAACTGCGTTGGGTCTCATGCTGTGCGCCGGCGTCGCAATCAGCGTGTGCGGCGGATTTCTGGCCCCGCACCTGATGCGCTTGCTGGGAACACCAGCCAACATCCTGGCCGACGCGACACGTTATGCGCAACTCATGATGTTGGGAACGCCACTGATTTTCTTGTTATGGCTGACAACGTCCATGAGTCGAGGGGTCGGCGACGCAGTGACGCCGCTGTGGACGCTGGCGCTGGCCACCGTGATCGCACTCGTCTGCACCCCGGCGTTGATTCGAGGCTGGTGGGGATTGCCCAAGCTGGGTGTCGCCAGCGCGGCGGTCTCGACCTTGCTGGCGTTCACGTTGGCCATGACCTGGATGTTGTTTTACTGGCGACGCAAGGCGCATCCATTGGCCCCGAGCGCTGCGCTGCTGCGGCGTGTACGTCTTGATCCGGTTATCGCGCGAAAAATCCTGCGAATCGGGATTCCGGCCGCCCTGCAAATGCTCACCATGGCCGTCGCGGAGATCGTGCTGCTGGGTTTGGTGAATCGCCACGGTTCAAACGCCACTGCTGCGTATGGGGCAGTGGCGCAAGTCATGAGTTGGATGCAATTTCCAGCCCTGTCCTTCGGGATCACCGCATCTATCCTGGCGTCGCATGCCATCGGCGCTGGCCGCAGCAACACGCTCAGTGCCATCGTGCGGACCGGTTTATGGCTGAATATCGTCGTCACCGGCGGCTTCGTTGCTGCCGCCTATGGGTTAGCGCCCACGATCATCGGGCTGTTTCTCACCGATGGTCCGGTCGTCGAGCTTGCTCTGGAGCTCCTGCATATCGTCGCGTGGAGCATCATTGTGCTGGGCTTGGCCAACGTCTTGGTCGGCGTCATGCGCGCCAGCGGAACGGTGTTCGGCCCGATGGGGTTGAGCGTGTTCGCCTTACTTTGCATCGAGTTGCCTGCCGCCTATTGGCTGAACACCTGGATCGGGATCACCGGCATCTGGTGGTCTTACGCACTGACCTTCATCGCAATGCTCCTACTGCATACAATCTACTACCGACGGGTGTGGCGCCAGCAGAGCATTCGGCGCTTGATCTAATCGCTTTAAAAAAGGGACATTAGCCATTTTTTCCAGTCAAAATTGCTGCTGCGCTTGCAGAAAGGTTGCCGAGTTTGACTTAAATATTCACGCTGATGGTGTGGTCTTGGTTAAACGGCAGGTGGGTGTTGAGTTCTTGCATGTAGTGATCGACGGCGGTGCGCTCGCGGCGCACGAAATCGCCGATGGCATGGGCGAAGGTGGGGTTGGCCAGCCAGTGCGCCGACCAAGTGAGGGTGGGTACAAAGCCGCGACCGACTTTGTGTTCGCCTTGCGCGCCGGGTTCGAAGCGCTTGAGTCCGTGGCGGATGCAATATTCGATGCCCTGGTAGTAGCACGCTTCGAAATGCAGGCTGTGAAATTGTGCGTCGCAACCCCAGTGGCGCCCGTACAGCGTGTCGGCGCTGCGCAGGCAAAACGCGCCGGCAACATAACGGTCTTGATGTTTAGCCAGCACCAGCACCACGTGCTCAGGCAGGGCGGTGCCCAATTCGCGAAAAAAATCCATGCTCAGTGTCGGCATGCCGCCGAGGCGATCAAAGGTCGACGCATAGAAGCGGTGATAAGCCGCCCACTGCGCGTCGTTGGCTACGCCGCCGTGCACCACTTCAAGTTCAACGCCGGCTTCCTGCACATGGCGGCGTTCGCGTTTTAATTTTTTGCGCTTTTCGGCGGTGAAGGTTGCCAGGTAATCGGCAAAGTCGTGGTAGCCGTTGTTGCTCCAGTGAAACTGGCAACCGGCGCGACGCAGCATGCCCTGTGCCTCAAGCTGACACATTTCCGCTTCGCTCGGAAATAAAACATGCAACGACGACGCCTCGATCTGCCGCGCGTGCTCTTTAGCGCCTTCAAGCAAAGTTTTTACATAAATGGGGTCAGACACCAATAGGCGCGTGCCGGTCGCAGGCGAGTAGGGCACCGACGCCACCAGCTTGGGGAAATAGCGCAAGCCATGCCGCTCATAAGCCTGCGCCCAGGAGAAATCAAATACGAATTCGCCGTAGGTATTATTTTTCAAATACATCGGCATGGCTGCAAGCAAGTGCTCGCCGTCCCACACGCCCAGATGCTGCGGCATCCAGCCGTAAGGCAGCAGGCAGTCGCCGTGTTCGAGCGCAGCCAGAAATTCGTGACGGATAAACGGATTGTTATCCGGCAACAGCGCGTTCCACTGCGCGCGCGGAAATTCATCCATGCTGGCTACGATGCGCGTCTGCATAGACGTGGTCCCTCGGTGCGGTGTTGCCTTATTTCTTGATGATTCCCACCGCATTGTCTTTATGCGGGGAGGGGACGATGTTGTCCAGGTAACGTTCGGCGTCGAGCGCCGCCATGCAACCGGTGCCGGCCGAGGTGACGGCTTGACGATAGAAATGATCCGCCACGTCGCCGGCAGCGAAAACACCCGGCACGCTGGTGGCGGTGGCATTGCCGTTGGTGCCGCTGTTGACTTTGAGATAGCCATGGTTCATGTCGAGCTGGCCTTCAAAAATTCCGGTGTTGGGCGCATGGCCGATGGCGATGAACACGCCGTGCACGTCGATGTTTTTGGTTTTGCCGTCACTGATTTTCTTCAGCCGCAAGCCGGTCACGCCGCTGTTGTCGCCGAGCACTTCGTCCAGATCGGTGTTCCATTCAATAGTGGCCTTGCCGGCGTGTTCTTTTTCCAGCAGTTTGTTGATCAGAATTTTCTCCGCCTTGAATTTGTCACGACGGTGCACCACGGTTACGTGCGAGGCAATGTTCGACAAATACAGCGCTTCTTCCACCGCCGTGTTGCCGCCGCCGATCACCGCCACCGCTTTGTTCTTGTAGAAAAACCCGTCGCAGGTGGCGCAGCCGGATACGCCCCGCCCCTTGAATGCCTGCTCGGAAGGGATGCCCAGATATTTTGCCGACGCGCCGGTGGCGATGATCAAGGCGTCGCAGGTGTAGACGGTGCCGGAATCGCCCGTCAGTTGAAACGGCCGTGTTTTGAAATTCACCTTGACGATGTGGTCAGCGACGATCTCAGTGTTAAAGCGCTCCGCGTGCTTTTGCATGCGCTCCATCAAGCCCGGCCCCATCAGCCCTTCGACATCACCGGGCCAGTTGTCGACTTCAGTGGTGGTCATCAATTGGCCGCCCTGCTCCAGACCGGTGATCAGTACCGGCGACAGGTTCGCGCGCGCCGCGTACACCGCAGCGGTATAGCCGGCCGGGCCGGAACCGACGATCAATAAACGATGGTGTGCCGTAATAGTTGTGGTGGTCGTAGTCATGACGTGAATCCTAGCATCATCGCGGCGCAAGGCCGGTGTGTTCAAAACGGCCGCCAGTGTATTTTTCTCCAGACAATATTTCCCGCGATTTATACTCGCGCCATCACCAACCCAGCGCCGAGAGCACACCATGACCGACACCCACGCCCTTCCCTCCGACATGCAGGCCGTGAGCGTCGCGCAAGCCGGTAGCCCCGAAGTACTGACGCCGGTGCGCATGGCCCTGCCCGTAATACGCCCAAATGAAGTGCTGATCGAAGTACACGCCGCCGGCGTCAATCGCCCCGACTGCCTGCAGCGTGCCGGCCATTACCCGGTGCCGCCGGATGCGAGTCCGCTGCCGGGCCTGGAAGTGGCGGGTGTGGTCGTGCAATGCGGCGCCGAGGTGACGCGTTGGAAGCAGGGTGAGCGCGTGGTCGCCCTGACCCATGGCGGCGGTTACGCCGAATATTGCGCGGCCCATGCCGGTCATTGCCTACC
>JANLTU010000214.1:0-6950 GCA_031363085.1 Gammaproteobacteria bacterium
CTGGGCGGATTTACGGACACCAAACGCACCGGGCGTCCGGGATGGGACACGATATGGCACGGATGGTTTCGATTGCAGGAGCGACTTGAGGGCTATCAAATGAGCAAACTCGCGCATGATGAATTGTGATCAAGAGACAGCATGAATGATTCTGCACTGCACACGATTAAACAGATCGAAGCGTTCCTCACTGCCGCAGCAACGGTGGAGTTTCGCTTTGAGAACACCGCTGCCGGGTACGCCTGGATACAAGCAACGCTGGCGCGCTTTGGGTATGCCCGCTTGTGTCGGCCGCACAAAGGGATTCTGCGCCGTGATCTTCAGGCGGTGACGGGCTACTCCCGCACGCAGGTCACGCGCCTGATCCAGGGGTTCCAGAAGACTGGGCGGGTGCGGCGGCACGCGGGCGTGCGCCATCGCTTCTGCGAAAATCCACTGGCTATAAGAAAACGCGCCCGTACTTTGCCAAAACCAAATCACGCTCCTTGCCCATCGGCCAACGGCGCAAACCCACGCCCGAAGGCAAGCCCGGGTATCTGCGTATCGTTATTCGCGTCGGCGCTGGCTTTGCGCCGGGTCGTGGACTCGGTGCACCAAGGCGATTTAGACGGAAAAAAAGGCGTCTACCCCCTCCTCGCGCAAAGCCAGCGCGGTGGGGGATCATCACATCAACGCCGTCGACGAAGTCACGCAGTTTCAGGCGGTGGCGTGCGTGGAGAAAATCAGTGAGGTGTATCTGCTGGTGGCACTGGAAGAACTGTTCGCCGCCTTCCCGTTCACGATCCTCGGGTTTCACTCGGAGCGCGAAGCCTGCCCTTGGGGTATAACGGCTCGGAGTACATCAACTACCGGGTCGCCGAGTTCTTGAACAAACTGCTCATTGACTTCACTCGGCAACTGCTCCTGCGTTGCTCTACCTCCGGCATCCCTGCCGTCGCAAGTCACGTTCGCGCCGCACCAACGACAAGGCCCTGGTGGACGGCAAAAACGCCGCCACCGTGCGCAAACACTTCGGCCACGCGCACATCCCGCAGCGCTTCACCGCACTCATCAACGGGTTCAACCAACGGCATCTAATTCCGTATCTGAATTTTCACCGGCCGTGCTTCTTTCCCGAAATCACGCTCGACGCCAAAGGCAAACAGAGAAAGCGCTACCGTGACCAACAGATGTCAACACCGTACCAGAAATTCAAATCGCTGACGGAAGCCACGCAGTATCTCAAGGCGGGCATCACCTTCGACTCACTCGATGCGCAGGCCACTCAAATGAGCGACAATGGCGCCGCCGCTGCACTGCAGCAGGCAAAATTATTACTCTTTCAAATAATTCATGAACAGCAGGTCGCCTGAAACAGATCCTTCTACCGCGCGTTCAGGCTCATCCTTGCATTGGAATAGACTGACTCGGCTGCTCACGCATGGCCATGCTGCAACGCAAGCGGCTTTTGAACCAGTAAGTTTACTTGGTGGTTAACACCAAACCGAACATCACCACATCTTCGATTTGCTGGTACAGCTTCTGGTAGCGCTTGCGGCTCACCGACACGCCCAGGCCGTCGGTCAGCAGCACCACCGCGCCGATCTCCGGATACCACGCGCCAAAATATTCGCCGCCGTTGCGGCGGTAGCCCGCGACGAATCCGCCGCCGATGAACACGTTCACCCGTGTCGGCAGCAAATAGCCCGCGCCGAATTCAGTGGCCCAAGCTTCTCCGTGTTGTGGATCGTTGTATTGCGCGAAATCCCAGTGGGCGGCGGTCCCGGCGCGCACCCCGTAAATGCCGAAGGTAGTGATCAACGGGTCACCTTGGGAGTGTTTGCGTTGCGCAATTTGCAGCATGGATGTTTCCGGCTCGGCGGCGCGCGTGGCACCGGTTGAATCCAACAGCAACACCATAACTGCGCAGGCCAGAATCGATTTCATGCTCGTTTCACTCCGGTTGAAATTTGAAGGTGACAGAGGTTTCGCCCGCACTTGCGGCGAATTCTTCCGCGTACCAGTAGCCCGCGACAACCGCTAGTGTTCCGTTAATGTAAAGCAACGGCACCCGCGTGCGCAGCCAGGGCGGCAAACCTGCGTCTTGAAACAAATTTTTAAGCGTTGCATGGTGCGCGCGCCCGGCCGGCTGGATGCGCTCCCCGCCGCTGCGAAAGCGGATGTGCACAGCGCTCGCACAGGTGTCGGCACGCAATCCCGCGCCCCGATCTTGCTGCGCCGTGAGTGTGCCCACGCCAGCGATATGCAGCGGCGCGTCGAGTGTCCACACCCGGGGTTGCCGGGCATCAAACACCGCTAGCGGCGGCATCGCCACCAGCGCATCACGATAGCGGCGCACCTCGGCACCCGGCCACTGCATGCACGGCTCGGCATCGGCCGCAGCATGCAGAACATCACGCTGCACGCGTTCCAGGTGACGTTGCTGCGGCAGCGGCAGGCCAGACTGCTCGATCCAGTAACGCAGTATATTGCGTTGGCGCATCGGCGACAGGCGCAACAGTGCAGACACACTGAGCGTACCGCTGCGCTGCCAGGTTAGGTCCATGCCCGCTTGCGGAACGTGCAGCAAACGTTCGTCCTCACTGCCCCCGGAAAGGCGCCACGCATCAACCGTACGCCTAGTTTTATGCTCGTGAAGATCAGCCTGCGCCAAGCCCTCCAACAACGCCGCAGCTTCGGCACAATGCTGCGCGCTGCGCGCCAAAGTCACTTTCGCGGCCGGCCAGCGCTGCTGCAGGCGCGGCATAATTTCGTGGCGCAGGTAGTTGCGATCAAAGCGGGTGTCGACATTGCTGGGGTCGTCGATCCAGCGCAGTGCTTGCGCGAGCGCATACTCACGCAGCGCGACACGCGAAAACGCCAACAACGGCCGTGCCAGCCAAGCGGCGCCGAAGCGCGACAGCTCCGCCATGCCCGCCAAACCACGTGGCCCGCCGCCGCGCAACAGTTGCAACAACACGGTTTCGGCTTGGTCATCTTGATGATGCGCGGTGAACAACACGTCATCCGGCTGCAACAGCTTGGCAAATAGCGCATAACGCGCGCTGCGCGCGGCATCTTCCGGGCTGGTTCCCGCAGGCGCACGCGCGTCAACGGCGTGCACCTCGCACGCCACATCCAACGCGGCGCACCCATGCAGACAATGCTGCGCCCAGTCCGACGCATTCGCGTGTAATCCGTGATTGACGTGCAGCGCGCGCAGCTCAACACCGGGAAGTTGCGCGCGCAACTGCGCCAGCGCGTGCAACAACACCTGCGAATCCAGCCCGCCGCTGTAAGCCACGAGGAAGCGGCGCGCGGGTGTTAAGCGTGCGATGAAGGGTAGTAACGCGGCGGGCGCAAAGGACATGCCCGGTAGTGTAACGGAGCAGCGCGGTGATGCGTAAAAGACAACGGATGCATGTACGGACGGACGACTACTTCACCGTCCGCTTGGCTTCTTTTGCGACGGTTTTGGCCGGCGGCGGTAGTTTCAGTTTTTCTTTCAACGACGGTTCGTGATATTGGCCCAGGCGCATCAGATGTTGGTAGCGCTGCTCGACTAATTGGTCGATGGGCACCGCGTCCAGTTGTTGCAGGGTTTCGAGCAAGCTGTTCTTGAGTGTTTGCGCCATGATATTGGGATCGCGGTGCGCGCCGCCCAGCGGTTCGGAAATCACGCGGTCGACCAAGTTAAGCTCTTTCAGGCGTTTTGCGGTGATGCCCAACGCCGCCGCCGCGTCCGGCGCTTTGTCTGCGCTCTTCCACAAAATCGACGCGCAGCCTTCCGGTGAAATCACCGCATAGGTGCTGTATTGCAGGATCATCATGCGGTCGCCCACGCCGATGGCCAACGCGCCGCCGGAACCACCCTCGCCCACCACGGTGCAGATGATGGGAATGGTCAACTGCGACATCACAAATAAATTACGCGCGATGGCCTCGCTCTGGCCGCGCTCTTCCGCGTCCATGCCTGGGTAGGCTCCGGGCGTGTCGATAAAAGTCAACAACGGCAACTTGAAGCGCTCGGCCATCTGCATCAGACGCATCGCTTTGCGATAGCCTTCCGGGCGCGGCATGCCGAAATTGCGCTTGACCTTCTCTTTGGTGTCACGGCCTTTCTGCTGGCCGATGAGCATCACCGGCCGCCCGTCCAGCCGCGCGATGCCGCCGACAATCGCAGCGTCGTCAGCGAAGGTACGATCACCGTGCAGCTCATAGAAATTAGTGAAAATCTTTTCGATGTAGTCCAGCGTGTAGGGGCGCTGCGGGTGACGCGCTAACTGGGAAATCTGCCAGGGCGTCAAATTCTTGAAAATGGATTCGGTCAACGCGCGGCTTTTAGCCTCCAGGCGGGCAATCTCTTCGTTGAGATTGATTTCCGCGTCGTTGCCCACATGTTTGAGCGACTCGATTTTTGCTTCGAGCTCGGCAATAGGTTGTTCGAAGTCCAGAAAGTTTAGGTTCATAGCGTTCGAAGAGCACCGATGAAAATGGGAGGTTTATTCTACACCAAACCGCAGCTTAAATAGGGAGCAAACAACCCACGGAAATACTCGGGTAGCGGTGGGCTCAAGCGCTCTATGTGCATAAGCTATCAGATTGAATTAGAAAAAGAATTAGTAATCTCCGAGGGGTAAAGTAAACCCCAGCGCGAATGTCAAGGCATGAGCGGCAGGCACCGAGTTACGATCCGCGCCCAACGAAAGATAGCCGTGCGCAAAGCGCGTCGATATGGTCACCATGGCCAGATCAAAAGTGTAAAACAAGGTGTGCTCCCACTGCGCACCCGAGCGCCACGCGATCCCCGCCGCTTGAAAGCGTTGTACCGGCGTGTATGTCAGCACGCCCACCACATCGAGCATTTCGAACACACTGTAATTGACGCGCGTGTCGACCAGCAGCGGCAGCCGTTGCCGGTAATCGCGCTCGTCTTGTTTACCGCTCAACAGCGGTTGGACATGCACGTAGCCGTTGGCGTCATAGCTTTTGTTGTTGGTATCGACGCGCGCCCGTGTATACGGCGCGGAGCGCCAGAAAATATTGCCCAACATATTTTCGGTTTTAAGCCGCAGCGTCCAGGCCGGCGCGGGGCGTGCGACTAAATCCAGATCGAACGCAAAGCCGCGTCCACGCGGTGCGCTCACCACGCGCTTGAACAACACATCGCGCGAGTAGTAGTAATCAACCGTGACCTCGTTGAGATCGTAGTCTTTGTTGCTGGTCGCAGTGATGGCACCGCGCATGCTCCCGTAAATGAGTTTGTCGCTGTTAAACACACTCGCACCCAGCGTTAACGTCAGCCAACTGTCGTAGTTCATGCGGTGAAATACGCGCAGGCCGCTGGAGCGTGCGTGCTCGATATCAAGATCGATGGTGTAGCGCTTGCCCACTTCAAGCGCTTGTTTATTTTTCAGCAGGGAATACAACTGCGCGGTGTCCGCACTGAAGCGCGCCTCGCCGTCGTCGCGCCAAAACACGCCGACACCCCAGTCGCGGTATTCGACTCCGGACTCCGCCTGCGCATGCTGCAAAGCGGTATTGCCGGCCGTAACCTCACCCGACCAGTCGCGCGTGAATTGACGAAATGTCACCGGCGCGGAGTAACCGAAACCGGCCGCCTGCGTGTACCACTTGGCTTCATCAGCAACACTGTCGTGTACACACGCCACGCATACCACGGTAGCGATCCATGCTGCTAAACGCATAAGTAATTCTCAAAAAAAAGGCAGCCGTGAGGCCGCCTTTTTCGCTAACACCAGGGTGAAAATCAGAACATCACGGTTTCAAACGTTCCGTCGATGTAGGTCACGGTATACCCCATACCATTCATCGCGGGCTTGATCGTTCCGACTTTCATGCCGTCGACTGTGACGCTGCCGACCCACTGTTTCTTATCGAGGGGATCGGGCTCCATCGTGATCACGGTGGTCTTGCCACCTTTCACAGACGTAAGCGTGAGTTTAAGGCCAGTTTCCTGACTGTGCTTGATCGCATCTTCAATCTTGATGGTGACATCGCCATAGGCAATGTTGATTGAACTGGTCGCGCTGTCATATGCCGTACGATCAAAAGCCAGCGTGAATTCCGCCTCCGGCAGATTGTTGAGCTTGGTGGTAAACATAAGCGTGCCGTCGACATCGCGCCAGTGCGTTGCGTTTTCATCATGCATGGCAACCATAGGCACACCAACGAAGCTGCTCGCATTGCGCATATACGCATGCAAAGCGGCACTAAACTTGTTGGTGTTGTCCTTGAACTCGCCACTCATCATCAGGTGGCTGGGATTCGGCCGTGCAGTAGGCGCCTTGTCGGGCCGCTGTGCGGCGAAAGCAACCTGCCCGCTGAAGTGCTGCGGATTGGTCACCGTCGCGGACTTAATTTGCTCCACGATTGCCTGCGCTTCCAACATCACACTGTCAGGCAGTTCCGTGTAATTACCACTCGCAATGTCACTCAACGACGTGCTGCTGGGGTACTTCACCGTGAGCTTGCCCTTGTCGATCTGTACGGAAGCGAGCGCATTGGTCACTTTAGCCTTCACAACCTCAAGCATGTACGTCGCGCCCTCCAGGTTCGGAGGAGTGACGACGATATTGACGGTATTACCGTCGATCATGCCATCCACTATCGACAATTGAGAATTGCTCTGCACGATACTCCCGGTAACCAGCGGGCCGGAATAGCCTGCCGGCATGTAGTCCGCAAGGTTATGACCCTTACTGAAGCCGCTGAGATAAGCGTGGGACATCGCATGTAATGCGTAACCAAGCGCGTCAACCGCACTCGCGGTGATTTGCCCGGATACAGTTGCGGCGCCAAGCTGAGTGCTCAAGACACCCCCTTGAGCATTAAGCGTGGCAACTTGGGTTGACCATGTACGCAGCTCGGTTACCGCCTCCTTTGCATGGGCGAGAGACGGAGGGGGTGGGGAATCGCTGCTACTGCCACAACCGGTGAGAATAGAAAAA
>JANLTU010000027.1:0-14834 GCA_031363085.1 Gammaproteobacteria bacterium
CGCACCCATCAATACAGCCAATAATCCCGTACCGATTCCAGCCACTGCGCTTCATCGGCGCTCAGTACGCGTTCCAGGTCTTGGGCGTCGGCGCTAGCATCGTCGACCCACTCGCGAATGAAGGTTCCGCCATTGATCACGTCGAACGCGAGGCGTTCGGTTTCGTATTCGTAGGCGAAGTTGCGCCATAGCCGGTAGTCCGGTGCACATAGGCGGATGGCTTTCAGGAACAGCAGCGTCAAGCGGAATGGTTTGAATTCGTGGTGGCGATAGCCTGAGAAATCCGTGTGAATCTGGAAGCCCTGGCACAGTTTGCCGGTATGTTTGTGGAAGGTGGGCTGAAAAAAACACGGGCGCACATGCACGCCGCGCAGCCACTGCGGTGCGAGTGTTGTCATTTTATGCAGTACCACGGCCATGTCGATGTCCGGTGCGCCCATGATTTCCAGCGGCACGCTGGTGCCGCGTCCTTCGGACAGTTCCGTGCCTTCGATCAGCACCGAGCCTGAGTAAAACCGTGCCATGTTGAGACTCGACGCATTCGGGCTGGGATTCACCCACGGCAGGTCGCCGCACGGCCAGCCGTAACCGGGCGCGGCGTTGGGGTCATAGCCTGACATGGGGACGACGTCCAGCTCCACGTCCAGTTTGAAGTGAGTTACGAACCACGTGGCGATCTCGCCCAGGGTGAGGCCATGGCGCATCGCGAGGGGTGCGGCGCCAACGAAACTTTCCCAGCCCGGTTGCAGCAGGTTGCCTTCAATCGGCCGGCCGGCGGGATTGGGCCGGTCCAGTACGCACAGGGTTTTTTTATGCTGCGCGCAGGCTTCAAGCAGATAGAGCAGGGTGGTTACGTAGGTGTAAATGCGGCAGCCTAAATCCTGAATGTCGAACAACAGCACATCGAACGACGCCATCATCGCGTCGGTCGGTCGGCGCACTTGGCCGTACAGGCTGAACACCGGCAGCCGGTGCAGCGGGTCCAAAAAATCTTCCGACTCCACCATGTTGTCTTGCTTGTCGCCGCGCAGGCCGTGCTGCGGTCCGAACGCAGCGGTGATGTGCAACGGTGTGCGCTGCTTGAGCGCGTCGATACTGTGTTGCAGGTCGGCGTTGACTGACGCAGGATGCGCGGCGATGGCGATGCGCTTGCCGGCAAACTTGCGTTGCAGGGATTTATCGCTGGTTAGGCGGTCGATGCCCAAGGTGATCATGCTGGTGCTTTATCCTGTTGCGGTGAATTCAAGCCGATGCCGGATCTAAGCTTAGGACAAAATTGGCCGGATCATGAAAATCCGCTTTGCCGCCGTGTTGCAACGCGAAGTAATGCAGATGGCCGTGGGCATCTTCGATCACGCTGCTGATGCCCACGGCGAGCGTGCGAGCAAGCAACGATGGCGGCAAGGGCAGTGCCGCGTGCAGGCTGGCGAGGCGCGTATGCGCAAGTGCGGGTGTGATGTTGATTGCGGTGATTTGCGGCTCTTGCTGAAGGGCACTGCGATAGCCGGTGAAGTGATACACATTCCAGTCGCGGTTCGGTGCGAGGTTATATTCCCAATATTCGGTCGCAGTGGGGGTTTTTACGAACAGCTCGAAACAGGTGCTGCGCCACAAGTCGTGCTGGCGTGACGGTCGCGCGCCGGCAGCGGCGGATTTGACGCGCTCGGTCGCACCGCTGAGATTGTAAATCACGTTGAGAGTGCCGGCCTCCAGCGTAACCGTGCCGCTGATCTCGATAGCCAACGGCGCGGCGATATTATCACTACCTGGCCCGCTAATGCCAAATGGCACGAGACGAAAAAAATGCGGCTGCACGTTGGCGCCGCAGACTAACCTGCGCCTTCCTCTTGTGTGGCGGTCGGGGCTACCGGGGCCGGCTCCACTTCCACGGTAAACCAGTACGGGAATAAATAGCGGGTGGTGAGTTCAGCGACGGCATGCGCCGCAACCACCATCCACAGTCCATGCGGTAGCACCCAGACGATAAGCACGAAATAGGCGACGCTGCGGGTGATCACCATGCTGATGTTTTGGCGGCAGCAGCCAAACAGCGCATAGAGCACCGAGGCCACCCCAGCGGTGAGCGGGTTGATTCCGATCCACATCACCGGCACAAGAAATATGCCGTCTTCCATGGCGACAAAATACTTTTGCGCCGGGTGATAATCCGGCGCCGGGATGTGTGCTTTGGTATTGCGCTGTCGCACGGTTTCAAACGCGCTGGTAATCCAGACATTCAGCAACGGCAGGCCCACGGCAATCAACAGGGCGAACAGAAACCAAATGAAATTGAACGTGGGACGGTGGAGCAGCATCGTGGTCGCGAGGATAATAGCGCCAAGGCATTGCAGATAAAAACGGCTGCGGGAGTGTGATAGTTTCATGTCAAGCCCTCCGTGGGCGTTGAAAAAAAATCGGGGACTTAAGCGCCTACGATCTGACGCACCTTAACCGGTAACGGGGTGCCCGCCACAATCCGTGCGTTGCGCTCTGCACGCATGCGCAACAAGCCGTTGAAGACCGCGCCGAACTGGATTTGCACCAGGGGGGCGAACACCGTGCCAGTGACCTGCGAACCCGACAACATGATCACCCGCTGTGCGGAAATATCACCCTGAAGTACGCCTTGAATCATGACCCGGTCCGCAACAAGGCTGCCTTCCCAGAAGGCGCCGGGGACAATGTATAATGTGCCTTTGATCAGTCCGTTGCCCTCGAAATGTCCTTCGAGCCGCACGCTGTTTTCGGAGTGAATTTCTCCCAGCAGGGTGATGCCTGTGGCGAGCGTAATGATCTTGGCCATAATGGCGATTATCCGGTCTACGGCTTAGCGCGTTCTTAACATAGCCTGGAACGAAGGCGGCATTGTAGCGCCAAGCTTAAAGTGACCTCAAGCCACCTGCGGCCATGGGCACCCGAACACGAGCGTGACTTTAGCGATGCAGCAAAGCAATGCCATTGGCGTATTTGATTCAGGTGTCGGCGGCCTGACGGTGCTGCGCGCGCTGCGTGCGCTATTGCCGGCGGAGAATTTCATTTATGTTGCCGACAGCGCCCACATGCCGTATGGCGAAAAATCGCGGCACGCTATCGAAGCGCGTGCGCGTGTCATCGCCGGGTTTATGTTGCAACGTGGCGCCAAGGCCCTGGTGGTGGCCTGCAACACCGCCACGGCGGCGGCGGTAGCGGCGTTGCGCAGTGCCTACCCGGTGCCGATTGTCGGCATGGAGCCGGGCGTCAAACCGGCCGCGCAACTGACCCAGTCCGGCGTCATTGGCGTGCTGGCCACGCCCGGCACGCTTGCAAGTGGCAAGTTTGCCGCTTTGTTGCAGCGCCATGCCGGCGCGGCGCAGGTGGTCGTGCAGGCGTGTCCCGGCTTGGTGGAGCACATTGAACGCGGCGACATTGACGGCCTGCAGACGCGTGCGCTGGTGCAGCGCTATGTCGAGCCGTTATTGGAGCGCGGTGCGGACACCCTGGTATTGGGCTGTACCCACTACCCATTCGTCGCAAAATTGATTCGCGATGCGGCCGGGCCGGCAGTTAAACTGGTGGAAACCGGCGCGGCGGTTGCCCGGGAATTAAAACGGCGCTTAACGGCCGAACAGTTGTTAGCCGCGCAAGTGACTCCGGGCAGTGAAGAATTCTGGACCACCGGCGATCCCGAGGTTGTCGCCCCTGTATTAACGGCATTGTGGGCGCGCGCGCTGGACGTACGCCGCATGCCCGAATAACTTTCGTAACTAATTAGTGAAGGTGCGACGTGATGCGAACTTGGCAATGTTTAGTGTGCGGCTATATTTACGACGAAGCGCGCGGCTCGCCCTCAGAAGGCTTGGCCCCCGGCACGCGCTGGGCAGACATCCCCGAAGATTGGGTCTGCCCCGATTGCGGCATGGGCAAGAGCGAATTTGAAATGATCGATGTGACCAAGTAACTGCGGGATATCACCACATGCGCGAACCCATCGTCGTCGTTGGCAGCGGACTTGCTGGCTATACCTTGGCGCGCGAGTTGCGCAAGCTGGACAAGGAGGTGGGCTTGACATTAATCACGCGTGACGACGGTGCGTTTTATTCCAAGCCGATGTTGTCGAACGCCTTCACCACCGGCAAGTCTCCGGATCAACTGGTGGTGTTTCCGGCGCAAGACATGGCCACCCAACTGCAAGCGGACATCTACACCCACACCACGCTCACCGCGCTGCACCCGGATCGGCATGTGATCGAGGTGCAGGACGCGCGCGGCCGGTCACGCGTCATTATTTACTCGCGGTTGGTGTTGGCGCTGGGCGCCGATCCGGTGCGTGTGACGGTCGCGGGCGACGGCGGCGACCGCCTGTTGTCGATCAACGACCTTGACGATTACCGACGCTTTCGCAGCGCACTGAATGACGCGCAACAGATTGCGATCCTGGGTGCCGGCTTGGTCGGGTGTGAATTCGCCAACGACTTATGCAGCGCGCAGCGGGTCGTGCACGTGATCGAGCCGGGGCATGGGCCGTTGGCGCGCTTTCTTCCCGAGGCCGGGCAGGCGTTGTTGCGCGATGCGCTGGCCAAGGCCGGAGTGACCTGGCACTTGGGCTCAATGCTGGCGGCGGCACATCACCACGGTAAAAAAATGAAATTGATTTTGAAGCAGGCCGACAGCAGCGGCGAGCAGCGTGAACTGGACGTTGATCTGGTGTTATCGGCGGTGGGATTGCGGCCGCGCCTGCATGCCGCCGCCGCCGCCGGATTGCAAGTGAAGCGCGGCATTGTCACGAATCGCTGGCTGAGCACCAGTGCGCCCGACGTGTACGCGCTGGGCGACTGCGCCGAAGTGGACGGGCACTCGCTGTATTTTGTGCAGCCGATTATGAACGCGGCGCGCGCCCTGGCTAAAACGCTGGCCGGCGTGAGCACGCCGGTGGTCTATCCGGCCATGCCGGTAACTGTCAAAACCCCCGCCTATGCGGTGTCGGTGTTGCCGCCGCCGCCGGACTGGCCGGGCGAGTGGAGCGTCGACACGCACGGCGACGGCGTGCGCGCGACGTTCACCGATCCCAACGGCTGGATGCGCGGTTTCGCCCTGACCGGTGCCGCCACCGCCGAGAAAAACGCGTTGGTGAAAAAAATTCCGGGGTTGATCGAGTAGGGCCGGTTGAGCCGCGCACCACGCTTGAACGAAACCAAGCAGACGCTGGTCCGCAACGACGGCGTACGCATCGCTTATTGGCAACACCGGGCACCCAACGCGCGCGGCGTGCTGCTGTTCATCCACGGCGTGGCCAGTAACCACACTCGCTTCAGCGAATTTCTCAAGCACACCGAATTGACCGGCGACTGGGACACGTTACGTCTGGATCTACGCGGTCACGCCTGCTCGGTGGATCGCGGTGTGCTCGGCATCGAGGTGTGGTGTGCTGATCTACAGGCGCTGCTCGACGCCTGCGGCTATGCGCGTGCGGTGCTGGTGGGCCATAGCCTGGGCGCCAACGTGGCGGCGCATTTCGCGCAGCGCCACGCGCCCAGGGTGGCGGGCTTGATATTAATTGATCCGGTGCAGGCGCAAGCATTGCGCTGGGGGTTGCCCCGCCCCGCCGCGCGCGTGCTGCTCACCGCCGCTGCCGGTGTGGCTCGCGCGTTTGCGGCGCTCGGGCTGCAGCGTCGTGAACTGGTGGTGCTGAATCTGGAACAGCTCGACCTGCGGGCACGCGCGCTGCTCGCGCAAGGGCGCGACGCCGACATGCAGCGGCTGTATTCGTCGGTCTGGGAAGATCTGAAATATTTTCCGGCCGCCACCTACCTGCAAGACCTGGTGCAGGTGTTGCAGCCTCTGCCGCTCGTTGTTGCTGCGGTGCCGGCCTTGATGTTGCTGTCGGTGGGCGGTGGCTCCGCCAGCGTTGCGCTCAATCGTGTTTACGCCGCGCAGTTGTCGCGCTGCACGGTGGTCGAAATAAAATGTAACCACTGGATACTTACCGCTGCACCCGACACGGCGCGTGCGGCCATCGAAACCTGGTTGATGCACGTCAACCTGCCAGCAACAACTTCCGTATCAAGTGCTTGATGCCGGCGGGTTCAAACGGTTTGTCGCAGATGGCCGAGACGCCGGACAGTTGCACCTGTGCCAGGCGGGCTTCGTCCAATACGCTGGTCACCATCAGGATCGGCACCGAACGCTGGCTGCTTTGTTCCCGCACATAGCGGGTCAGTTGTTGACCATCAATCTCGGGCATGTGGTAGTCGGTGACGATCAAGTCAAAAAATTTCTGTTTGATGTGTTCGATGGCCTCGCGGCCATTGATGACCTGGGTGATATTCGCGATGCCCATGTTGTTCAGCACGCGGCAGATCTGGTGCCGGGCGGTGAGGCTGTCGTCGACCACCAGCACGTTCATCTCCTCGACCACTTCGACATGCCCCTGATCTTCCTCCGGCAATAAGTAATCCAGCGTGGAGCTGAGCGCTTTGCGTAAATCGCTGGCCTGAAAAGGTTTGGGCAGGATCGCGACCACGCCCGCTTGTTTCAAGGGTTCCAGATAGCGATAGGCGGTTTCGCTGGACACCAGCATGAATAACAAATCAACCGTGCGTGGATCTTTGCGTAAGACTTGCGCCAGCTCGGTGCCGGTGCCGTCGGGCAGATGCATGGTGCTGATCATCAGGTCGGGCACGCGCTCGCTGATGCCAGCCAGCGCCGCCGCCGTGTCGTGATAGCAGGTGGTATTGGTCACGCCCAAGGTTTCCAGGTGTTTCACGATGATGTGTTGTTGGGTGGTCGAGGGCTCGACCAAGGCAACCGACAAATCACTGAAGGTCAGGGATGGGGCGCTGGTCATGAGCGTGTCCGCCTAGCTGGTTTGTACCGAGGTGTTGATCACGTGTGCGGCCTGCGCCGGCAAAAAATATTGGTAGGCCGGCACCGAATGCAACGGATTGCTCGCGTCGTAGCGCAAGCCGTATAACGCGAAATACTGCGCCGCCAGCGCTGCCGGCGCTTCTTCGCGCGCTACCAATTCCAGCAGCTTCGCGTTTTCCAGCGTGCGTTCCAGTGCAGGGTCCACGGCGCGCAGTTCCTGTTTGAGCTCGTTTGGGATATCGGCATTGCGCTCGGGTTTAGTGAACACCTGCAGCAACAGTCCCTGCGTGTAGTCGCCGGTGGGCGTGAGCGCAGTGATGTTGCGCTGCGCCAATGCGGCGGTCATTTCCGCCAGGGTGACGGCGCGGCGCATGCCGTTGTGCAGTTTGGTTGCGCGCAAGCCCATGTGATGCGCGGTGAATCCGTACACGCGATTCCAGTGGCGGATGATTTGCGCGCCGTGTTGCGCGTCGGACTGGTCGATGAACAAGCGCAGCACCTGGCCGTTGGCGAGTATCTTGTAGAGCGGATAGGCGTTCCAGCCGTCGCTGAACTGGTAAAAGTCTTCACCCGCCACTTGGGTTGCGACATAGTCATGTTGCATGCACAACAGCTTGACCACGCGCTCGGCGTCGCGCCGTCCGGCGTGGCCGCAACGGATCGCCAGATGATCGAAGTGCACGGTCCAATGCTGGGCGGCGGCGAGTTCCAGCAAGGCCAGATCCGCCTTGCTGTTGAGCAGCGACTCCACCGCTTTGACCGCCACATAAATGTCAAGATGGCTGACCCACGCGGCAATCAGGCGCGCCTGTGCGTCGCTGTAAGTTTCTTCCGCGTGGATCAGCAGGTGATTCATGAACACGCGCGCGTAGTCGTGCACCTGGGTGCGTGTTTCCGCCAGATCATTTTCAAACGGCTTGGCTTTGCGCGCCCGGTGGTAGGCCGTCATCAACTCGGCGACGCTGTGTACATCACCGAAAAACAGCGCTGCGTCGGCTTTTTTGGGAGAAGCTGCAAACGGAGTGAGATCGAGGCGGGCCGCCTCGTCGGAGTTTTTTTGCGCAAAGACGCGGTACTTGGCGTTGGCGTCAGCGTGCAATGCGTCGTATTGGCGCAACAACGCATCCGCCAGCAGCTCTGCATAGGTTTGATGTGCGCTGCCCATGGCAGGTTCCTGTGTAGTTAAATCACGTCAGCATCGAATCTTGTAACGGCAGAGCGCATTGAATCTAAACTAGTCTGAACTAAATCTCGGCGCGCAGGCGCCGACAACCCAGCATTCATTCACTTCATCACCAAAGGATAAGCCATGCAGCGCGTATTGGTGTTAGGGGCGGGAAAAATCGGCTCGTTGATCGCCTGTTTGTTATGCGACAGCGGCGACTACGAAGTGATTTTGAGCGACCGGCGCGCCGAAGAACCCGACCGGGTGCGTCAGACGCACGGGTTGAAAAATTTGCGCATCGCACCGCTGAACGCCGAAAACGGCAGCGCGCTGCGCAACTTTCTCAGTGCCAATCGCGTCGACGCGGTGATCTCCGCGCTGCCGTATTACTGCAACCCGTTGGTGGCGGAGCTCGCGCGCGAATTCAAACTGCATTATTTCGACCTGACCGAAGACGTGGCAGTCACGCGCAAGGTCAAGGAGTTGAGCACGGATGCGAGCCACGCCTTCGTGCCGCAATGTGGTTTGGCGCCGGGCTTCATCAGCATTGCGGCCAACGACTTGATGCAACATTTCGACACGCTGGATTCTGTCAAGATGCGCGTCGGCGCGTTACCGGTGAATCCCAGCAACACGCTGAAATATTCGCTGACCTGGTCGACCGACGGACTTATTAACGAATACGGCAATTTTTGCGAAGCCATCGAAAACGGCCAGTTGGTTAACGTGCTGCCGCTGGAAGGCTACGAGACCATCACCGTCGACGGCTTGGTGTACGAAGCGTTTAACACTTCGGGCGGACTGGGCACGCTGGCTGAAACCTACGCCGGCAAGCTGCGCCGCCTCAACTACAAAACGCTGCGTTATCCGGGGCACTGCGAAAAAATCCAGTTGCTGATGAACGAGCTCAAACTCAACGACGACCGTCCCACGCTCAAGCGCGTGCTGGAACACGCCATCCCCAAAACGACGCAAGACGTGGTGGTGATCTACGTCGCCGTGTCCGGCCAACAACACAGCGAGCTGTTTGAAGAAAATTACCTGCGCAAAATTTATCCGCAGCGCATCGCCGGCAAATTATGGTCGGCGATCCAAGTGACGACGGCGGGTGGCATCTGCGCGGTGGTCGATTTGGTGCTGGCGCAGCCGGGAAAATTCCACGGTTTCGTCACCCAAGAAACCTTCACGCTCAGTGAGTTTCTGGCCAATCGCTTTGGACGCTATTACGACGCGCCGGCGTGATGCACCGACGAACTCCATTTGCAAAAGCCCGCAGCGCGGCCGCGTTGTACATGCGCGGCCGCCGCCACGGCAATCCAATTGCGGTTCATGCTGCGGTCGGCGCAAACACCCGCAGGCGATGGCCGTCCGGATCGAGCGCGACGAAGGTGGTGCCGAAATCCATCACCACCGGCGCCTGCGCGATGCTTAAACCGCGCTCGCGCCAGTCGGTATGCAGCGCAGCAACTGCGTCGCTGTCGGCAACGGTGAATGCAAGCTCGCTGCCGCCCGAAGCTTTGGCCGCTGGCGGCTCGACCGTGTGGCGTGACCACAGGCCGAGCATCACGCCTGACGCCAGCGCGAACATCACGAAGTTCGGTGATGCTTCGACCGGTGCACGGCCGAGTAGACGCGTGTAAAAGGCGGCACTGTTGGCTGAGTTTTCGACATAAAGAATGACGTAGTTGGGATCGAACATGCTGTTTCTCCGCAGTGAGTGATTGATGCGTTGTAGCGTAAGCGGAGCGAGTGTCAGATTTTGTCAGCAGTGAATCCCCGGTTACTGCGGCGTGATTTCGTTCAGCGCGCGCCACTCCTTTAGCAGCGCTTGGCGGCGGTGGGGATAGCGTGTTTCCAGTGCGGTCAACGCCGCGATCCGATCCGTGCGGAAATGCCGAAACCCCTGGCGCAGCTCACACCACGCCACCACGATGCGCACCTGCTCGAAAAACGCCAGTGCGAACGGCCAGAGGGTGCGTTGCGTCGGGGTATTTTTTTGATCGAGATAGTCAACGACGAGCTTGTGCTCCATGCGGATCGCGCGACGAATCACGCCTAGCTCGACATTTCCTGAAACGATGGGCGCGCTGGGGCCGATCAGCAGCGCCGAAGCATCGAGCTCGTCGCGTAGCGCAGGCGGCAGCACGGCCGAGATCTTGGTCAGCGCGTTGCGCGCCGCACTGCCCAGCGCAGCATCCGCACGCGCCGCCACCCAGCGTGCACCCAGCGCCAGCGCCTCGATTTCTTCGGCCGAAAACATCAACGGCGGCAACGTAAAGCCCGGCCGCAACACATAGCCCAAGCCGGCTTCACCGTCGATCCGCGCGCCCTGCGCCTGCAGCGACGCGATGTCGCGGTAAAGCGTGCGCAGACTGATGTCAAGCTCCGTCGCCAACGCCGCGCCGCTCACCGGAAAGCGATGCCGGCGCAGCAATTGAAGCAAATCGAGCAAGCGTTCGGCGCGTGACATGGGGCGAAGGCATCCGTTAAAAAATATGGAGTGTCAGCATATAGTGCCACTGATGGGCAGTGTTTCGCGCGCAAGTGTCGCCCAATACCAGCGCCGTGTGCAGAACAGCAACAAACCATTGTTCTGCGCGCCAGACCTGTTCAAGATACGAGGCTCAAACTTACTCACCGCGAATCAAAGCACATGATCAAAACCATCACCGCAGACGACCTGAATGTTCTCGCCGGCAAAGCCGCCCAAGCCACGCGCCTGCGCGCGCATCTGAATGTGCATGAAACTCTGGACGCGCCCGTGCAGCGGCTGTTTATCGCCACGCAACCGGCCACCTACATGCGCCCGCATCGCCACGCCGAAGCGCACAAGTGGGAGTTTTTTGTGGTGCTGGAAGGGCAGCTCGACCTACTGATTTTCGACGCCACCGGCCGCGTGATGCAACGCACGCCGATGTCATGCACCGCCACCCGCGCCGTGGAAATACCGCCCAACACTTGGCATGCCTACGTGTGCATGCAACCCGGCACCCTCGCGCTGGAAGTGAAACAAGGCGCATACCTCCCCACCCCCGAAGCCGACTTCGCGCCCTGGGCGCCGGCGGAGAATACAGCGGCGGCGACGGATTACTTAGGGAAACGCCGATTAAATCGCCTGATTGTTGATTTTGACTATGGAGCGTCGAGTATAAATGTTAACTTATGGCACTTACTGAGCAGGTCAAGCCCATGATTAAAACCACCGCCACGCCGTGTCAAGCCAGTTTCGCGCAAGCGGAATACGCAGGCAAAAAGAAACAAACGCGGCGCGACCTGTTTTTAGCCCAGATGCAGACGGTGGTTCCGTGGGCACGTCTGATCGCGGTCATTGAACCGCACTATCCCAAGAGCGGGAAGCGCGGGCGTCAACCGTTGGGGATCGAACGCATGCTGCGCATGTACTTGGTACAACAGTGGTACGGGCTTGCGGATGGGGCGGTCGAAGATGCCCTCTATGACAGCCAAGCGCTGCGCAATTTCTGCGGCGTCGATTTAGGCGTCGAGTCGGTGCCCGATGCCACCACCCTGATGGACTTCCGGCATCTACTGGAGAAACACAAACTTCCCCAGGCCCTGCTTACCGAAGTGAATGCGCTGCTCACCGAACGCGGCCTGCTGATGAGCCAAGGCACCTTAGTGGATGCCACGCTGATTGCCGCGCCCAGCTCGACCAAAAATGCAACGCGCAAACGCGACCCCGCCATGCATCAAACCAAGAAGGGCAACGCATGGCACTTTGGTATGAAAGCCCACATCGGGGCGGATGATCAATCCGGTCTGGTGCACACCGTCATCAGCACCGCGGCGAACGTCAGCGACATCAGCCAAACCGCGGCGCTGCTGCATGGCCAGGAACACCGCGTGGGCGCGGATGCCGGTTATGTGGGTGTGGAAAAACGCGCCGAAGTCCAAGACAAACTCAAGACGATGGCGCACACCGTCACCTTTCGCATTGCCAAGCGCAGAAAGCCCATCAAGGCGATGGTCGAGGGTTGGAAAAAAGACTTGGCGCTGCTGAATGAGAAACTCAAAGCGAGCCTGCGTGCCAAGGTCGAGCATCCGTTTCACGTGGTGAAGAATCTCTTCAAGCATAAGAAGGCGCGCTACAAAGGTCTGGCGAAGAACGACGCACAGCTCCATGTGCTGTTTGCGCTGAGCAACCTGTACATGGTCAGAGGAAAGCTTTGCCCGTGAGGGGCAGAATGGGGCGGAAATCCAAGGAAATACGGCAAAACAAGGCCAACGAACCAAAAATACTTCATTGAAACTGAAATATAGAACTCGAAAATCCGCCAGCGTTATGAAAAGCGCAGCGCGTTTGTTCCAAGTTCTAAATCTGAATTGATCGGCGGTTCCTTAGCGTGGATGCGGCAAGTGCAGCCGGCGTAGCGCCATGATTTTACAACTGTAGGTCGGGTTAGCGCAGCGTAACCCGACACGTTCGCACCGACCCATGCGATGTCGGGTTACGCCCGGCGGGCTAACCCGACCTACGACGTGGTGGCGGTGCAAGGATCGTGGACAAATACAGTGAGACAAAAAAACCACTGTTGGATTAGAAACAATAACGGGGCAGTGCCATTCCGCTGCTGGTGAGAGGTTACTCTCTTAAACTCGATGCATCATTGTCTGGACGGAGGGGTCCACTTTACTCGTTGCCGCCCAACGACGGTGTAGAAAAACCCAACTCTGAACCTCGCATTGAGAATTTAGAAAGCTTTTTTGCAGGCGTCGGTTGTCATGTCGTGACGCTGTTTTTCTTTAATGACTTGATTCATGCTGTTCACTTCACCCTTCGAAAAAAAACGGGGTCAGGCTTGATTGATTGCATTTTCGCGGGTTAGTTCTATTGCAAGCGGAATGCAATAGCACAAGCTCGGCCCCGATTTATCATGATGGCTGTGGGCCTTCGTAGCCCTCAATGATGACGATATCAATGCTCGATACCGGCTGTCGTAGTTTGATTGCTTGTTGATATTCAGGGGACCGATAACATTCAAGGGCCGCTTCGTAGGATGGAAATTCAATCACTCCGTTGCGCGAGCGACTTGTCCCTTCCGGATTCTCGAATCGACCGCCGCGCACCAGAATGCGCGCTCCGTATTTCTTTTGTGGCACGATAATAGCCGCCAAGTAGGTTTTGTATTGCTCTTGGTCGGTGACATCGACGCGAACGATCCAGTAACCCTTTGGCATTACCCGCTCCTGTGGCAGTTGTCTGCGTAGTCCGCTGCTGGATTCATAGGGAGAGCGAACCCCAGTAAATGAGAGCGGAACAGCCGAACCAAAAAACCCAATGGCCGAGCAATAGATAGTCGAGTGCTTTGCGCCGCAAAGTAAAAAGCTGCACAAGCCATGCACAGCCCCACAAAAAATAGAACGCCGCCAGCGCGAAACCCATGAGCTGCTTTTGTAGAAAAACGTCTGTGAAGGCAAGCAAAAACAGCAGGGTGGACAGAGCCACAAGATCGACCGTGACCAACTGAAATGCGCACATTGACTGCACCCAGTTACGATCAAGAGTTGCAAAGTGTGCCAGCTTCTCTGGGTCATTCAACTTGGCGGGTTCGACACTCAAGGATTGGCGAATGCCGCCAAAGAGGTGGGCGAAAAGGGCCAGAACAGTGAGTCCTCCGACGGTGGCAAGCGGATAGTTCATCTGCATATTTCCTCAAGACGGGTGCTGTGTGGTGTTAGCCAAATGTCCGCTGGAATGACGAGTTGAGTCTAGCGGGGCTGACCGGAGCGATGCTGCGGAAGTGATCTTGCTTCGATCTTACTCGCCATCGTCCTCACCATGATGGGGACGATCAAGCGATGAAAATGCTTCACCACTGAAAAATACACAATCCCCAAAGTGTTTTTTGTTTTCACCAGCGTTGAGACCACCAATTGAGGGCCAGTGTCGTTATACATCAACAATAGCGAGGTTCGAAAATCCAGATGGCTATCGTCTTCGCCAATGATCGCTTCGGTGTCAGTGATCCCGAGTATACGAAACAGCCCGATTCTTTGTTCCACGTGATATGGGGGGTCAAGGTCGCGTAGCTGATGCTGGCCAGTTTTCAAGCCGAGGCGCCCAACAATTTGATTGCGCAGTGCGAAGAGGCGATCAACCCAACCCGGTGCGGATTGAAAAAAGGCCGCGATCAGCTCCCACGATTCGACGTCTGTTCTGCGTAGTGAAATTGCAAACGAATCGGAATACGGATACTGGGCGCTGTCTGGATACAACGCAGATTCTGCGGGGAAGTGGTTGGTCATGAGTGTCATGAGTAATCCATAAAAGGCGAACGTTTATGTTGGAGTGCTGTAGCGAAGCGCAACAGACGTTACGCGTTAGCGCGACGGGTTTGAGCGCACACGTTACTTGATGAACGACTTGCTCATGTTGAGCGAGCGTACTGCATAGCCAAGTTCTTCGTACAGCCGAATTGCGGAAGCGTTGAATTGCCAAACGTTCAGGCGCATTTCGCTTGCGCCTAACGAAGTAGCCCAGGCTTCGGCCAGTTCCATGAGTTTGCTGCCGATGCCTTTGCTGCGCTCGGCCTGGGTGACACAAACCGAACCCACGCGCGCGAAACGAATAGGCTGCAGCATCGAGTGTGTTTCGTCGGCGAGTTGAATGGTAATGAAGCCCACGACGGAAGCCGCGATTTCCGCGACGAAAGTGGTTGCCCCTTCGCCTTGAAGGCCCTTGCACCAGTGCGCTGCGTCACGCTCGGGTTCGGCCGACGGGGCGAAGATGTCAGGCCACGCTTCATGGTGCAGCAAATTGACTTCGCGGCCAAGGACACAGAGGGCGTGGAGATCGCTAAGAACGGCT
>JANLTU010000030.1:0-4213 GCA_031363085.1 Gammaproteobacteria bacterium
GGCGGCGCACGAACGCCACGTCGTGGGCGGAGGTAGACACGCGGTGCAACGCCCTGAGTTTCGTTGGGTCAACACGATACTGGCCAACCTGAAGACGGCGCTCAGCGGAACCTACCACGCGATCAATCATGCCAAGTATGCGCATCGTTATCTGGCCGAATTTGCTTACCGTTTCAATCGCCGTTTTGATCTGGCCGCCAGGGTGCCACGTTTACTTCGCGCCGCCGTCACGACCAAACCTCACCCCCTCAGCGTTTTGCGACTGTCTGAGGCAGGTAACTAATCAGGATCGTTTATGTAGACCTGGAGCGAAGTAAATCGTGGGACTTCTGGTTGTGCTCATAGCGTTGGACCACAAAAACACAAAGCGAAAACTAACGATGCGTTCACGCGGGGAATAACCATGAGTTCAGATGATGGTGTTGTTTTATTTTTTTGGGCTCCAGTGGCAGCCGTGTTTATCGCTTTTGTGGCCTGGAGCAGGCATCGTGGCAAACGACCGTTTAAGTGGCGGCGGGCCCGTTATGCGGGGCTGGTTGTTGCAGCTTCCGTGATTGGATTTGTTTTTGTTCGCTTGTTATTTTCCGAGGGGAAAGCGACGTTTCCTGGAGCGGCTGGATGGGGCATAGCCGCTGCTCTACTAGCGGCACCCTTCATGGTGATCGCTGGTTATTGGAAAAACTCTGCGGATGCTTTGGAAGCACACATCAAGGCGCTTCCGCCGCAAACCGCTGCTGACATGCTGGCGTTTTTTGATAAATGCGAGCAGGGAAATAACGCTTAACGGTCGAGGGTTGAGCCCGCCGCATGAATCACCTGACAACATAACGGCGGATGACTCATGCGGCGGGCGGCCACGTTCGGTGCCGTAGCTAAGTGGATGTCGCCATAATACGGATGGGGATGGGGACGGCGACGCGGGACCGACAATCTTACAATCGTTGCACCCGTCTCACGGTCCTGATACGCGACTTGCGTCGTGTATATGAGTGCTAGTTAAAGGGGCTGGCGGCTTGCCAGCAGAAAGGGTCTTAAAGGGTCTTGGCGTTGGCGCCAAGAAAGTAATGTTTAGTCCTCGGGCAAATATTTGTCAAGCAAGGACTCTTTACCGCAAGGAGCCATTAAATATGCCTTATGTATGTGCAAAAGAGCACGTTGCCTTTCTCAAGGGAAATTTTATCGGGGACGGTGGGTGCGTTGCATTGGTGAAGCACTGTACGGGTGCTCCTGAAACCGCGAAATGGAAACAAGGCGCGTCGGTACGCGGAAACCTCTCCATCCCGACAGGAACCGCCATCGCTACCTTCATCGACGGGAAATATCCAAACCAACGCCACGGCAATCATGCAGCGATCTATATTTCCCAGAATGCAGAGGGCATCCAGGTTTACGATCAGTGGGCAGAAATTCGATACAAACTTGGGGTGCATATACGCACCATCCGATGGGTGAGCAGTGGTGAAGACCCAAGCGACGATGGCGACTATTTCTATGTTATCGAGTAGCCAGCCATGAAAAAAATGCACCCCATCAATCTCATTTGTCTCATCGCTCTGTTTGGCTACGGTTTCGAGGTTCAGGCCAATGAAGCATTGTCGTGTCCGCCCTATATTTCTGTTTCACAAAAAATGGCCACCCCGCTTCCGGGTTGGCATGTTCGTCACTACAACAACGAGGCGCCGCTACTGCGTCTGTCGGCAGTTACCTTTTATGCGGGTCCGCCTAGCGAGAGAGCTGAACTAACACCGAGTGATGACAATACCGTGGAAAATAAATCCATTTCGAAATGGGAGCTTCATCGAAAACGAAGCGATGGCCAGAAGGTTTGGATTGAGTGTTTTTATTCAAACACCCACATGGCGCTATCCAAGCAACTTCCGGATTCGATCAAGGAATGTTCAGTATTTTATGACAGAAACATTCACGACGAGGGGGAGTTCTTTGTCGAACGAGTAGAGTGCAAATAATAAAGAGCCATGACTATACATTGTAGTCAGTTTCTTAAATGGATGTAATCAGGAGGAGCAAATGAAAAAATTAGTAATATTGATTTATGCGATGACAGCTGCTGGATGCACAGGTTTTCAAGCTCCTACAGCCGTTACTATAAATACAAACGGAAGCACAAGTACCACGCCAATAACTCTGAATCAGACGAATAGCGAAAGCCTAAAAGAACCAAACCCTTCTGGGAGCCACGCTAATCATGGTACCAAAGCAGATGTTTGTAACGATAAAAATGTGATTTGCGCGTATCAGAATGGGGGTTACCAAAGTTCAGAAATAGAGTTAACTTTGAACCCTAAAGACATCAGAGGCGACAGTACCGCCACACTGGACATAAAAATACCTGGACAACCTTTCACTAAGAATAGGTCTATGCAAGTGGGGGACTCATGGAGATTTGAGTCGAACGGGAAAGTTTGTAAGCTCACAGTTCTAAACGTAGTAATGGCCATGCCATTAGATCTGCGAGGTGGATACATCATTTTCAAACTGGTCAATTGATGGTAAGAAAACGTACCGCAGCATTTAACACACAAACATCCCTACGAGACTCTTTACCTTCTGCACATTAAGTAAAGAGTCACTATAATAAAGGCGGGTTTCCTTCGAGATTCCGCCATGTCCAAGACCGTCGCCAAACGGCGTAATGTAAAGAGTCGTCCAAAAAAACGCCCCGTCACCGTCGACGAACATGAAAAGGGGCGCAATTTTCTCACCCTCGATGAGTTCGAACAGCTTCTCGCCGGTGCGAGCCTGGGGCGCCATGCCGCGCGCGACACGGCGATGTTGTATCTGTTGCTCCAGCACGGTTACCGGGCGTCCGAGTTGTGCCGCGCCAGGCGCGACGATTTCGACGGCCGTCGCGCGCGCGCGTGGGTGCGGCGCTTGAAGGGCTCGTTGTCGACTGATCAACCCATTACCGGCAATGCGCTGCGCGCGTTGAAAACCTACATGCACTCGCGCACTGATCGGTTGCCGTGGTTGTTCGTCAGCGAGCGCGGCACGCCGTTCACCCGCCAGGGGCTTTACTATCTCATCACGGTGATCGGGCAACGCGCGGGACTCAAACATGTGCATCCGCACATGCTGCGTCATTCGTGCGGCTATGCGCTCGCCGACAAAGGGGCCGATGCACGACTTATACAGGATTACCTCGGGCACCGCGATCTACGCCATACGGCGCGTTACACGCGCACGGCCGTGCAGCGGTTTGAGGGGTTGTGGGAATGAGCATCCGCAACAGTAATTTATTGCGTTACCAGGTAGCGTATATATAAACAAAAACGATACGAGGTAACGCAATTACGAAACAGCGCTACACGGGGTCGCCTCAGAAAACGGAAAATAAAGCACGCTAATGTTGAGACGCGGCCCCTTTTCCCAACGACGATTCATTTCGTTTCCGGAGGCCACTGCCTGGCCGCGTGCAGCACACGCAGAACTCGCACCAGATCACCGGCCGTGTCGTAGACAAGGATGTAATTCTGATGCGCTACCAATTCGCGGGTGCCGGTGACACGACCAGGACGGCCGAGGTCGGGATGATCGACCAAGTGGAAAGCTTTCTCTGAAAGCAGTTCATCGAGCGCAAGTGCAGCGGCTGGATTGTCCTGCGCGATGTACTCACGAATCTCTTTCCGATCTGTACTCGCCAGGCGCGTCCAAACCAGCCTCACGAGTTAGGGCCGACTATTTTGCGCCGCGTCTTTGCACGCCAAGTGGCCGCTTCCGCCTCAACTTCTTCGGCAGAAATCACCTCGCCAGCCTGGGCCGAATCAAGCCCGGCCTGTACTTGGCGGCGGAACCATGCGTCATGCGCAGCCGCGTCCTTCTGCTGTTTTACAAAATCACGCATGAAATCGCGCAAGAGCTGCGCACCGGTACGGTCACGGGCCTTCGCGGCAATGGAAAACTCGTCCTTCAGCTCTTCATCGACCCGGAAGGTAAAGGTTGCTTCGCTCATGGTGGTTGCTCTCATGTGTTACACAGTAACTACACAGTAGCACAACGGCCAATTGCCACACAAGGTGGGGTCTGCCCCTAACCCTAACCGCAACAGTAATTCATGTTAGAAGCAAATAGATCTGTCCGGTTCTGTAGCACATGAATTGTCCGCTGAGTAAGCTCGGGAGCCCCGCGCGGAGGGCGTAGCCCGAAGCGTGGTGCTCCCGCCGGTGTCGCGCAGCGGACTTACGCGACGGCCTGG
>JANLTU010000035.1:0-8467 GCA_031363085.1 Gammaproteobacteria bacterium
TAAGCACGGGAACATCGCCAGCGTGATTAGAGAGGCTAACGAAAGCCCCAACTAGCAAGGCAGCAAAACTATGGAAACGATACGAAGTCCTACGCATAAAACGACCCCCAATTAATAAATGAGCATTACCATCACACAGCGAAATCACACTGCATTATCGCCACTTGCACTCGCTCTTAATTCGAGCCCCACAAGCATACATGAGGTTCGTCATGACTTGGAGGTAGCAATCGGTGTGGGCGTTCCCGGCTCCAGATATGCCACTGGCGCTCCCGCTGTAGGCAGTGCGTGGGCTGAACGAGCATCGAGCCACGATGCGAATAGGCGCGCATGCACGGAACACCTTCAACAAAGACCTCCACACTAATTTAGAGCGACTTACAACTTGCTTAACCGTCCCGCACGCAGCGCAGCCCCACATCATCACTTTCCATTTCGGGTTCGGCGAACTGGCGTGTCGAGGCGCGGTAAAAATAGCGGATACCGTAGTGCCCGACACCGCCGCTGCCGCCGCGAATGACTTTATTCTTTTTGCCGAATTCCTTGCTGCGATAGTCGGAGCCGGGATAGGCGTCGTACCAGTCTTGTACCCATTCCCAGGCGTTGCCGGCCATGTCGTGCGCGCCGAACGGTGACTTGCTCAGCGGATACGAGCCGACTGGCGCGATGCCTTCTTCGTAACGGCCGTCTTCACCAGTGCCGACGATTTTCGGGTTCCACTCGTTACCCCACGGAAATTCCTGGCCGCCGGTGCCGCGCGCGGCTTTTTCCCACTCGGCTTCGCTGGGCAGGCGCGCACCGCGCCACACGCAAAACGCATACGCTTCCACCCAGCTCATGCCGCCGGCGGGCAGTGCGTCTTGTGCTTTTTGTTGCGCTTGCAGTGCGGCGATGAGCGCCTCTTTGCTCATGTCGCGCGTGTCCTTGTCGAGCTTGAACACGTCGGTTGCCAGCGTGCGTAATGCCTCTACTGTTTTGCTTTGTAATTGAGCAGGCGTGTAGACGTAACCGTTTTCGGTCCACATCAGCAAGGGTTTGCGGGCGGTGCCTTGCACAAAAATTTTGTACTGCGCGTTGCTGACTTCGAAGGTGTCGATGTAAAAACCCGGCACGGTTATTTTTTGCTGCGGATGCTCGTCGAGAAACAACGGCGCGGCAAAACCGTAACGTTGCTGCAAGCCCTCGGTGTCGACGGCATTGCTGCCGCGCACAAAGTCGCCACCCGGCACCGGCACCATCGGCACCTGCAGCGCTGCGCCGGGTGCGGCCGTGTGCGCGGCATCTCTGCCGCAGGCTGCAAGCACACCGATACACACCATGCCTATTCCGACAAACCGCATGAGCCCTCCCGATTGTTCACGCTGTAGGGGCGTTGCGTGCTGCGCCCCTACAAAAAAGTCACTTCGCATCTTTCGCGCAACGAAATCCAAAGCTGTCGTTTTTGGTGCGCACCGCGAAAAATGCGCGGTTGAACACCGGCGCGGACACGCCGCACTGATAAAACGAGCAGTCGAACCACGAGCCACCCTTCAAGGTTTTGTAACGCTCGCCGTAATTTTCCGACGCCACTTTGTTGCCGGGATACGGTTGATACCACGAATCCGTCCACTCCCAGACATTGCCCGACAGGTCGTACACGCCGTAAGGGCTCTTGCCCGCTTCAAACGCGCCGACCGGCGTAGTGTCGCCGAACGCGCCCAATTCTTTCCAGCGCGCCGGCACGTTAGCCTTGTGCGGATCGAACTCATTGCCCCATGGAAAGGTGCGCCCATCGGTACCGCGCGCGGCTTTCTCCCACTCCTGATCGGTGGGCAAGCGCTTGCCGGCCCACGCGCAATAGTCGTGCGCATCCTCCCAACTGACATTGATCACCGGGTGATCAACCTTGCCTTCCGAATAAGTGCGATTTTTAAAATGAATTGGCGAACGGCGCTCAGTTGCTTTAATGAATTGCTCGTATTGCAGGTTGGTCACTTCATATTTATCGATGTAAAACGCAGCGAGCTTGACTTTATGCTGTGGACCTTCGTCGGCCAAACGCGTGTCGGTACCCATGATGAACTCGCCGGCCGGCACCAACACCATCGGGTTGGGATCACCACCGATGCGCGTATCGTTGTACAACAGCGGCACACTCATGCCCAGCGCCGCCGCAACCTTGCCTGACACAGCAAACTTAGCCGGCGCAGGCGCGGCTGCTTGCGCGGCGATCCGGATTTGCTCCGCGCTGTGGCATTGCGCGCAGCCCTGCGCGACATCCGAAGGAAACTGGTTGTGACATCTAACGCAATCAGGATCAGCCTCTGCCAACGCTGCCGCCAAACAGCCGAGCAACAGCAAAATACTTCCCCGCACTGAAAACTTATTGCGTAATGGATTGCCGGCCGCGTGGCAGTTTGCCGTCCGTGGAAGAGCGTGGGTCGTCACGTGGTTCTCGAATACACCAAAACAGTTGGCTGGATACTGAATTGCGTATATTACACACAGCGCCAAACTGAAACACTGAGGGCACCATTGAAAACCGAAGTTAGCAACAACGACACCACCGAGCAGGTCGCTGAACACATCACCGCAACGCTGGCGCAGCAAGGCTGGTGCGTCACGCCTAACTTTATCGACCACCTCACCTGCACCACACTGGCGGCCGAAGCCGAGCACTCTTGGGCACAGCAGAAATTTAGCGCGGCGCGCATCGGTTCCGGCACCAACCTGCACGCTGCTGCGGCGCTGCGCGGTGATTCGATTATGTGGCTGGAGCAAGCCGCACTGAGCGCCGCGCAAGGCGTTTATGTGGCGCAACTGGAGCGCCTGCGTCTAGCGGTGAATGGCAGATTATTCCTCGGCGCGTTCGAGCTGGAATTACACTTTGCGCGTTATCCCGTCGGGGCGCATTACAGCAAACACCTGGATCGACAGGTCCACACGCAAGCACGCGTGGTGTCGTGTATTTTGTATTTGAATCAGGACTGGAGCAATGAAGACGGCGGCCACTTACGTCTTTACACCGCAGCAGACGATGCAGAACGTTACGTCGACCTCATGCCGCGCGGCGCTACGCTGGTTACTTTCTTAAGCGGCGACTTCCCGCATGAGGTGCTGCCCGCACGCCGACCACGCCTGAGCATCACCGGCTGGATGCGTGCGCGTGGCTGAAGCTATTTACCGTAACGCAAGCGCGTGCCGTGCAGTAACGACAGGGTGATTTCTTCCCCCGACAATTCTTTGGGAAACAGGCAACCGGAAATTTTTGCACCGTTGATGCTGGCGCCGTCGAGTTTAGCCTGCGAAAAATCGATGCCGCGTAAATCGGCCTGGCGAAAATAGCAGCCACTCATATCCAGACCGCTGGCCTCCATGCTGCGCAAGTCCAGACCGCGCATGTCGGTGTCGCGCAAATTGGGAACCTTGCCGGCGGCTTTATGTGCGTTGAACTCTTTCATTTTATTTTCACGTAACAGCATGTACATGGTGTCTTTGTTTTCATCGGGTCGTTTCAACATGGTGCGTTACCTTCAGGTTAATGCTCTTAATCAGGTTGTCGCCCGGAATACTCCGCTCTTGAGCGACTGTCGTTACCAAGCATAGTCGTTACGGCGCTAATCTCCACTGCATCTGAAAACATCATCTTGTATTTTGAACGACACCATCAACAAGCTTCACTTCTGCATATTGGCATCCTCGACTACACTTAAACTGGCGCCCGCACCTTGACGTGACCGCATGACAAACATCCTAAACTTTCCCGAAATACAATCCGTGGTGTTGCCGTTGTTGGCAGCCGTGCTAATCGGCGCCGGCGCAGAGCGCCTGGGACGGCTCAACCACGGGATCGGCATGCTTGCCGGATTCATCGTCACGGTGCTGTTCGTTAACGGGGTTGAACTCCTGCCGCTGACGGCGGCGCGCAAAATTATCGTGCTGGGGATTGCCGCCGCGATCATCGGCGCTATTGCGGACCAGCGCGGCACACGTTGGCTACGGCGCCCACTGCATTTTGTCACGCTCAGCGTGCTTGCAAGTGCCTGGGTTCTGGGTGCCGCACTGCTGCGCAAGAGTGGCTTGGCGATGCTGGCAGCGGGTGTGGGCATTGTGCTCTACACGGCATGGCTTACCTATTGGCTGGACCGCGTGCGCCATGACGAGCTGCGTGCGACCGCAGCCACAGTGAGCCTGGGCATGGGCACCGGCCTTGCCGCGATTGTCGGCTCATCCGCCTTGTTCGGGCAGTTGGCGATCTCTATTGGCGCCGCCAGCGGCGGTGTCATGCTATTGGCATTGCTGCAAAAGCAAAATAAAACCGGTAGCGTGCTCACGCTGCCGGCAGGCGTGTTGTTGGGCTTGATCGGCTGCACCACGGTCGCCTTCGCCGAACTTCCCTGGACGGTGCTGGTCGGATTAGGGCTGATTCCGTTGGCGGCGCAGTTTATGCCAACTTCGCAGCGCAGGTCGCGCTGGCTGCAAGCGACGGTCTTGACAGTTTCAACTCTGGCGTTGGCCGGCCTCGTGCTGGGTTACGCTTGGTATTTAGCAAACGGCAGTTCTTACTCATAACAGGAGAGTTTTCATGCGTAAATTAATTTTGGCAGCGGCTGTTCTTGCACTTCCCACCCCGGCAGTTTTCGCCGACAACTACACCATTGATCCTGAGCATACCTTCCCGCATTTTATGATCAGCCACGTCGGTTTTTCTACCATGCATGGCCGCTTTGATAAGTCCTCCGGCAAGCTCACTCTGGACGTCGCGAAAAAAACCGGCTCGGTAGAAATCACCATCGACGCCACCTCCATCGACACCGCACATGCCAAACGCGATCAGCATTTGAAGTCACCGGATTTTTTTAATGCTGGCGAATTTCCGAACATTACCTTCAAGTCGACCAAGGTCACGTTCACCGGCGACAAAGTCACCGCGCTGGATGGCGATCTCACCATCATGAAAACCACCAAGCCGGTGACCCTGGCCGTCACCAGCATGAAGTGCGACGTTAATCCCTTCAATAAAAAATTCGCCTGCGGTTTCGACGCAAACGCTAAAATCAAGCGTTCCGATTTCGGAATCAACTACGGCTTACCGGCTATCGGCGACGACGTCGCCCTGATGTTCGAAATTGAGGCCATTAAAGACTAAACAATGGCGCCGACGGGAAAGCCGTTTTCCCCGTCGGCCATTCTCACCATCTTCACGCCGGATTATCAATCTCGACATATTCATGCCGTAGGCCAAACTGTTGCGCCAAATGCGCGCCCAGCGCCTGCACTCCATAGCGTTCGGTCGCATGATGTCCCGCCGCAAAAAAATGCAGCCCAGTTTCACGCGCGATATGCACCGTGTATTCCGAAACCTCACCGCTAAGATAAGCGTCCACCTCCAGCGCTGCCGCGCGCTCGATGTAGCCTTGCGCGCCGCCACTGCACCACGCGATGGTTTTTATGTGCGCAGCGGCGCCCACAACATGCAGCGGCGCACGCGCCAGTGCGCGCTCGATGTGCGCGGCGAATTGCGCACCGCTTTGTGCTTGCTGCAAGGTCCCCGTCCGCAGCATGTTCGGCCCGCTGTCGGTCGCATATGCACCGGTAACATTTATGTCAAGCACCTGCGCCAAGCGCGCGTTGTTGCCTAACTCTGCGTGCGCGTCCAACGGCAGATGATAGGCAAGCAAGCTCATGTCGGCACGCAACAAACGCTGCAAGCGCTGCTTCTTATAACCGACCACACGCGCATCTTCACCCTTCCAGAAATAGCCGTGATGCACCAACACGGCGTCGGCGTTGAGCGCCAGCGCCGCATCCAGTAAGCGTGCGCTGGCGCTGACACCGCTCACCAGCGTGTGCACCTGCGCGCGACCTTCTACTTGCAAGCCATTCGGACAGTAATCTTTGAAGGCGCCGACATTAAGCAATGCGTCGGTATACGTTACCAGCTCGTGCAACATGACCATGCGAATTTCCCCGTGTTACGTTATAGTCGCGCGAAATGATCGAGTTGTAATATTCGAATGCAAGCGCGCCCTTTAATCAAATTTTTCGTCACCTACGCCATCATCGGATTGGTCGCCGCATGGATGGTGGTGACGCTGTTTCCGAATTTATTGAATTCCAATCGTTCGGTGGTTGAAATCAAACAAGGCACGGCGCCCAGCGGCAGCCCGATGTCGGGCGTGGTGTCGTATGCTGATGCGGTGGACTTGGCTGCCCCCGCCGTGGTGAATATCTACACCACCAAAATTATTCAGCAAAGATCCAACCCCCTGCTGGAAGATCCCTTATTCCGGCGCTTTTTCGGCGACATCACGGTGCCACGCCAACGCTTGCAAAACAGTTTGGGCTCAGGCGTGATCGTCAGCTCGCAAGGCTATATTCTCACCAACAATCATGTCACGGCCGGCGCCGATGAAGTTTTGATTGCGCTGAACGATGGACGCAGCGCGCAAGCCACCCTGGTCGGCAATGACCCGGAGAGCGATCTGGCAGTCTTGCATATTGATCTGCCCAACCTACCGACCATCACCATCAACCAAACGGATCGCCTGCGCGTTGGCGACGTGGTGCTGGCCATCGGCAACCCGTTTGGCGTCGGGCAAGCGGTGTCGCAAGGCATCGTCAGCGCGACGCGCCGCAATCAACTGGGCATCAACACCTTCGAAGATTTCATTCAAACTGACGCCGCAATTAACCCCGGCAATTCCGGCGGCGCGCTGACCAACGCCTATGGTCAACTGGTCGGCATCAACATGGCGATTTATTCACGCTCCGGTGGTTCGCAAGGCATCGGCTTTGCGATTCCGATGAGCATCGCGAAAAAAGTCATGGAAGAAATCATCAGCTACGGTCACGCGGTGCGCGGCTGGCTGGGCATCGAACCTCAAGACCTGACCCCGCACTTAGCCGAGTCGTTCGGGCTAAAAGATGTCACCGGCGTGATCGTCGCCGGTGTGTTGTCCGGCGGCCCCGCAGATCGTGCCGGCCTGCGGCGCGGCGACATCATCACCCACATCGCCGGTAACGCGGTCGAAGATGGACAGTCCGCACTGAGCATTATCTCAACCACCGCACCGGGCAGCAGCGTCGAAATCCGCATGATCCGCAACGGCACCGCCACCACCAAAAATGCCGTGGTCGCACAACGACCGGTGCCGGAACGCTAACCCCCAGTACCACACGGGAAAAGCCTGTACTACGAGCAGATCGCTTGAGTAATACCATTAAGCAAGCCTGACCCGGGTTCCAGGTTTTTCTCTGATAACACCTGACTGGTCAATATTCAGATATAACTGTAGCCAAGTTTAGTGATTGAGCGTAGTTGCGTCTCCGTCTCTGGCCATGGATCCATAATTCGCGCAGCACCGGTTAGCGTCGGGTTTTTACTCGGATGCGTCACTTGCCACTGGCTCCAGAGCCGATCAATATTGCCGTGGTGTAACCAGAAGATTGGATCCGCCGGAGATATCCGGATATCAGCCATCGTGCCACCTGCCCCGCCGATTTCATTGTGTATCTGATTGTGCGGCCCGCTTTCAAGATGGTTAGTAAAATCGGTGAAGGTCGCTCGGGCCATGATCGTCGTTACGTCCTTCGTTGCAGAAATACTTACCTTGCGCTTGACACGTATTGTGCCGACCCCAGGCACAACCACCGTTGGTTTGAACGTTTTTATCCACGGCGGCACCGCCTTATTTACAGCCCAATCCCAATACGGGATGAATGTCGCCGGATCAATTTGCTGCAACGCTTTCTCGAGCATCAGCAAATAGTCACGATGCCATGGAAGGAAGCGTTGTTCACCGGTTAAGTCCATCCCGTGCATGTCATGACTCATGTCGCCATGGATCGCGACCAGCTTGCCGTACGGATTGGCAATATCCGAGAGCATCGTATTAATTGCATTTTTATAGCGGGTACTTTCAGCGGGGGTGAGAGCATGAGCATTTTTGCGTTGAGTCATAGATATTCTCCGTGCTGAGTAGTTTTGGTTTGTCTACGGAAATCTGCGCCGCCTCATGCAGAGCTTAGTGATTACAATAACTGCCGAACGAGCCACGATGTTTCCGAAACGGAAATCTTCATGCTCACTTCAATAATAATAGTAGTAGTGCACACGTTTTTTGGTAAAAGTTCGCCCCATTAAAAATGGGTAGAGTAGAGAACAGGTAAGCTCGGTCGTCAATAGTGGACGCCATCACCATTAGGCTGCTGCTCGTTGTTGGCACCCTGGTGCGAATACGACTGGTGCCAAGTTACCGAGTTTCGAATACGGCCGTTGGCAGTCAGCAGTTTGTCGTTGGGAATGGTGATCAGCGAGTCGACGTATTCGGTCAATTCACGGATACCCGTTTCGGCCACGCTCGCACGCTTTTTGCCTTCGAACGGAAACGGCTTGGTGACCACCGCCACGGTCAGAATGCCCAGTTCTTTGGCGATCTGCGCGATCACCGGCGCCGCGCCGGTACCGGTGCCACCGCCCATGCCG
>JANLTU010000040.1:0-4115 GCA_031363085.1 Gammaproteobacteria bacterium
GCGGCCCGGATCGCCACGCACCAGCGTGCGCACATCACTTTCGATCAGGCCGCTGATTTCGAGCCGTTTCTTGGCGGCGGCTTCGGCGAACAGTTCGCACACGTCCTCGGCGATCTGGCGCACGTCGAAATTGATCTGTTCGAGCTCCAGCTTGCCCGCCTCGATTTTGGAAAAATCGAGAATGTCATTGATGATCGCCAGCAACGCGTCGCCCGACTGACGCACTGCACGCGCGTATTTTTCCTGTAATGGGGTCAGCTTGGTCTCGATCAGCAGGTCGCTCATGCCGATCACACCGTTCATCGGCGTGCGGATTTCGTGGCTCATATTGGCGAGAAACTGCGACTTGGCGCGGTTGGCGGCTTCTGCCTGCTGCGCCAGATCAAGCGCCTTGCGCGTGGCTTCTTCCAGCGCATGCGTACGTTCCTCGACCGAACGCTGGTAGTCGCTCACCTGTGCACGGTAGGCGCGCAGCTTGCCCAGCATGTCGTCATAGGCGCGTGCGAGTGTTTCGATTTCGTCGCCGGTACGGATGTTGATACGGTGATCAAGATCCCCCAGGGCCACCGCCTGCGACACGCGCGCAAGCTCCAGAATAGGCGACACGATATGCCGGCTGAGCAATAGGCTGAGCACCACACCGAAGGTGCCGAACGCGGTGATTGCAGTCAGGCTGGTCCACAGCATGTTGTTGCGGCGTTGCTCGATTTTTTCCAGCGAATGACCCAGTTGCACGTAACCAATGGTTTCGCCACTGTTGCCAGCCGCAAGCTCCGGCATCTCGTTCGACGCCGCCACGACACCCCGCCCGACGCTGGCGATGAAATCGTAGTGGCCCATGCCCCGGGAGCCTTCGTGATGTTCCGTGAATGAAACGCCCGGATACACCGTCGCTGTGCGTGCGTGCGTGAACTCCGGAATCTCGCCCACCGGATGCAGCGTGTTGGTTGCAATGACGCGGCCCTGCTTGTCGAAAAATCTCACGTAGTCAACGTCGGAACGGGTACGCAAGGTTTCGATGACGGGCTCAAAAGCCGCTGCATTTTCGGTATAAATACCGAATTCGGCGTTCTGCGCCACCACCGTCGCCAGCGCCGCGCCCTCGGCAATCGCCTCCGTATTAACTGCCGCCACCTCGCGGTAAAACAGCAACGCGCCGGTGCCGGCCGTAGTGATGAACACCAGCAGAATCATCAACGTGTTGATGCGTGTAACGAGACGAAAACGGGCCGGATGGCTGCTGACGTTCACTCGATTACCTCGGCAGCACCCTTTACCAATTCCGGCGGCAAATCCAGTTTCATGTGCCGTGCGGTTTTAAGATTGATGGAATAGATCACCTTGCGCGGTGTCACCGGCGCGATGGATTTCGCCGCCGCACCGTCCAATATCCGGCGCACCAAATCCGCCGCTTGCGCTCCGATATCGGTGTAGTCGCGGTCCAGCGCATACAACGCGCCCGCCTTGGCCCAGGACGCCGACAGCCCGACCAGCGGAATGCGGTTGCGAAACGAAAACAGCAGGATTGGCTTGGCGGTTTGCGGCGTCATCGCGATGTGATCCGGGATCCCCCAGAGGATGTCTGCCGAGCGGCCGATAGCTTCCAGCTCAAGTGGAAGGTCGCGCGGCGTCGCCACCCTATGCGCGTGCAATTTCACGCCCACTTTACCCGCGACATCGTCTGCGGCATCGACGCGTTTACGGTTCTCCTCAGGATTAAAAAGCACCGCCACGTTGCTGCGCTCCGGCATGAAGCGGCGCATCCATTCAAGTTCAATCTGCACCGGGAATTCCAGCACTACGCCGGTCGCATTCGGAATCGCTTGCAGCTCGCCCTCGTTCATCACCATGGCCGCCACTATCGGCGCAGTCATGCCTTCGCCACGCGGTGTCTGCAACGCCAGCGAACCTAAGCTAACGATCACATCCGGCGGCGCGGTGGCACGGGCAGCGAAGGCGGACTTCGCTGCCCCCGTGTCGCCCTGTAAGCGCACCACGTCGACGGATGAGTTGATGCCCAGCACCTTCATCTGCGCTCTGAAACCACCCAGCGCTTTTTGATAAGGTTCCGCGTCATGACTTACTAGCACCAGAATACGCGTTTCGCGCTCGGCAGCGATGGCCGGCGCCAGCATGCCTAGCAGCACGGCTAGCAACGACAAGATCAGGGCGCGGATCGCCACCATAGAACGGGTATCAAAAAAAGGCAGATGAAAAAGTCATTCCTGCGTGCAAGCAAAAATTACCGCAGCTCATATTGGGCCTTGATGCGGTAGGCGCGCCCGTCCTGAGTGATGGCGTCCTGCCGATGCTCTTGACCGCCTGGATCGGAGAACGCCGTATCGGTCAGGTTATAGATGCTCACGCTCAGTTCCAGCCCCGGGACTACCCGACGACTCAGCAAGGTGAGATTGGCGACCGTATAACCAGCCACTGTAGCGCTGCCCAGCGTCTTGCGTGCGCTCAGATACTGGACTTCCACACCGACATTCACGCGATTATCGGCCAACGGTAAGATCAGGTTGGTTTTCACTAGGTGTCGCGGCGAATTAGTCATGGTCGTGCGGGTTTCATCGTCGCGCGCGTTTTGCCAGGAATAATTCAGACGGCCTTCGAGCTCCTGCGTCAGACGCCCCTCAAGCTCCAGCTCAAAGCCGCGTGCCGACGCATCGCCGGTATTGGCAAAGGTGTAGTCGTCTTGCTGGTTGATCAGACCATTGACCGTATATTGATAGATCGATGCGACCGCGCGCAGGTTACCGCGCAAGGTATGTTCTGCGGTGAGCTCGACGGTGCGGATGGTTTCCGGATTCAGCCACGGACTGGGCGTGTAGTACAGCTCATACGGGCTGGGCGCGCGATAAGCCTGGCCGTAGAGCAACTTGACGGTGGTCGCCTCAGTCGCAAGATAGATCAGCGCCAGTCGCGGATTGGTGGTGGCGCCCCATTCCGAATAGGCATCATGGCGAATGCCTGCGTTCAAGATCAGATCGCTGCGCAGACGCCACTCATCCTGCGCGAACACCGACCACTGGCGCGACTTTCGCTCGTCGCGAAATATTACTGTGTAGGGGACCAGCGTCGTGTTGCCCTGATTTTGGCGTGTGTTGTACAGGTATTCGGTGCCCAGAACATAGCGGTGTAGGCCCGCCACATTGCCGGTGTACTGCAACTCAGCGGTCCACCAACGGCCATCGCCGTAATCGGTCGACAGCTCGCCGGTGCGGTCGCCGTTACTGTCAAGCGCATTGCTGTAGGTACCATTATAGCGATATTGGTCGTAAGACAGGCGTGTGGTTAGGCGCTGCCGGTCTTGCAGTTCGGTGTCGTATTGAAGAGTGATGAAACTGGGCTGGTCTAGTGTTTCCTGGCGTGAGTCGTTGAAATTCGCATTGTAAGAAGCTGTAGGTACTTTCTTGACACGCCGCACGTAGCCGGCCTCGACCGTCAAGTCGTTATTGAACAACTTGAAAAATGCATTGCGTGCCGAATCGCCGTCGTTATTTTCGGCCACTCCGTTATTGGTGGCGGGGTCGTCAAATTCCGGGTAGTACAGCCGCGTGTGACCTTCACTTGCATACGCGGTTACCGAAGCAAGCACTTCGGTACCCCCACTGAAGCGGGTGCCGTAATTCACGCGTCCTTTGCGTGCTTGCAAACTTGCAGCCTCGGCACTGAGCTCGGCGCCCTGATAGTCGCGCCCGCGCTTGGTGATGATATTGATCACGCCGAACAGGGCATTCGTCCCGTACAGGGACGAGCTCGGGCCTCGGATCACCTCGACGTGATCGATGAGGTCAACGTCGACAATCCCTTCGGTGCCGAGCATTGCCATGTGGTAGATGTTCTCGTTGGTACGATGCCCGTCGATCATTACCAGCACGCGCGAGTTGTAATCGGTGGGCCGGCTGAAGCCGCGCACACCCAAATAGGTGTAGTTGCGGTCGTAGGTAATGTACATGCCGCACTGGCTACGCAAGATATCCGCCAGGGTGCGATAGCCGTATTTTTTGATTTCGTCGGCGGTGATCAACGTAACTGAGGCCGGTGCCTCTTCCAGCCGCTGGTCGTACTTCGAAGCACCGAACACCGACGGAATGTCGTCGAACAGGAGC
>JANLTU010000099.1:0-17268 GCA_031363085.1 Gammaproteobacteria bacterium
CCCCACGCGTGTGGGGAACGCTTTCGCTGGCGCGAAACTCAATGACAAAATAACGGTTCATCCCCACGCGTGTGGGCAACGCGAGTTGTATGGGTCAGACTTCAGGGATGCGAAAGGTTCATCCCCACGCGTGTGGGGAACGCCACTCTTGTGTGGAGTGCAGATTGCACCCGATCGGTTCATCCCCACGCGTGTGGGGAACGCTCCAGTATAGTAGTTGTACGCTGCCTCGACAGCGGTTCATCCCCACGCGTGTGGGGAACGCGGTTACTCCAGTTGTGATGTTGCTACTTTGTACGGTTCATCCCCACGCGTGTGGGGAACGCACTTCTTCCATCCCCTTGTTAAGCAACAACAAAGGGCGTCGAATAAAATCTACCGAATAAATCACCGGCACGTGAACCGGTATTTTATTCTGAGTTTTTAAAGATCGCTTACCGCGCCGGGTCCTCGGGCGGCGGCAAAAATGACACAAGTTTAAGTCCCTCCATTTCAACCGGGATGCGGCGATTACTGCCAAGCGTCATAAAATCGAAACCGCTTTCGGTATTTGTTTTCCACGCCATCACGGCATTGCCGTCTTCGATGCCTTCGTTGACCTGTTCCCAAATCATTTCACGCACGCGCTTCGAATACACGCCGACGTAAACTCCCGCGCGCACCTCCAGCAACCAGATCGCCAAGCGTCCGCGCAAGCGCGGCGGCGCGTTCTCAACCACGATGACCAGCATCGCCCAGTTTCTCCCCTTCCGGTATCGCGACCGGCACCGCTTCTGGCGGAACCTCCGGTGGTTTCAACTCGCCTGCGGCCAGCACTTCTTCGATCATCGGAATCAGACGTTCAAGCACATTGGATTGACGAAACATGTCGCGGCACTTCAGCCGAACCTCCCGATCAGGTTGTTTTGGTTGCTTGCCCGCCACTTGAAATGCGGCCGGGATAACCGTGTCGAATTTGAAGATGTCGGCGATGTCGTACACAAACGACAGCGGCTTGCCGGTATGAATGAACCCCACCGCAGGCGCATAACCGGCGGCGAGAATCGCAGCTTCGGTAATACCGTACAAACACGCGGTCGCCGCACTGACACAACGGTTAGGCACGTCGCTGTTGTCCCAATCGGCCGGATCGTAGGAGCGCCCTTTCCAGGCAACCCCGTGACGATCCGCAATCAGCTTGTAGAGCCGCTTGACGCGTGCGCCTTCGATGCCGCGCAACTGGTCGACGCTGCGCCGCTCGGGCGGTTTTTCGCCGAAACGAATCTCGTACATTTTACGCACGACTTTCAAGCGGGCGTCGTCGTCGAGCGCAAGTTTCGCCTGATAAAGCAGACGATCAGAACGCGCACCGCCGGGTTACCCGGAAGCGTACAACCGCACGCCCGCTTCTCCCACCCAAACCAACAGCGTACCGGCGCGTGACGCCAGCGCCACCGCCGCATGCGATACGCGGGTGCCGGGTTCCAACATTAAACACGCGACCCCGCCAACTGGAATGTGCGTGCGCACGCCGTTCTTGTCGATGACGACGAACGCACCATCGATCACATCAATCTGGCCGTACTCGATGAACAACAACGAGACGCGCTCTTTCATGGGAATGGGTTTGAGCGGCGGGAGCATGTGTGTTTTGCAAATGATAGGCTATGGAGCAAGCCGATTATTCCAGTAACCCGGCTTGCGATGCAGATGCGCAATCGCGACAACCAGAATTGATTTTGCCGAAGCCTGATAAACGATCCCGTACGGAAATCGCCGCGTCTGGCAACGCCGCGTCCGTCTCGAATATCCGTGCCATGCCTTCGGATGTTCGGCGATCCGCTCAAGGGTGCCTAACACTTCAGTAAGAAATTCATCACCCAGACCGGCGCGCTCCTTGTTATAGAACGCGATCGCTTCGTCCAATTCCATCTGAGCGGCTTCGAGTACTTCGATTTGCATGTCGGTCTACTTGTATTTCTGTAGCACTTCTTCAATCTTCAACGCCTTCATCTCGCCACGCTCGTAGGCATCGATCCGGTTCTCGACTTCTTCCATCCACAACTGATCGATTTCCTTGTCGGGCGCATCAAGACTGGCCAGCAAACAATCGACAAGCTCCGCCTTGCCGGCCGGCGGCAGCGCCAATGCGTCTTCGAGAATTTTCTTGGGTATGCTCATTGTGGTCTCCGACTTCACGTTTAAATCCAGCTCATCACGATGTTTTCATTATCGCCGGCTTAGATTCGGCGCACCAACAGCAATCCACAGCCGAAGCCCTTTGCAGGCCCGACGCCGTTTTCCAAACAGCCACACAGCGCTGCCGGGTCCGACACACGCAATACGCCTTCATACCCTACCGTCACAAATTTGCCTGTTCCGCTCTTGTGAAAAAACAAAGGCGGATTTTTATGAATCTCGACCGCCACTAAATCCGCCGCTCCCGCCAGCTTGCGTTCCAGCCACGCATGTTGCTCATCTTCGCTGATCAACGGCACACGGCATTTCTTTGGTTCGCCGCGTTCCTTCTTTCTGCCCTGCGCATCGGCAATGGTCTTGACCGGATTTGCCGTTAAAACAAAAGCCAAGTGCTGACCCGCCACCGGCTTCGGCTGAAAATCACGTGTTCCGATCACGCTCGCGGAATCGCCAGCCGCTTGTGGTGGTTTCCGGGATTGCACCAACAGCCGCGCCGCCCGTCCAGGCTTGCCTTCCTCGACCCGAAACAAAAATCCGGCACGCTCGTCTGCATGCGACTGGCGCGATTCACGTGGCTCGCCAGGAAACAGACTCCACAGCGCGCGATGCAGATTGTACGGATTGCGCGCATGGCTCCATGCCACTTCGACTCGGCTAAGAAACATCGCTGCCCTCCTGTGCACGCGGCGCGTGGATATACACGGTGCGTGTGGTGAACTGGCGATGCGGCCCATGCATCGGCACGTCACGCATGCGCAAGCGTTGGTCCTTCATCAGCGCATCGCCTTCCGCATAAATAACACCCGCTTGCGGAGGTACGTGCGCCAACGCCGCTTTCGCGTTGTCGGTGTCAACCCACGTTTCGAACAACGGTCGCGCGAGGGGACAGGAACGCCGCCCCAGAAACGGCGTGTAGCGCGGTTTGCGCAACGCAGCGGCAATGGCATTCAACGAATAAGCTGCGCCGGTTCGTTCATCGACGGCCACCGTAAATGTCACGTCATGCAGATATTCGCGACGCGAAATGATCGGATTCTTGTTCCGCGTGCCGTCAACCTTGCGCGCGTCTTTCACCGTATGAAAATCGGTTAACTTCACCGCGTTTTTATTTGCATCCGCGCGCACTGCGAATTCCACGCTGTGTGCTAACCGCGCCAAGCTTTCGCTGTCGCCGCGCTCGATGCCAAGACATGCCCCCAACAATCCAAGTAACCCGCTCCGCGTGGGAAACAAATTGCTCGGCCGATAATCCTCGTAGGTGTGCGTACCCCAGGACTGCATGGGACCGTCCAGTTTGAGTATTAGAAAACGCGGCATGGCTTACTCCTTAATCTTTTCCGGCCCGTCTTGTTCAATCCATTTCTCGATGGCGGCCAGACGCTCGAATGGCTTCACGCCATCAGGTAATTCCCCCAGCGCCGTGGCAAACGCCGCTGCGTTCTCGCCCAACGAATACGCGTTGTTGACGCGCGCCCAGTAAGCAGAGAGATTTTTAATCGACGGCGCAAGAAATCCGCCGTTGCGATCACGCGCCACCGGTGCTTCAAAGGCATTGGCCAGCGAGATTGGTTGATCCGCGAAGCTTACGATAGCGAAATCGGCAGGATTATGAGCGGCGAAGGATTGCTGTTTAGCGGTGGGCACCACCGTCGTAAGCATGTGGAAAATGTGTTTAGCGATTTCCAACGCACGCGTGCGATCTGCTGCGCCGAGATTTTCCTGCAACTGCGCAATGTTCAAGCTGGCGTAACGATAAAACACACCGCTGGAAAACTGTTGGGTGTTGAGATGACCCGCGCCGGTTTCGCCTGCGTCTTGAGTCAGGTCATCGACGGCGGTGAACCAATCAACATCCGGTGGCTCGACGGCATGCGTGGTGATGGCGTGGGCGACGGCGAGGGCACCGTCAACGGGCAGACTTGTCATCAGCCCACTGGTCGCCATGCGACCAGACAGCGCAATGTCGACCGCACTCTTCATCGCCTCGCGAAACGGCGTTGTGTCTTTCTCGATTTGCTTTTTCAGCTTGTCGGAATCCAAACCGTCCTGCTCGCCTTTTTGTATCAGCTCGCAGAAATAGGCGACTTCCTCAACCGACCACGGGGCGACGGCATCGGCCTGCGTGTCCTCGGCGATTCCTTCCTTCCCGGATATCCACTCAAGCGCCTTGCTCACCAGCAACGTATCAAAACGATCTTTCAATGCATCGGCATAGCGAGCTTGCAGCTTCCCAAGATCGCGTGTGCGTATGGAAGGGTGCCCGAGGTTCGTTTCGTAATACGCACCTTTACGCATCGAGCGTTTCAAGGACTGGCTGGAAACACGAACCCGACTCACGCCACCGAAGGTCGCCGTCTTCTGCATGTTCATGTCGTCGCGATTGAGGCATGACGGGCTGTGCGAAATCAAAACGTGGAAATTGATGAAGTTCTTTTCATTCTTTTCGCTCATAGTTTGGCTCCCTTTTTGGCTGACATGGATTGACTGAAATAGAAATCTTCGACGATGCGGCGTTTGTCTTCTCGTCCCCACTTGAGCAGTGTCCAACCGAATTGCGCCCAGTTGACCCTTGGTTTGACCTGCATCGCCAAGCGGCGCAGTTGCACTACGTCTAATGGTTCGCGTGCACGCGCCACTTGCAGCACGCGTATCTCATTGACCTTGGCGTGCGCGAGCGCCGCGCCGAAACTTGGCACCTTCTCGTGTGCAGCTTCCTGGCACTGTGCACACCACGGTAGAAGAAATACGATGCGTAGCCAGTTGTCATAAGTTCGCTCACCGGGAAATAACCGGTACAACGCGGCGGTATCGCGCAAGTCGTCGGGCTCGGCCACGCGACGCAACATCGCCTGCATACCGCTATCGAGCTTTTCGTAACGCTGGGACAGCCCGACAAAATCAGGCGGCTTGGGTGTCACGCTTGCTGGGCCTGCGTTGGTCATGCGCTTGCACTCCTTCAATCAGTTGTTTGAGATCGTTTTCCAGATTGCGCCGGGCGACGGCAATGACCGAAATGTATTCCGGCTTCGCCGCAAATGAATCGGTGAGTTTGGTGAAAATGTCTCGACACAGCGCCGCCAAGTCGGTCGCCAAGCGCGCACGGGTTTTCTTGAATTCGGAGAATGTCATTTCATCGCGCAATACCGCGTGCAACACGCCTTCGCTGGACGCGTAAAATAAATCCTCCGCTGCTTCATGAAGCGGCAAGCCCAACCCCTTTAGTCCTTTGTCCTTGTTACCTTGCACCGCGAAATACAATTTGCCGCGCAACGCTTTTTTCGCTTGCAAGCCCAGATTAACCAGTTGTTCAAGCCGACCACGATCATCGCTCCAGCCTTGCGCGAGACTGAACAGTTCGTGGCTGCGCTCAAGCACCGATGCTTGATTTACGCGATAGCCCCCCACCCAAAGGTGTAACGCATCGTGCGGGAATAACTGACTGATTTGGAGGATGGGTGCGGCTGGGATTTGTCCCTCATTACCCTCTCCAATGCTACGTGCTACCACGAACTCAGAAAGATGTATCCAGGCTGGCGCGACCGTTGTAAACGAAGCGAACTTCCATTCGATGGTGCCCTTTTTCAGCTTTGCGATCTGGGCACCGTGCGGGTGTGGCCAGATGCCTTCTACGGTGAAACTAAATTTCTCTTTCCGGAATCCCATGAATGCAGGCCCGGTAATGTTCAACACTCCACAGGTGGTATTTTTCTCTGCTGATACAAGCTCGATGTGCGCAGGTTGCCAAAACAGGCCGCGCAACAGACCAATGGTCATCGCCGCAATCTTCTGATCACGCTTAATCGGTTCCACCCAAGTTGGTTTATCACGCGCCGGATCTGGCTCATACCCGGGCAATTGTTCATGTACACGTTCCCGCGTGAGTACATTGCGCCACATCGTTCCGCGCAGATCATCGCCAACGACCAGCGTGGTGATCGGCGATCCGCCGCGCAGACTCCCCTTGAATCCGCCGCCGAAACTTGGACTGTTCGATGCTTGATTAAACAGGGCAATTGCGGCAATCGCACCTGACGCATACTCGACTTCATCCACCTCGTTAAAAAAACAATGCGCAGATGGCGCGGTGCTGGTTTTCTCCGGCATGCCGGGCAAAAGTTTCTGAACACTCGTCGGCCCACCCTTTACGCCGCGCGTTTGCATAAACGGATGAACGGGGTGATTGAGATCGAACCAAGCACGATAAGGGACAATTGCTTTGGTGTAGCTCTCCGAGTCAAGCGGTGCATCATGTCGGTCGCGCATTTCACGGTCATCACGCGGCAAGAAAATCACCTGCGTCATGCAGATCAACAACTGCACACACGCCATTTCCAGATCGTCACGCGGCAGGCTCACTTGCCAGTTCCCGTCCCCGCACAGCAATTCCTCGTAACTGATTTGACGGAACGGCCCGGTGCCGCCATTGGCGCGCACGGGAATCCAGGCATCTTCAAGCAGGTTCATCTTTGATCCTCTCCAGTCCGTAGTCCGTGGTGTAACGCAATGTCGTTTTACCGATCCGCGCGGTCCAGACTTCCGGAGCGGCTAGCGCAAATTGCAGGATGATGCGGCCCTCGTCGTCGCGGCGGCAACCGGCAAGCAGCGTATCCCAGGTGGCGGGAACCGCGACGGTGTTGAGATTAAACACTTCACCGCGTTGCCATTCGTCGAGCGCATTCAATCGTGTGCCGTCCAACAAGGTCGAACCCTGCGTGCTGTCAAGCACCGGTAACACGTTCAAACTCATTTCGCCGTCGCGCGTCAGTGCACTGGCCTTGCTGTCTTCATCGGCGAATTGCGTCATGCTGACGGTGGTCAGGCGTTGTGCCTTGGCGGCTTTTTCGTCCTCAATGTCGCGGAACGCGAGATATTCGCCGTAGATATTTTCCGGCTCATCGTCCCACACCGCCTTGTCGTACGCCGCCTCGATCCACTCGCGGTAGGCACCGGGAAATCGAATCGCGCCGCCCGGTGCGCGACGCAGTAATTGCTCGGTGCGCCACAACACGCGCGTGTTCGCGTAGATGTATTTGTGCAAACCGTAGTCCTTGCCGGTCACGGTTACGACGGTGCAACGCGGCAACTCAAATCCGCGCGGGCGTTCCCGCTCGTGACGATGCAACCGGCCCAAGCGTTGAAACAACAAGTCGACCGGGCAAATTTGCGTGACCATCCAGTCGAAATCGAGATCGAGACTTTGTTCCACAACCTGGGTGGCGACCAGAATGCGTCCTCCATCGCGCATGGCAGTTTTACCATAAACACCGAGCACGGCCAGTTCCTTGCGCTGACGATCTTCGAAACGATAGCGCGCGTGAAACACATCCACAGGCAGGTTCGCACCGTCGCGCAGTGCGCGTGCCAAGCGCTGTGCCGCATCAACGAGATTGCACACCACAGCTACGCGTGCTCCGGCTTGAGCGGCTGCGACGATCTGTTCGATCAACGCGGAATCAGGAAACGCATCCGGCGATGCCACGCATTCCATCCGAACGATACGTTCCTGAGGCTGTTGTGCCTCGGGCAACGTATACGTGGCCACACCGGCGTTTGCCGAAAATGTCACCAGCGGATAGGCGTTATTCACAATCTCGGTGGAGCTGGCTTTCGATACAAAGATCGCACGCTGCGCCGCCGCAAGCGTGGCGGACAACAAAATAGCGCTGCCACCCACCGCCCGCTGCCGCCAGATCACTTCCGCTAACAGTCCGTGCATATAACTGTCGTAGGCATGCACCTCATCGACAATCAGTACGCTTTTGTTCACGCCAAATCCGCGCACGAATTTATGCTTGATCGGCAGCACGGATAGCAATACCTGATCCACGGTGCATACACCGATCTGCCCGAGAAATACGCGCTTGCGACTTTGCGCCAACCATTCGGTGCATTGCACCAGCGCGTCTTCGCGGCCCTGCGCGGTCGCCCGGCTTGCCGCTGTTTTTAGCGCCGCAAACTCCGGGTTGTAATCGCGCTTGCCGTGCGCGAGCACCACGCTGGCTCCGCCGCGCGTGAACACCTTTGCCGCAAATTCCTCCACGCGTTTGAGCATGGCATTTGCGGTCGCTTGCGTGGGCAACGCGAAGACAATTGAATCCGCGAGTTGCGCGTCCAGCAATCGCCACGCGTATGCCAAAGCGGCTTCCGTCTTGCCCGATCCCGTGGGCGCTTCGACGATCAACAGGCCGGGCTGCACCGGCAGCGCATCCATCAAGGTTTGAACACCACGCGGCGAATGCCCGCTGGGCAACAGAGTCTCCACGCCACGATAGGCTGCGACCGAATTCAACAAACCGTTTTTTTCTAAGGCTTGCTGGTCTGCGACGAGCGCGACACGCTCGTCGAAATATTCGCGCAACGGCTTTGGTTCTGTGCAGTACGGAAAAATGTCTACGTTCGAGCCGATCCAATCCGAAACCGAACAGAACCCGGCGATCAAATGCTGAGCGGCGCGCGAGCACGGCGGCGGTGTATCGCGTAACGATAGGCCACAGGGCTTCAGAAATATCGCTTCCAATATCCGCAGCCATTCGGCGCGCGCTTGCGCATCGTGTTCGCCTACATGGGGTTCGCCATCCGGCACGGAAATTCGCTGCGACTCGACAATGGCGCCGTGATGCCCCGTAACCGCCGCAACCCACCAGTACCACGAACGCCAAATCGCTCCCTTGGAATCCTGCACTGCCAACAGTGCTTGATACTCCTTGGCAAACCAACCGTATCCAGCCTCTCCGTGACTGTAACAATCAACCACCGCCTTCACGCTATCCACATCGTTAATATCAAGCTCTGGCCAGCACCGCTCCCGCGCTGCGGGAGCCTTCAATTGAAAACGCACATCAAACTTGCCCAGATCATGGAGCGCAACGAAAAACAAAATCCAGGCTCTTAATGCTTCTTGCCTTTCTTCTCTATCCGCGTTCCCGAACGCGGCAACGAATGTGCGCCGAAGTGCCGGACTGCTCGACCACCAATGCGCCGCGACCGCCGCCACATCAAGACAATGGAACGGGAGCAGGTGAAATCCACCTGCTTCACCAGAGCGCGACGCTTTGCCCCAATATTTGAAACAACGATCAGTCATCGCTCTGCCTTGCTTTTCAATATTCTCAAACGTAGCGATATCTCGTAGGGTTTACCCTACGTTCAACCGCGCATCCCCGTCTTCTCTTGAAAGAAGAGACCTGTTGTAATTTTTAAAACGAGGCCAAGCGCCACGCCGCAGACAGTGCAGTTGCACGGCAAGGCGGGACAACAACGTATCGTTTTAAATTAGAAATGGAATAACACGCTCACCCTGCCAGAACGGGCCCGGTGGCTTTCATCAGCGCCTGTTCAAGATTGATCACAGAATAATCTGCCGGCAGCAAAACTGGCAGACTGTGCTGAACCGAATTATGATTCGATCCGAAGCGCTGTTTTACAAACCTCCTATTGGGTACGCCTTCCCATGATTCTTTACTTTCATGCTTGGCAACCGCTGGCCGTGTTGCGCCACCGCCGGCATCCAAACCTCCGCCAGCGTGCGAAGGAATTGGTTCCCTCCCCACTCAGCACATGACTATTTATTTTCTTTCCGATTTACATTTGTGCGATGCGCGGCCGCAGAGCAGTTCGCTATTTGTGGATTTTCTGAAGGGGCCGGCGTGGCAGGCGCAGGCGGTTTATATCCTGGGCGACTTGTTGGAATACTGGGTCGGCGATGACACTCTCGCGCATGATCCACCGGGTTTTGTCGCTGCACTGCGCGCACTGACCGGCTCTGGCGTGCCAACTTTCCTGATGCACGGCAATCGTGATTTTCTGCTTGGTGCTCAATTCGCCGCTGCGACCGGTTGCCAGTTGATCGACGACCCGACGGTCATTTCGCTGTATGACACACAGGTCTTGTTAATGCATGGCGATACGCTGTGCACCGACGATGTGGCCTATCAGAATCTGCGCGCCCAGGTGCGCGACCCGAAATGGCAACACCAGGTACTTTCGCAAACCTGGGAACAACGCGTGGCGCTGGCGCAACGCTACCGCAACGAAAGTCAAAAACAGACGCGTGACAAACCCGAATATATTACCGACGTCAATCAACAGGCGGTGGAAGCCGCGATGCGTGCCGCCCATGTGACGCATCTGATCCATGGCCACACGCACCGCAGTGCCGTGCATGAATTCATGCTCGACGGCCAGCCTGCGCGGCGCATTGTGCTACCCGACTGGTACGAAAACGGCGGCGTGCTGGCATGGAATGAACATGGTTACCGGATGATTACGTTGCAGTAAGGAACGGAGTTATTGCGCAGCAACGTCGCCATCGGGAATGCCGTCAGTGCGGCTTCACGCCAAAAGGATAGCGCGCATAGTTGGCGGGGACGGTGAGCATCTTGGGATCAATCACGATACCGTATTGCACCTCGCGCAGAAATTTTGAATAGCCCTTGTCGTTCCACTCGCGCAGTGGAAACCCAAACTGCAAATGATGCGCGGGATAAAAAATATTCAGCGCTAAATCACAGGCATCCAGCCGCTCCGATGGCAGATTTCCCAATGCAGTCACATGTTCGCCGGCGAGCACGGTACGAAACTCCACAAACGCTTGCACCACATCCGGCAGAAAATTTTCCGCAACGACCACGTTGTAACAGGCCGCCCCATTCGCAAAAAACTTGTAATGAAATCCATTGGAAGTATCCATCCCACGTATGACCAGGGCACTGTCGGATTTCTCTTCCGTGATGGCGATAGGCATGGGCGGCGCAACCAACACCGGTTTGGGAGCAATCACCGAAACGGTTTTTTCATCGCTGAGAATATTGTAAATAGTGCGCGTTTTTCGCTCGAATAAAATGAAACCGTTGGGCGCCGACAGATCATCGATGCGCAAGAATTCCTTGTTCACAAACATGCGTAAACCGTTCTGTGGGCTGTCAGGTTCTTTCTCCGCATACAGCAACACGACGCCGAGTTTGGATTGATCAACGGCCTCCTCGCCGTCGTTGTGGGTTGCATCGGTTGCACACCCGCTGATCACCAGCGCGCTCAGTACCGCCCAAAAAATAGTTTGAAATAATTTCACGCCGATCCCCTCGTGCAGTGTATTGCGGATAGTTTGTTATGCTGAGAGCCTGTTCAAGATCATCCCGGGAGGGATGCAGTGCAAGGCAAAATCGAACTCAAAAACGCAGCATATACGTAGCGCGCTCTTGAATCGGCTCTAAAGGCGATGAGCGACACACCGCACTAGTTTAATCCCGACTCGATAAATGTCATCTCGCGTTCGCTGAACCCGGCCGCCGCGCGCAATGTGCGGTCAATGTTACGCGCGCCTCGCCCACTGACGTATTCGCGCACCAGGCGCTCAAATGTCAACTCCCGATCCCAGGCACGCTGTGCGCAGAAATAACTGAACCAGTGCGTGCCGATGGCCACATGGCCGATTTCATCGCGCAGTATAATTTCCAGAATCTCCGCTGAGCGGCTGTCGCCGGCGTGTCGCAAGCGCTGCATCATGCCGGGCGTTACATCCAAGCCGCGCGCCTCCAGCACACGCGGCACCAGGGCCATGCGCACCAGCACATCGTGCGCAGTTTTACGCGCGCTTTCCCACAAGCCGTTATGCGCTGTAAATGCGCCATAATCGTAACCCAATTCGCACAGGCGGTCGCGCAGCAATTGGAAGTGGACGGCTTCCTCGTCGGCCACACGCGCCCAGTCAAAATAATATTCACGCGGTAAATCGCGAAAGCGATACACGGCATCCCACGCCAAGTTGATCGCATTAAATTCGATGTGGGCTAACGCATGCAGAAAAGCCGCGCGCCCCTCGACGCTGCCGAGCTTGCGACGCGGCACCATAGCGGGATCGACGTGCAGGGGACGCGGCGGTCGTCCAGGCTCGCTGATTATTTGCGGCACGGGTGCCGCATCGAGACTTATATCGCCGCGTCGCAGCGCGGTGAATGTTACGCGCGTCAGACGAACTTTTTCGGCGGGATCGGCCACCTCAATACAGGCTTGCGCAAGCGCGAACAAATTACATGCCGCCCATTCGCACACGACCTCGTTCACTTGGGTCGTTCCGCGCCCTTGGGTCGAAACGACTTGAGCACCTCCGGATGCGTTTCCAGATACGGCCCGCCGATCAAATCGATGCAATATGGCACCGCAGGAAACACCGCCTGCAAACAATCCGCAATCGACGCCGGCTTGCCGGGCAGGTTAATGATCAGCGAGGTGCCACGAATCCCAGCCAGTTGCCGCGACAAAATCGCCGTGGGCACCACCTTTAGTGACACCGCGCGCATCTGCTCACCAAAACCATCGAGAATCTTTTCGCACACCGCCTCGGTCGCCTCCGGCGTGACATCGCGCCGCGCGGGGCCGGTGCCGCCGGTGGTCACCACCAGGCAACATCCCTCCCCATCGCACAACTGCTTTAAGGTGGCTTCGATCACCGCTTGCTCGTCGGGAATGGTGCGCGCAACCGCCTCCCAGGCCGTGGACAGGATTTTTTCCAGTTGCTCGCGGATGGCGGGGCCACCCAGGTCTTTATAGACACCTTGGCTGGCGCGGTCGGACACCGTGACAATGCCGATGCGGATGGGCGAAGCACTCATGCAGTGACCTCAAATTGAATGTTAGGCGTAATCGATGCGCATTGCGCACCCGAAGGATGATCCAAGAAACGGCAGTTGAACGGCATGTGCAGTGCGATCCGTTGGGTGCAGGGCAAGGCACAAGGAGGAGGAATAGCGCGCTCTTCCGATGAGTCCCCACCGCGCTGACTTTGCGCGGGAGGGGGCGATGTGCAACGCTGCCATGCGCACAACGGGGCGTGCTGCGCGTGTTGTAGCGGCCTCATCTACCGGGTGAAGCCTGTATAAGTTAAAAATATCAACCCCTGTATGCATTTGCTGGCGCCTTGCAGCGGTCAACTGCCGTTTCTAGGATGATGCATTATGGCGACTCACACGCGCGCAGAGAAGTCTTTCAGTCGCACCGGCATGCGCTTTGCGCCCCAATCGCCGGGGTGTGCTGTAAAGATCCCCGCGCAGTGCGTGCCGCAAAATTTGCAAGCGCCTTCGGAGGTGAGATTCCAATCGGACAGCACGTACCAATCGCGTCCGATCAATATTTTTCCGCAGTGATGACAATAGGTGCTGCTACTGCTCTTGTCGTGCACGTTGCCAGTGTAGGCATAACGAATGCCGTTTTTTATCGCGATGCGTCGCGCACGGCTGAGCGTTGCCGGGGGTGTGGCCGGACGGTCCTGCATTTTCCAGTCGGGATGGAAGGCGGTGAAGTGCCAGGGCACGTCAGGCCCCAGATTATCCCTGCCCCACTGCGTCATCCGCTCCAATTCCTCGTCGGAATCATTCAGGCCGGGAATCAACAGCGTGGTGATTTCGAGCCAGACCTGGGTTTCGTTTTTTAAATACACCAAGGTATCGAGCACGGTTTGCAGGTGAGCGCCGCACGTCTTGTGGTAAAAATCTTCGCTGAAGCCTTTAAGATCCACATTGGCCGCATCCATATGCTGATACAACTCGCGGCGCGGCGCAGCGCAAATGTAACCGGCGGTCACCGCCACCGATTTAATGTCGAGCTTGTGGCACTCCTTGGCCACGTCAATCGCGTATTCCATGAACACGGTCGGATCATTATAGGTATACGCGACGCTGCTGCACCCCAACTGTTGCGCGGCACGGGCAAGCACTGCCGGTGTTGCCGCGTCTGCCAGCGTATCGATTTCGCGCGATTTGCTGATATCCCAGTTCTGGCAAAATTTGCAGGCCAGATTGCAACCGGCGGTGCCGAACGACAGGATCGGCGTGCCGGGCAAAAAATGATTGAGCGGTTTTTTCTCGACAGGGTCCACACAGTAGCCGCTGGAACGACCATAGGTGGTGAGCACCACTTCGCTATGGTGTGCGGCGCGCACGAAGCACAGACCGCGCTGCCCGTCGTGTAATTTGCAGTAACGCGGGCACACAGCGCACTGCACCCGACCGTCTTCAAGGCGATGCCAATGCTGGGTGGGAAAACTGCTGTCGATCTCCGGGCCCATTGTGCAGGCACACTGTCTAGCCACTCTGTTTAAAAGCGTAGCGTGCGGGCATCCTGCACAGCTATTGGTAGTATCCACAAGCGCCGCCTAAAACGCTGCAACTTAGCGCATGGCAAATCACATGCAAAAAAAAGAGGCCGGTCGGCCTCTTTTTTGCCCAGAACAACACCCTATTGCTGGGGTACGCCCTTCATGCTCAGCCGGATACGACCTTGTTTGTCGACTTCCAGAACGACGACGGTGACGGTGTCGCCTTCTTTCAACTTGTCGCTTACCTGCTCGACACGCTCATTGGAAATCTGCGAAATATGCACCAAGCCATCACGCCCCGGCAGCAGGGTGACGAAGGCGCCAAAATCCATCAACTTGGCAACTTTGCCTTTGTAGATCATGCCGACTTCCACGTCGGCAGTGATTTGCTTGATGCGGTCCACGGCGTTTTGCGCAGCGGCATTATCGACCGAGGCAATTTTTATTGTGCCATCGTCTTCGATATCGATGACGGTGCCGGTTTCTTCAGTAATCGCCCGGATGGTCGCGCCACCCTTGCCGATCACGTCGCGAATTTTTTCTGGATTGATCTTGATGGTCACGATGCGCGGTGCGTATTCGGACATCTGGTTGCGCGGCGTGGAAATGACCGTATTCATCTTGCCCAAGATATGCAGCCGGCCGTCTTTGGCCTGCGCCAACGCCTGCTTCATGATCTCGCGCGTGATGCCGTCGATCTTAATGTCCATCTGCAACGCAGTGATGCCATTAGTCGAACCGGCCACCTTGAAATCCATGTCGCCGAGGTGATCTTCGTCGCCCAGAATATCAGTCAATACCGCGAACTTGTCGCCCTCTTTAATCAGGCCCATCGCGATACCCGCCACCGGTGCCTTGATCGGTACGCCGGCGTCCATCAGCGACAGACTGGAGCCGCACACCGAAGCCATTGAGCTTGAGCCATTGGATTCGGTAATTTCGGAGACCACACGAATGGTGTACGGGAAGCTGCCGGCAACCGGCAACATCGGCGCGACACCGCGCTTGGCCAGACGCCCATGACCGATTTCACGGCGCTTGGGCGTGCCGACCCGGCCGGTCTCACCGACTGAATACGGCGGGAAGTTGTAATGCAGCATGAACGGCTCTTTGCGTTCGCCTTCGATGGCGTCGATGGTTTGTGCGTCACGCTCGGTACCCAGCGTGGTGACCACCAGCGCCTGGGTTTCACCGCGCGTGAACAACGCTGAACCATGGGCGCGCGGTAACACGCCGACCTTGATATTGATCGCACGCACGGTGCGCGTGTCGCGCCCGTCGATGCGTGGATTGCCTTGCAAAATGCTATTGCGCACGATGTCTTTTTCAACGCTTGAAAACGCGTCGAGCACCGCCTGCTCGGCCCAACCACTGGCATCGCCTTCTTTGGCGACCAGCTTGCTCGTGAGCGTGGCGCGCAATTCGTCAATACGCGTGTAACGCGCCTGCTTCTCGCGAATTTGATAAGCCTGCACCAAACCACTGCGCACCGACTCCGTTACGGCGGCTTTGAGCGCAGCGTCGGCCGGCGGGGCCTGCCAGGTCCATTTCGCAGTGCCGACCGATTGCGCCAATTCGCGGATGGCTTTAATCACCACTTGCATTTGTTCATGGCCAAACATGACAGCGCCAAGCATGACGTCTTCACTCAATTCCTTGGCTTCGGATTCAACCATCAACACCGCGCCTTCGGTGCCCGCGACCACCAGATCCAGCGCCGAGTCCGTTAACTGACTCAAGGTCGGATTCAACAGGTATTGCCCGTCTTTGTAACCAACGCGCGCCGCGCCAATCGGTCCATTGAACGGTGCACCGGAAATTGCCAACGCCGCCGAGGCACCGATCATCGCAACGATGTCGGGATCGATGTCCGCATCCAGCGACATGACCGTGGCGACGATTTGCACTTCGTTGGTAAAGCCTTTGGGGAACAGCGGACGAATCGGGCGATCAATCAGCCGGCTGGTGAGCGTCTCTTTCTCGGAGGGACGACCTTCACGCTTGAAGAATCCGCCGGGGATTTTACCTGCGGCATAAGTGCGTTCTTGATAATCAACCGTGAGCGGAAAAAAGTCACGACCAGGCGCTGCTTCTCGGTTCGCAACGGCCGCCACCAACACCACGGTGTCGCCGATGCTGGCCATGACCGCGCCACTGGCCTGACGCGCAATCGCGCCGGTTTCGAGTTTGACCGTTTGATTGCCGTACTGAAATACTTTGCTGATCGGGTTTAAAGTCAAGTCCATGGGTGGGCGGCTTCTTAAGTTATGTGGAGTTCAAAAAGCGCGCCGCCCATAAGGGCGGCGGCGTGGATGCTACTTGCGTAAGCCGAGGCGCGAAATCACCTCGCGGTAGCGCGGCAAATCGGAGCGCTTCAAGTAGTCGAGCAACTTGCGGCGCCGATTGACCATCCGCAACAAACCCTGGCGCGAATGATGATCGTGCGTGTTCGCCTTGAAATGACCGGATAAACCTTCAATGCGATTGGTCAGCAACGCGACCTGCACTTCGGGCGAGCCGGTGTCTTTGGGATCACGTTGATACTGTTTCACGACATCTTGTTTGGGTTGTGCGCTCGTGGCCATCTCGTTACTGTTCCTCGTCATGTTGCTTTCAGGTCGCTAAAAACAGCGCGTATCTTACTCGCGCGCGCCGCGCGGTACAAGCTGTCAAGCGCGCGTCAACTGGAGCAATCGCGCTATCGCCCGTGTGCCTGTGCCCTCCAGGTGTCGCCAAACAGGAACCACTACGGAACCGTGGAAACAACTGTAGTAAATCATCCAGCCACGCAGCGCTGGATTGCATATTGTCGGAGGATCGCTCAGAGCCTGTTCAATATTTTCGCAGCAGTAGAGCCCGGAATGCCAAGTTCACGAATTGCAGGCTGGTATTGAGTTTACGTTCGCAGTTTTTCCAGAGCCTCCGACACTTTTCCAGCCAAGCAAAGGACCGCTCCACCACCCATCGTTTGGGGATCACGGCAAAGGTGTGGAGTTCGT